>JABZHQ010000033.1:0-12143 GCA_015258765.1 Atopobium sp. | reverse complement strand
TCACAATGCTTATGAACAGCAGCCTACAGAAGAACCCGAGACTCCAGCGCCTCCTATTTCTCATATTCGTGCCGAAGCTCGTACCAAGAAAAGCGCAGCTACACGTAAGCGTATTATGCACGAGACAACCAAGCTCATGCTTGCTCGTGGAAATACCAACTTCAAAATGAGTGAGATTTCAGATCGTGCTCGTCTTTCAAAGGGTGCGCTATATTACTACTTTTCTGATAGAGAGGCCCTTTTGCAGGCAATCTTTGACGAGAGCGTTGATGAGCTTGCAAAAGATATTGCGCATACCATTGGTAATAAGCCCGCCTCAAAAGAGACGCTTCATGCAATCATCGCTCAACTTGCTGCTCATATTCTGCCTGACTCACCTTTGGTTTTGGCTTTAATTAACAAGCTTGCAAGCTCTGAGCAGGCACTTATTACCAACATTGAAGGACCACTTTCTCGCGTGGTTGTTCTCCTTGCTAACCAGCTTGAGATGGGAAAATTGCAAGGCTTTATTCGCCAGGGTGTTGATTCAAGACTTGCTGCCTGTTCTATTACAGGAGCTTTGGTTCTCTCGGCCATCGGCCTGATGGGAGAGCGCCACGGTGCGGAGGGTTCTGATGAGCTTGCACAGAATCTGCTAGATATGACACTTGCCGGCATTGGAATAGATGAGTAATCATACGAGTTTTTGCATAATGCCAGTTTAACTATGCAATTTAAAGAGCGCCCTTGTGGTGCTCTTTTTTACAATTTTCTTGACTGATCCTGCTCAAAAGTGTCTTTGGTGGGTATAGTAAGAGTGGTTGCGCGTAGAAGAACGCAAATATTCTGCATAAGCAGAGAAGCCATGCGTGAAAGGATAGTTCATGGCACACAAAAACTATTTGTTTACCTCAGAAAGTGTTACTGAGGGACATCCAGACAAGGTTTGCGATCAGATTTCTGACGCAATTCTTGATGCAATCCTGGCAAAAGAGGCAGAGCTTGAAGAGCGTGGATACGTTTCTCCAAGTGGTGTTCCAGCTTGCTTGGATAACGTTCGTTGTGCATGTGAGACCTTTGCTACTACAGGAACTATTGTGGTAGCTGGAGAGATTCGCACTCAATCCTACGTTGATGTCCAGGAGATTGTTCGTAATACTCTCAGAAATATTGGCTATGACCGCGCTAAGTATGGTTTTGACTGCGAGACCTGCGGCGTTTTAAGCCTCATTCACGAGCAAAGCCCCGATATTGCTCAGGGCGTTGATCAGTCCTATGACACGCAGGCAGGACGTACTACCGATCCGCTTGATCTTATCGGCGCAGGCGATCAGGGCATGATGTTTGGCTTTGCCTCTGATGAGACCGATGTTCTTATGCCAATGCCAGCTTACCTGGCTCAGCGTCTGGCTCAGCGCCTTTCAGAGGTGCGTAAGTCTGGCGAGGTTGAGTACTTGCGTCCAGATGGCAAAACTCAGGTTACCGTTCGTTATGAGGACGAGAAACCCGTTGAGGTCACAGCCATTGTTGTTTCCACGCAGCATGCTCCAGAGATTGAAGACATGTCCGTCATCAAACAGGACATGATCGACCACGTTATTGCACCTGTTATGGGTGAGGTCAACATTGCTTGGGATAACGCAGACATTTACGTCAACCCAACTGGCCGCTTTGTTGTTGGTGGACCAATGGGAGACACAGGACTTACCGGTAGAAAGATTATTGTTGATACCTATGGCGGTATGGGTCGTCATGGTGGCGGCGCTTTTTCTGGTAAGGATTGCACCAAGGTTGACCGTTCAGCAGCATATGCAGCGCGCTGGGTTGCCAAAAACGTCGTAGCAGCAGGCCTTGCAAAGAAGTGCGAAGTTCAGCTTGCCTACGCCATTGGTGTTTCTCATCCACTGTCTATCATGGTTGATACCTTTGGTACCGGCATTGTTGACGATGCTGTTATTGAGCAGGCTATCGAGAAGGTCTTTGATCTTCGTCCTGGTGCCATTATCAGAGATCTTAAGCTGCGCCGTCCTATCTTCTCTAAGACAGCAGCATACGGACACTTTGGCCGCAAAGACCCAGACTTCACATGGGAAGCAACTGATCGTGTTCAGGAGCTTAAGGACGCAGTTTCTGCACTTCAGGCATAACGTTCTTACAAGGTAATCTTGTACAACCTCATAGAACCTTCCTCCAGCACCACCTCAAAACCTGGGGTGGTGTCTGTTATTTGCGTGATACCTCTGAAGGTTCCAGGTTTGTAGGTACTGGTAACAGCGTTGGAGTAATCAACAACGTTGTTCAGAATAAGGACGTATTGTACGTTAAGGTCGCGTACCGTCTGAAGCACCTCAGGGTCGCTCGCAATGCGATTAAGGCGTTTACGAAGAATTGCACTTGCAGGACGTTCTGAAGCGTCATAGCCGTTAGGGAAGCGCCAGAGCACATGTAAGTCGTTAGTGCCATACGCCCAGAGACTGCCATCTTGAGGTAGGTTTGCAATAACAGCACCTGCAGGAACGGTAAGCTCCACGCGACGTAAAAACTCCAATTCTTCCGATGTCAAAATGTAGTGATCACCATAGGCCTTCTCGGAAGCTTGTTTAAAGGCAGTAGCGGCAGGAATTGGCTCTTCCGATTTAAGGTTTGGCATGGGGACTACATAGTTGAGCACAACCACACACGCAATGACCGCTCCCACAATCAGAGGTTTAGCCCAAACAGTACAAAAGACGCAGGTCTGAGCTTTAGCTTGAGTCTGACCTTGACTTTGGCGCTGAGCAGCTTTTTCTCTCCAGGAGGCAAACATTTCCAGCGCAGCTTCGGCAAGAGTTGCTAGGCCAAGTGCTGCCAGCGGAATTGCCATAATGACGCAGCTTGCCGCAATGCGGAATGGATCGGTATACCAAAATCCTGAGAGATATCCCTTCAGAGGAACGTCAAACGTAATAATAAAAATGCAGAGTATAGACAGGTACATAAAGGCAGATACCATCCATCGAGCCTGCTTGTGCTTAAACGTCCATACAGCGCCTACAAGCACGCAGATTGAAAGTATCGGTTGTGGAGAAACAAGCTCTCCACCTGCGTACGACTGTCCAATAAAGTCCATACCAAGAGCGTGCAAAATAGCATCTTGCAGGCTTGAGTAGGCGCTCCACCAGAAATTGAGAGCCACGCCTCGAACAATCAAAACGTAGTAGAAAACAGACCAAATAACCAGCGCAAAGATAAAGAATACGTATGCCAGCGTAACAGGCTTGATTTGTTTTCCAAAGAGAACAACTCTGCGTTTTGACTCTCCAATGCGCGCAAAACTCCAAGGTAGAAGCACAACAATTGACGAGAAAATCGTGGAAGGATGCAAGATAAAGAGGGTAATCAAGCCAAGAACAAATATGACAATAAGCCAGATGAGGTCGTGTTTTGGTGTTTTTGAGCGAGTCATCTGCATAAAAATCCACCAAATAGAAGGCATTACACAGAAGGCTACGGTGTTAGGAAAGATTGGTCCATAGATGAGAAGCGACCAAGGGAAGACAAAGAACGCTAGGCAAACAAAGGCACCGCTTACAAGCGCAATACGATGTTTGGGAAGAACTTTTGCAATAACCGAGCAGATTGATAGTGGAAAGACAATCGCGGCACTTACAAAATTGAGCGCATTTCCTGCAATAGGAACGGTTGTAGAAACAAGCTGTGTTGTTAAAGCAACAATGATGTTCCAGCCTGAAGGATAAAATCCTGAAGAGCCCGGTTCCCAAGGAGTAATGGCAGTTTCGACAGTACTATAAAAGTCATAGTGGATTGATGAGTATTTTTGAGATTCAATCATTGCCTGCGTGACATCTAAGTGATGTACAATGTCCCAGCCCTGCACAAAGGAGCTGGCAGAAGGCAGGGTGGGTAAGAAAAGAAGTCCTACGGTAAGAAGGCCAACTGCAACATACAGAAGAGGCATCCAGAAGGGGAGTTCTTCGCAGATAAATGCTGGTACAGGGCTAGTTGATTGCTTGCCAGTGAGTGTTTCTTTGGATTTGACGGGTTTCTCGTCCCTGAGGTCTTCTTTGTGTTTGGGAGCAACATAAAAAACGTAGCCATTGACTAGAACTGCAATAAGCAGCGGAACAAGAACCATTACAGCCAAGGGGATGGGGATGTTCAGTGCGCTAAAGATTTCTCCCTCAATAAAGAAGAGTGCGCAGCTGATCAAAGGGGCACTAACAAGTGCCCAGGGCTTTGGCATGCCGGAAGCATGCAACAAAATGACGCCCGGTACGTAGAGCAGGGCAATAATGACAACTACACTTTGGAAGAACTCAAGCCACATCCTGATCCAATCAAGGTGTTAGTAAAAATTCTTATACTTCTGGGTCACACGACTGGGCGTGACAGTTATTTCAAACAGACTGGTCTATTTTACGATAGAAGCAAAAGTGGTGTTGAGATAAACAAAAAGGACTTCCGAAGAAGTCCTTGAACATTTGGTAGCCCGTACCAGATTCGAACTGGTGATCTCCGCCTTGAGAGGGCGGCGTCCTGAACCGCTAGACGAACGGGCCATGTATGACTGGGAGGACATGGCTGGGATAGAGAGAGTCGAACTCCCGTTGACGGAACCAGAATCCGCTGTCCTACCACTAGACGATATCCCAAGATGTCATCCGTGCGCATCAGCGCGAGAAATAACTATAAAGGAGACTCGTCAGAGATGCAAGCAATAATTTCAAGAAATTCTGTTTGCAGCAAAAAATATTATACAAAACGCATCTCTAAGCGCAAGGAACGTCTCTAGTATTTGAGCTGAGCATGCGTTCTGCATCAATAAGCGCCTGGTCAAGAGGGGCACAGCCGGTGCAACTTGCGCATGCGGTAGAAGCGCTTGGAGTTGCGGCAAGACCACCTTTAGCTGTTTCTCTGAGAGAAACAGGGAGTGCGGCGCCAACTTCTGCCATAGCGTGTGCAACCTCATCAAACGGAATTGGGTTACCAACGCCCGCAAGAGCAAGCTGAGAAGAGCTTACGGCGGCGGCTACACCAATAGCGTTTCTATCTTGGCAAGGATACTCAACTAGTCCTCTGACAGGGTCACAGACTAGTCCCAGAAGATTAGAGATGGCAATAGAAGCAGCGTCCAAGCACTGTTGAGGAGTGCCACCCAAGAGCTCAGCCAATGCAGATGCGCTCATGGCAGCAGCAGATCCAACCTCTGCCTGACAGCCGCCCTCAGCGCCAGAAACACTTGCGTTGGTGGTTAGGATGGCTCCAATAGCACTTGCATTCCAAAGCGCAGAAATAACTTGCTCGTCGGTGGCACCAATCTCTTCTGCTACCGAGATAAGCGATCCTGGTACAACGCCAGAAGCGCCTGCAGTAGGAGCGGCAACAATGACGCCCATGGTTGCTGAGCGCTCAAGCACGGCCATAGCGTACGCAACAGCTCGTGTTTGCGTGGTGCCCATAAGAGCACTTGAGATTGCAGCTGGGGTGTTTGCCACCGTCTTGGCCTGGCCGTTGAGCAGACCACCAATGGACTGACGAGGCGTCTTGATAGTGTCGTGAACCTCATCGCGCATAATCTCAAGAACGTGAGCCATCTCGGCGTCTACGTCGGCATCTGGTCGCAGGTCTTTCTCGCGCTGGCGCATAATCTGGCCAATAGAGGCTCCCGTCTTGGAGCACCTGGCGAGAAGATCTGCGCCGTTGTCAAAGGCTCCTGAAAGCACGTCGTTTGTGACCTGTGGAGCTGCTCCCGGAATGGAAACCTGAGCGGCATACGAAACGTGAGGTGCCAGCTGGAAGAGGTCGAGGACTTTCTGCTCAATAGGCTCGTCAATCTCAAAGACCGTGTGGGCAAAGCCACCGCGCTCTGAGCGGAAGGTACGCATAGTTGCAACATTGATGTTTTGCGTAGCCAAAATAGTAGTGAGAGCTGCAAGAACACCGGGTTTATCGCGATGTGAAACAAAAATAGTGGGCATATCGCCAGACATGCGAATGCGTACGCCATTGACGCCAGAGATGCGAATACGGCCGCCGCCAACAGACTCGCCCATAACAGAAACGTGAACGTTATCTGCGCCGTAGAGGTGAATTTCTACGGTGTTTGGATGGAGAGTTTCGTCGTCGCCCTTCTCAATAACGCTGTAGTTAAGATGGGCTTCTTCTGCCAGGGTAAGTGCTTCACGGACGCGTGTATCGTCTGGAGCAAGGCCTAAGATACCTGCAATCAGAGCATAATCAGTGCCGTGACCAAGGTGGGTATGAGAGAAGGAGTTGTAGAGCCAAAACTCAACGCGCTCCAGCTGCTTTGGCGCAAGCGAGCGTGCAACCAGAGCAATGCGCAAGGCTCCTGCTGTGTGCGAGGAAGAAGGACCCACCATAATGGGGCCTAGGACCTCAAACGCAGACATAGAAATCATAGCTACTCCAAAACTAAACAAACGATAACGATAAAAGAGCTGCAAAACCATCTGTTTTACAGCTCTTGTGTGGTTTTACTTTTGATACCCACTTACGCTTGGAAGAATACGCGGCAACCGCGCATTCACGCGTTATTTGCAAAGCTCCAGAGCGCGGTCAAGGCGAGCAAGGCAAACTTCACGACCAAGAAGCTCCATAGACTCTCCAAGAGGAGGGGAGACCATGTTGCCGCACTCAGCAACGCGAATGGACTGGAAGACAATGCGTTTCTTAAGGTCAAGCTGCTCTGGAAGCACCTCAAGGGCAGCGTCAATTGCTGCAGCCTTCCACTCGTCCTCAGAAACGCCCTCAAGAGCAGTCTTTGCAGCCGCAAGGACGGTAGCACTCTGAGCAGCGTCTTTGGTAAGACCCTTCTCAACGCTCTTCTGATCAAGGGTGACGTTTGCGCCTTCATATAGGAAGCGGGACTTCTCAATGACGTCTGGGCTTACGGTGGTACGAGGACGAAGAATCTCGGAGAGCAGGTCATACCAGCCTGGACGAGTTGCGTAAATCTCATCTGCGTCAGTTGCATTGCCCTGAACAGGCTCTAGACCTGCACCCACAAGCTCTGGAATCAGAACCGTCTTTGCAAAGGTCTGGTTGTCCATATTGGCAAGATACGTTGCATTAATCCAGTTCAGACGCTCTGGATCGGACTTAGCAGGGTTCTTGGAAACGTGGTCCAGAGAGAACTGAGATGCCAAAACGTCACGAGGAACAATGGTTGTCTCGCCATCAAGTGACCAGCCGAGAAGAGCCAGGTAGTTGACAAAGGCATCTGCAAGATAGCCCTGGTCACGATACTCCTCAACAGAAGTTGCTCCATGGCGCTTGGAGAGCTTCTTGCCGTCAGGACCCAAAATCATGGAGATATGGGCGAAGGTTGGAACAGGTGCGCCCAGAGCCTCGTACACCATAATCTGACGAGGAGTGTTAGACAGGTGGTCATCGCCACGAATGATGTGGGTAATGCCCATGCCAGCGTCATCAACAACGGTGGCAAAGTTATAGGTTGGGGTGCCGTCAGAGCGGAAGATGATAAAGTCATCAAGCTCGCGAGCGTTAAAGGTTACGTCGCCGTGAACAGCGTCGTGGACAATGACATCGCCGCGGTCCAGAGGAACCTTGATGCGGATGGTATAAGGCTCGCCAGCATCAATTCTGCGCTGTGCCTCGGCAGGATCAATGTTTCTGCAGGTACGCTGATAGCCCTGGAAGGGGTCATGGCGCTCCTCAGCAGCCTTCTTATCTTCGGCAAGCTTCTCTGGTGTGCAGAAGCAAGGGTATGCTTTGCCCTCTGCCAGCAGCTTGTTTGCTGCCTCACGATACAAATCAAGACGCTCAGTCTGGCTATAAGGACCGCAATCGCCGCCCTTGTCTGGACCCTCGTCCCAATCAAGACCAAGCCACTTCATGGCGCGCAGAATGATCTGAGTGTTCTCCTCAGTTGAGCGCGTAGGATCTGTGTCATCAATACGAAGAATAAACTTGCCACCGTTTGCACGAGCAAAAGCCCAGTTATAGATAGCAGTACGCGCACCTCCGATGTGCAGCTTACCTGTTGGGGATGGCGCAAAACGTACTCTAACCTGCTTCTCTGACAAAACTCCTCCTTGGCAGTTATTTTCTAGCGAGAAAATCTAGTTTGTGCACTCTTTAGTATAACGCTTGAACACAGGTAACCGACAACGTTGCCTAGTCTTCAAACATATTGTGGTCTGCAAACTCTGCTTGAACGGTACGAATCATAAGGTCTACGTCTTCAAGTCCCAAGTGACGTTCCTTCTCGTCCGCCGCAAGGGTATGCCTACGACGTGCCCAGTTCTCAAGTGCGGCAGGAGAAGACTCACGGGGAAGAGACCTAATTTCTGGGTCCAAACGACGGCAGATGTCGCGGGAGTCAATAACAATAATCTTGCCCGCTTTTCTAGCTTCTGCGTAGCCATCAATGTTGAACATGAACCAAGAATCCTCAAAGGCAGCGTTATGTGCCATAAAAGGAATCTTTTTCATAGTTGCCAGCAGGGCCTCTTGGGCTTTCTTATCGTCTCTAAAGGATTTTTTGCCCTCAACATCTTTCCAGGTAATCTGGTGAATATCGGCAAGAGGGACACCCTTTTCTTTGTACATCTCTGGAATGCCAAAGTAGGCGGTGTGAGGCTCTACGGCAACGGTATTGCGACCAAGATTCCAGAACTCAAAGCCCACGTTAACAATGTAACCCAGCTCAGGGAAGCGCGACGTGGTCTCAATATCAATGCCCAAAACCGTGCCAGAAACGCTCTTCTCGACATACGCAATTTGCAAGTCGTTAAGAAGCGGACCTGCGGTTTTAAAGACAGCCTTAGGACGACGACGCTGCATCTTTGCAACGGCAGCCGCAAGATCGTCGTTTGAAAGACCGCGAGAAAGACCAACGCCTCGATGGTTTCTGAGTCTCTCCACGCCGTAAGTATCGCAGAGTGAGCGCGTTCTATCAGCAAGTTGTTGAATGACAGAAAACTCTACAGGCTCTTGGCCTAAAGGAGCTTCCTTCCAGGCATCAAGCAGCGTTTTAATGGCATCACAGTTTTTGTTGACCTCGCCGATGATGGACTGATCATCAACAAGAAGGCCAGGTATGACAAACGCATTAGCGTGCTCAATAGCTTGATTGATATCCATACACTCTCGCTTTGGTGGGTGAGAATTAGTTCGACATATAAGTATCTACCCTGAAGCGCGTATTCTTTGCGTCATTTTCTAGAAAGTGCGCGCCTCACTAAAAATGCGTGCTAGGCTGTTGAGTGCAACACAGTTCTATGAAAGGTTTTACGCATGTCTGATTTGAATGAGTCACTTGCTCTTTCTGAGGAGCTCCTTGCTTTTATTAAGCAGAGCCCTTCTATGTTTCATACCACGCAAACCATCAAAGAGTACCTGTTAGAGAACGGTTTTACTTATCTATCCGAAGGTTCTTCTTGGGATGTTCTGCCAGGCGGAGCTTACTTTACCACGCGCAATAATTCTTCAATTGTTGCCTGGAAAGTTGGCGAGAAGTACCGTGAGTCCCAAACCTCAAACGTTGATGCTCCTTATCATTTCCAGCTTGCTGTTGCCCACGGCGATTCTCCAACCTACAAGGTAAAAGCTCAGCCAGAGCTTACCGGTGAGGGCAACTCGCTTCGTCTGAACACCGAGGCATATGGCGGCATGCTTGATCACACGTGGTTTGACCGTCCTTTGGGTATTGCCGGTCGCGTGCTGGTCAAGGTGGGAAACAAGGTAGAGTCCAGGCTGGTCAACATTGAAGACGACGTTGTCATGATTCCAAGCTTGGCTATTCACCTCGAACACAAAAACGGTCTCTCGCCAGAGTTTAATCGTGCTAAAGATCTGATGCCACTCTTTAGTGCTGGAGAGCTTAATCCCGGCGCCTTTAACGCCCTGGTAGCTGACGCAGCAGGCGTATCTCAAGAGGACATTCTTTCTCGTGATTTGTTCTTAGTTGATCACACGGGCGGCCGCATTTGGGGTGCTAAGAAAGAATTTGTTTCCGCTGGTCATCTGGATGACCTTCAGTGCGCCTTTGTAGCGCTTAAGGCTTTCCTTGCATCTTCAAATGAGCAGGACATCTCTGTGTATACCTGCTTTGATAATGAAGAAGTTGGTTCAAATACCAAGCAGGGCGCAAAGTCTACGTTCCTTAAAGACACGCTGCAGCGCGTTAATGCTACGCTTGGCTTTACGCAGGAAGATTACTACCGCGCGCTCTCGGCATCTTTGCTGGTAAGCTGCGACAATGCGCATGCGGTACACCCCAATTATCCCGAGAAGCACGATGCAGTCAACAAGCCTTATCTCAATGGCGGCATGGTTATCAAGGAAGCAGCACGTCAGTCGTACTGCACCGATGCGTTCAGCCGTGCCATTGTCGAGGCTATTTGGAAGCAGCAAAACATTCCTTACCAGGTTTTTGCCAATAGAAGCGATATGCCAGGCGGATCAACGCTGGGCAACCTCTCCAACATTCAGGTCAGCATGCACGCCGTTGATGTGGGCCTGCCACAGCTTGCTATGCACTCCGTGTACGAGACCGCCGGTACTAAAGACACGCTTCTGGGATACCAGGCTCTCAAGGCGTTCTATGACACCTGCGTCTGCATCACCGATGCCGATTCGTTTGAGCTGAGGTAACACCTGGCGAGAAACCCCGTGTACTAGCTATACTTACGTACATCGCATACAACACATCACTTGAAGGAGTTCCATGTCAGAAAAACAGCTTACTGCTCATGATATGGAGCTCCTAACTTGTGCAGGAATTTACGTTGAACCTCAGGCACTGAATGGCCCTGCGTTGGTATTTCCTATCTCAGATGGTGAGGGTGGAGAAATACGTGTGTTGTGGCAGGGCGGCGCTTATGAAAGTGCAACGTACACAGATTCTAGAATGAACCAGCTGGTATTTCCTTATCTTGAGCTGTACGACTTGCTGTTTGAAGCTGCGTGTCCCGTGCATTCAGTTTTAATGTTGGGCGCTGGTGGTTGCTCGTATCCTCGATATTTAGTAGCTCATTATCCAGAGGTTTCTTGCGACGCACTGGAGATTGATCCTAAAATTGCAGCTCTAGCTCATAGCTACTTCTTTGTGGATGAAGCTATTAGAGAGAGCAATGGTAGGCTTCGGGTACAAGTAGCTGATGGCGTAGAGTATATAAAGAGCCTAGCTACCTCTGATAATAGGCGCTATGACGCTATCTTAAATGATTGCTTTAGCGGAGAAGTTCCACCTGCAGCTATGATGACTGTTGAGTGGATGAGACAGGTGGCACACTGCCTTACTCCTGGCGGAAGATATCTTACAAATGTAGTTTCTGCACAGGTAGGAGAGGACGCATATCAACTTGAAGTACTCATGGATGTTGCTCGCACGGTGTTTGAACAGGTAGAGGTTGTACCTTTGGATCCAGAAGTTGCTCCAACAGAGCCAGATAACCTTATGCTCGTTTGTCAGCGCGCTTAAGTGCAGCGAGCGCAAGCTTTTGGCTATTTATTAGTTAAAAGTTTTTGCGATGTCAATGAATTAACATCGATGAAGAAATTAAAAAAATGAAGTGTAAAATAGAAGCTGCTGATTTTAGTTTTTGAATGATTCTCGTTTGGACACAACATAAATCGAATTCTTTAGTCTAGTTCAGCGCACTTGATTGGAGATATGAATATATGAAAGAATCGTTTTTATCAATAAAAGAAATCTTTCATATTGGTAATGGAAAAATCAATGCACTAGTTTTTCTTGCCGTTTTAGCGGTTTTATCATCATTTCTTGAGATTTATTCGATTCAATATATGCAGTCACTTTCTGAAGTTTTTAGCACATCGGTTACAAATGATCTTTTTCAAATTGGTTTTATCTGCGCTAAGTTTTTGATGTTAATTGTGCTTTCAACAATAGTTAGAAATTACTTTTGCTTTAGAGTTTCTATTTTTTCAAATGACATCATTAAAAACGTAAGAGATAAAGCGTATTCAAAACTTATTGATATGAAATATGAATTAGCGACAATTCATGACAATGCGTATTATATTAATTTGATAGACAATAACGTAAATAGATTAAGCTTAATCTTTTCAACAAGCTTTTTTACTTTGTGCTCAGATATATTCGATACAGTGTGGATTTGTTTTTTTATGACACAAATAAATATCACTTCGTTATT
>JABZHQ010000003.1:0-46797 GCA_015258765.1 Atopobium sp. | reverse complement strand
CTCCTAATAAATCTAAATGCTGGACATTAGTCACTTTTTATACGTGATTCCGAATAGGTCATTTTTCTGTATGCAATTAAGGAGGCGAGAAGTTCTGTGGAGCCTTGCAAAAGAGACGGTTTTCTCGCCAAAAAAGAACGTCTTGTCACGAGGACAAGACGTTCTTGTAACGTTGTGTGGAGCTGCGCGTCTGTGCTGCTACGATTGCGCCAGACTTACTTGCGACGCTTAAGTGCAACTGCGCTGCCCAGTGCTGCTAAAGATCCAAAGAGGACGCCTGCAACAGAAGATGTATCTCCGGTGTAGGGGAGGTTGGACTTCTTGCGAGTCTTAGCAGGTTTCTCTGGAGTTGGAGGAACCTGGGTGTTAGTGACTACAAAGCCCTGAGTTGCGTCGCCCGTAATCTGGCTGGTGTAGCCGGCTACCTCGTCCTCAGAGATAGTGTAGGTAATCTCGGAGCCGTCAGCAGCATAAGCCTCAAGACCCGTGAAGGAATCCTGCCAGTTGTTGTCAGAGCTCAAGGAAAGGGTCTTACCAGTGTCAACGCCGTTTGCAAGCAGGTGAACAGTTACTACTCCGCCCTCTGCGCCATTCCAGACTTTCTGTACAGGAATGTCTGTGTGGGCGTTCTTCTTGTTCTCAATAATCTTGATAGTGCCGGACTGATTGTCAACGTTTACGGTGTAGACAGTAGCGTCACGCACATAACCATCTGGAGCGGTGATCTCTTCGATGGTGTAGGAGCCGGTAGTGAGCCTCTCGGAGGTTGCAGTTCCGTCGGCGCCTGTAGTAAGAGTCCAAGAATCAGCTGGGTTAGCAACGCTTGTTACCTTAAAAGTTGCGCCTGGAAGCTGGGTAGTTGCGTTGTCAGCGTCAACCTTGATGATGCGGATGCGGCCGACAAGATTGCCGATTGCGGCGCCGGAGTTGCTTGGAGAGTAGTAGGTAAAGCCAATCTCGCTTCTTGGAGCACCGCCAGTGTTGGTAAGCACACCATAGTTATGCAGAGCCATACCTGGGATAAAGGTGGTGCGGTACTGCAGGAGGTAACGCTGACCCTGGGAGAAGTCAACGCCGCTCAGGTTAAGGTGGTAGGAGTGGCCGTCAGCTGCAATAGAAAGTGCACCATTAGGAATGGTGACCTCCTGAAGGTTGCTGAAGTTACCCGTTCCATCAAAGTCTGCACGATAGAGGTGGAAAGAGTTGGCAATGTAGGTTACTGATGCTGGCAGGTCGCCACCGTTTCTATCAGAGAGGGAGTCAGAGAACTCAACACCAGTCATGTTAGCAGCGGAGTAGTTAAGACGAACGTACCAAAGTACCTCGGACTCAGTACCGGTAACAGGCCCGCCCCACTTGTTGAGCCACTCTTGGCCAATGGTGTTCTTTGGACGAACAATCATGTTGAGAGGAACAGCGGTGCCGTTAACGCCAAAGTCAATGTGGGTGTTATCGCCTGCGTTGATGGCGTCGCGGTCGTAGAGAGCGGACAGCGAGAAGGTACCCTTAATTTGAGTATGGGTGTTTGCATAGTCTGTATAAACAACATGCAGAGTTCCACCGAAGATGCTGCCTGCTGCTGGAGTTGGATAAGCCCACGCTACGGTTGCACCGTTAGGATCTTTAACTTCAATTGGAGTTGTGTTTTGTGTGGCAGTGAACTGGACTTTATCGGGCAGAGTAATATCAAAATAGTCACCTTCTGCCACGGTAGATGCGGTAGATTCCCAGTTAATTGTAATATGGTACAGGTTATCAGTGGTAATCTCGTTTACTGGTGTATAGGTATCATCAGCCACAGACATGCTGGTAATTTGAACCGGTGAAACAGTTGCAGCAGAAGCGAATGTTGTCACAAAAGTAACAACAATCATAAATGGCACAAGAAATGCACCTAGTCTGACCAGTACTTTTTTCATAAACCAAACTCCAATTCGTTTTACGAGCGTGAGAAAATTATTGCAGATAGGTACTTAAAAATTGTTACCAGTTTTAGTCGTCACAAAACAATTATATTTCAAATTATCGTACTTTTGACCTGCTCTTCTCGCCATATTTTGTGTTTTATAATTGTTAGAAATTAGTAGCATTTCTCGTCAGATTATAGAACTTTGCCGTCTTTTGTTTGCACAGAATAAGAAGACTTTTTGGCGCGCGCAATCTCTCGTGATGTTAATGGCTGGTTGAAGGTATTATTAATAGCAATAAATTCGTGGTAGAGATATGTGCCTATACGTGCGGTAGTGCGCGCTGGCGCAGAATCTAAGAGTGACCGGGAAACCGGAGAAGCGGAGTCATGCATGAGCGAGTCCAGGCCCAAGCAGTTTGTTGCAGTTCTAGACTTTGGTGCCCAGTACGGCCAGTTAATTGCACGTCGCGTGCGCGATCTTAACGTCTACTCCGAGATTGTTCCCTGTGATATTTCTGCAGATGAGCTTCGTGAGCTCAATCCATCTGCGCTTATTTTGTCCGGCGGCCCAGCTTCTGTTTACGCAGAGGACGCGCCAAAGATTGACCCAGAGATTCTGGAGCTTGGTCTTCCTGTCTTTGGTTTCTGCTATGGACAGCAGATTATGGCGGTTACCCTGGGTGGCACCGTTGGACATACCGAGAAGGGCGAGTATGGCCCAGCTCATCTGACCCGCGCGGGGGAGAGCCGCATCTTTGACGGCACCGCTGAACAGCAGACTGTTTGGATGAGTCATCGCGACGCTGTGTCTGAGGTTCCAGAGGGCTTTACTGTTACCGCTTCTACTGATGTTTGCCCTATCGCAGCTATGGAAAATGCTGCTAAGAACCTGTATTCCACTCAGTTCCACCCAGAGGTCAACCACACCGAGTGCGGTTCTCAGATGCTTTCTAACTTCCTGTTCAATATCTGTGGTTTTGAGAAGACATGGACCATGGATAACATCATTGAGCAGAAGGTAGAGGAGATTCGTCAGAAGGTTGGTAATGGTCGCGTTATTTTGGCGCTTTCCGGCGGCGTTGACTCTTCTGTTGTTGCTGCCCTTGTCCACCGTGCTATCGGCGATCAGCTGACCTGCGTGTTTGTTAACCATGGCATGCTCCGTAAGGGCGAGCCAGAGATGGTTGAGCAGGTCTTCCGCAAGCAGTTCAACGTGCCTCTGATTCACGTTCACGCAGAGGAGCGCTACGCAGAGCTTCTAGCTGGCGTTACCGAGCCAGAGATGAAGCGTCGCCTGATTGGTACCGAGTTCTGGAAGGTCTTCTTTGACGAGGCTCAGAAGCTGGACGGCGTTCAGTTCCTGGCACAGGGCACCATCTACCCTGACATTATTGAGTCGGGCGCTCGTAAGACCGGCGGCAAAGCTGCAACTATCAAGAGCCACCACAACCTGATTCCATTCCCAGAGGGCGTTCACTTTGACCTGATTGAGCCTCTGGACCACTTCTTCAAGGACGAGGTCCGTGCGCTGGGCGTTTCTCTTGGTCTGCCAGAGAACCTTGTCTACAGGCAACCATTCCCAGGTCCTGGCCTTGCTATCCGCATCATTGGCGACGTTACCCCAGAAAAGCTGGAGATTCTCCGCAACGCCGACGCTATTGTCCGTGAAGAGATTGATGCCTACAATGCTCAACTCTTTGACGAGACAGGCGATCGTAACTCCGAGCACAGTGTTTGGCAGTACTTTGCCGTGCTACCCGACATTAAGTCCGTTGGTGTAATGGGTGATGAGCGCACGTATGCCCGTCCAGTTATCCTGCGCGCCGTTGAGTCGAGCGATGCTATGACCGCTGACTGGGCAAAGCTTCCTTACGAGCTGTTGACTCGCATTTCTTCTCGTATTGTCAGCGAAGTTGCTGGTGTTAACCGCGTAGCGTATGACATCACTCCAAAGCCACCTGCGACCATTGAGTGGGAGTAGGACGACAGGGTTCTGACCTGCGATTTTGAGTGCCGCACTATGCCGCTGAGTTTCGTTTCGTACGAGAGTCATGACAAAGCCACCAGCGACGGAGATGAGTAAAAGCGATTAAAGAGCCTCCGTTCCCTGCGTTGGGACGGAGGCTCTTTCTTTGCCGTTTTACTCCCTTGTCTCCGTTCGGGGATTATTTCTTGCTCATTTAGGGCTATTCGCGCTGAAAGATTTTGACTAGCTTGGTGTCCTTTATTTCGTAGACAATGTCTGCGACGTTCTCGACCAGCCTCTTATCGTGGGAGACGAACACTATCGTTCCGGCATAGGCGCTCATCATCTGCTCGAGGGCTTCGGCGCTCTTGATGTCCAGGTAATTTCCAGGCTCGTCCATGAGCAAGATGTTGTATCTGCCCAGCAGCATCTTCGCGAGTAGCAGCTTGATGACTTCGCCTCCCGAGAGAACGCCAACGTCCTTTGTCAGGTCGCGCGGTCCGATTCCCATAGAGGCGAGGATGCCTCGAATTTCGGTCATGCTGTACTCGCAACCATCCTGCATGAACGAGATCGCAGACTGACGGGCGTCGAACTTGTAGCCTGTTTGCTCGAAGTAACCGATCTCTGCCTTGGGAGAGATGTTGATACCGTCGGCGCGTCGAGCGATTGCCTTCAGCAGGCTGGTCTTTCCTGTACCGTTGCCACCGGTGATGGCCACTTTGGCACCGAGCGGTATCTCGAATTTCGCGTGGTCATAGAGCATGCAGTTGCCGAAGCTCAAGCTGAAATCGTCTGCCGAGATGGGAAATTTACTATGCAGTTCCAGGGCCTTGCTCTGGCGGAACCGCACGGCGCGAATGCTATCTGGGGCCTCAATCCCTTCGAGCGCTTCGAGGCGCTTCTCCATGTCCTTAGCCGCCTGGTACATCCTCTTCTGTTTGGTGCCGGTTGCTTTCTGATGCCCCAATCGACCTGCATACTCGTTGCTTTTTTTCGCAGCCTTCCGCTTGGCGTCGACCTGCCGTGCTTTTTTCCGTTGTTTTTCGATGGCGGCTTCGAGGCGATCGCGCTCGCGCATCGCCTCTTCGTATCGAGTCGCCTGAGCTTTGCGCTCTTCTTCTTTCTGTCGCAGATAGTCGGAGTAGTCACCCCAGAATTCGGAAATACCGCCGTCTTTGAGCTCCCAGATCTTGTCTACCACCTGGTCGAGAAAATGACGGTCATGGCTCACGATGAGCAGAGCCCCATCAAATGCCTTGAGTTGTCCGACGAGAAGGCGGATGCCGTCTTGGTCGAGGTGGCTCGTAGGCTCGTCGGCGAAGATCGCGCTTGCATGCTGGGAGAGTGCAGAGGCAATCTTGGCGCGTGTTTCCTCCCCGCCGCTCATCGTCTCCTGCGCCACTCCGGCGACGTTGAGACGGGAGAGCATCTCACCACTGTCCTGAGCCGCATCAAGGTCGAGTTCATCGAGTTGGCCGATGAGGGCAATGCTGCCGAAGCGCCTGACGTCGGCGTCCGCAATGGTAAGATTGCCGCTCAGAATTTTAAGCAGGCTGGTTTTGCCTGCGCCATTGTCTCCCACCAAGCCGATGCGATCGTAGGAGTAGATTTCCAACTCTTCGATATCCAGGATATCGCGGCCGGCATATTCCAAAAAGATGTCTTTAGCTTTGACTATGAGTTCCATAGGTTGAACCGCCTTTTGTGTATTAGCCTTTTACTGGAAGCGCAGCCATGCCAAAAAAGATTGCTCACGTCGATTTTTCGCCTTTGCCCAATTGCCGGCGCGAGCGTTTTGACCTTGCGCAAGCCGGCAAATCCGAAAATGATAGTTGGCGACGAATAAGGAGCGCGATGTGGGATGTCGGCGCAATACCTCGTCGTCGCAAGGGCTTGAAGGCTGACGCGTGAACCGATGGCTGCCGCCTCTTTTTTTCGAATACTTGGGCTATTGAATCCGCCCGGTATCTCTTTTCCCCACGTTTCGGACGCTCGGAGCAAGCAGCATAGCCATCGCAAGCAGTACCATGGTCGCTCCAGAGCCGACGAACCATAACGGAGCTCCAAGCAGATCCGCAAAAACGGAGGGGGCCGCGAGGCCCATGGGCATGGCCCACGCCATGATGGTTCCGTAGAGGCCGAAAACGCGGCCTAGGTACTCAGGAGGTATCTGCTCCTGCATAAGGGCAGTCTGGGTTCCCGCGTACAACGGGGAGCATGCGCCCATAAGAAAGCTCGCCGGTAGGAAAACGGCGAACAGCGACGGGCCGATCAATCCGGATGCGATTGCGACGACGCCGAAGCCGGCGATCGCGGCGACCATGGTGAGCGACCTATTGCGGAACCCTCCCGTGGCCGCCAAAATGCCGGACCCAGCCAGCATGCCTGCGGAGAAAAGGACCTCCACCAAAGCAGCATCCCCCGTGCTACCGCCAAAATGTCCCAAGGTCATTATTGGGAACAATGCCGCGAGTGGGGAGAACGCGAAAGCGAAGACGAACCCGCACCAAAGAAGGGCGAACAGCCCCCTGTATCCCCTGATCAGCTTGTAGCCGTCCGAAATCTCAGAGAAAAGTTCTCGAACTTTATTGGAAAAGGACGAGCTGCGGTCGGCTTCGTCGAGTCCTCCTGCGTCTATCTGAGCGGCGAGGACAGCTAGAGAAGCGAAAAGCGCCCCCAGCACGTCGAGGGCAATCATGGCGGTAATGCCCGCCACAGGATAAATCACTGCCGCGAGCGCGGCGCCAAGAATGTATCCGGCGGACTGAATCGCCTGCATCACTCCCGATAGGCGAACGAGATGCTCTGGCGGGGCGAGATGGGGCGTGAGGGATTGGGAGGCCGGCGTGTAGAACGAAGTGCCAGCTGCGCGGAGAAACAGGGCGATGAGTATTGACCACGCAGGTAAGCTGCCGGCCAACGAGGCAATCGCCAAGGCGGCGCCCACCGCGGCAACGAAGAGGTCGGCGCCGATGAGAACACGTTTCAAAGGCAGCCTGTCGACAACGGCGCCCGCAAGGACTCCGAACAAAGCAATCGGCAGAAAGCCTGCTAACGATGCCAGGGAGAGGAGGGAAGATGATTCTGTCGTGAGGGCGATATGCCAAATGAGACCCATTTGGAGAATCAAGCTCGTCAATGTCGACACGAGCTCCCCGCCCCATACGAAACAAATCTTAAATTGCCATGAATGGCACAGCGAAACAGACCTGCGCCGAGAGGTTTCAAATATCATGGTTATGTCCAATCGTGAAATGGCGTGCAGAAAAACAACGCGACGCCACAACAGCGCCGCTTTCTAGGCGCTCATCCACGTGCGGAAAAGACCAACCACGACACCCCTCCTTTGTTAATTCGGTCTGGCAAACCATGTAATATTAACGAGGCTTGAGTTTGCCTGTCAAGAATCGACCATCGGAAAGGGCAATCCTCTCTGGCCATTCGATTCCTTTTGTATCTTTGGTTGCATAGGTGACCCGCCAGGGCTATTACGCGTGGAAGAGGCGCCTGCCGAGCTGGCCGATGAGGCGCTGAAGATGGCCCTGGTCAGGCGAAACGATCCCAAGGGATGCGTACATCATTCGGATAGTAAGAATGTTGCCAGCAGGTTTTGCGGCAACCGCAAAGGAGCCGTATCCTGCAGTTGGAATCACGTTGCAGCATCCTGACCCGCATTCCGATTGGCGGACGGCCCGCTTCGGCATCCTGACCAGCACAGCGATCGAGCCTTGTCATTCCTTGGATATGCCGGTTGCTCGGGGCGGTCCCGACGGAGGCCCTCGCCTCCCCGGTCCGTGACCCAAGAAGGGCAAGCATGCTGATCTGCATGGCTGGTTCCTCCTTTATGTAGACGACCATGCAAAGAAGGGACAACCGAGGAGGCAGGTTACTGATGCGGGCTCCCGCACGCCCATGACTACCCGACGGGCTGTTTTTCATCTCCGATGCCCGCATTGCAGCATGAACGAATGTGCCTCGACATCTCTGCTGGCATGGTACGACTGGGATCGCACCTCGACGCATCCTTGCGCATACTGCCTTCCAAGTTTCGAAACCGGGAAGGAAAGTGTATGTGAGCGACGATATCGGCGCCGATTCGACGCTCGAGAGGGAGATTGCGCCGATTCTATCCATCGGGGATGCATTCCCGAAGATTCTCATCACTCGCACGAGGCATGAGCCCCATACCCGGGAGGGCGTGCTCGTGCTGAATTTCGCGAGGTGGCTGCTTGGCGGGTAGGGTTCTGAACGTCGCATTGGGATATCGCGCGACAGGGCACGCAGGGCTGTTTGTGCCCGCACGGGAAACGCCGTCGCCATGCGGGCGGCCTGTCGTGTCCGATTAGCCTTTTGCTAAACAGGCTTACGCCAACTCATGGGCAAGCCACCTGAGACTATTCACTTTGCTTATCGTTGACAAAGACCTGTGGCCTGCGGTTTTGTGAACGGCTCGTAAGCCACCCGCGTCGACTCACTTACTGTTGAAGCTGGTGGTTTGCAGGCTCAAAGGCGGTTGAGTTTCAAAACGGGCGTTTTTCGGCGATATCGAGCCTCCAAAGGCGGCTCTCCGTGCCCCTTGGGACAAAAATAAAAACTCAATACTCTGAGTTTGAAAATGGTTTTTGAAGTTGTCCCAGCTTTTGTCCCCGAAGCCGATGAAACGCGACGTCGCGTCATTCAGCGGCACTCACTTCGAGATGCCGCCGAAAACTGGGTGCAACTGGAGTGACGAGACGGCAAAACTATAACCACCGAGTGGGAATAAGGAAATTCTTTAGTTATAGGGGTACAAATCATATTTTCGATAAAATATACCCCAATAAACCTGTAATTTGATATACTGGCTCCAATGAAGATTGGAGCCAGTATGCGTTTGTTTCCTAGAGAAAACTACCTAAAAAAGATTCGCGGCTTCTACCATGACGCCGGGATGATCAAGGTAATCACCGGCGTACGCCGCTGCGGCAAGTCCTGCCTCATGCAGTGCATCGCCGAAGAGCTGAGGGCCGAAGGCGTCGATGACGAGCACATCGTTTTTCTCGACCTAGACCGATACGGGTACCGGTCTGTCAAGGCTCCAGAGCAGCTTGAGGACCTCATCAGACCCTTGCTCGCTATCTCGGGGACGAAGTACCTTTTCATCGACGAGGTACAGAACGTCGATGGTTTCGAAGACGTGCTCAATGGGTTTCGCACTGAGGGTGGCTTCTCCATCTTCATCACCGGATCGAACTCCTATCTGCTTTCAGGAGAGCTGGCCACGAAACTAACCGGCCGCTACATCGAATTCGAGATGCAGACGCTGGACTTTGGCGAGTATTGCCAGATGAAGCGTTTCTTGGGACTACCCGTGAACCCGAATCCGGTCGCGGAGTTCGATGCGTATATCCTCGAGGGCGGCTTCCCGAAAGCGATGGATTACCCTCGGCTCGCCGACAAGCGCGCCTACGTTGCTGCGGTAATCCAGGAAATCTTCGAGAAGGACATCCGCAGGCGTGTGAAAATCAAGAACGTCTCCGTGTTCAACCATGTGCGCGACTACGTCATCAACAACTTCGGCGCCACCATGTCGCTTGCGAACATCCAATCCGACCTCGAGAGCAAACAGGGTGTGAAGGTCAAGCGCGAAACGCTAGCGAGATACCTCCAGATTCTCGAAGATGCGAAGATCATCAGCAAGTGCTCCCGCTTCGACCTGAAGTCCCGAAAATCACTGCGGGGCGAGCAAAAGTACTACCTGGCGGACCTGAGCTTCTACTTTGCCCTCAACACCGATAACCGCATCAACTACGGACCCGTCCTTGAGAACATCGTTTATCGCTACGCTCTCTCGCAGGGTTGCAAGGTCAGTGTCGGTCGCATTGGAAAGCTGGAATGTGACTTCATCCTCAGAAACCCCGAGATGGGCTACGCGTACGTTCAGGTCGCAATGACCATCATGGCCGACCGGGCCACCGAGGAGCGCGAGTATCGCCCCTTCGCCCAGATAATGGACAACTATCCCAAGTACCTGTTGACGCGAGGCGATGTTATCCAACAAAGGGATGGCATCATTCATGCTAACATTCCTGAATTTATGCAGGAAGGAAGGGCATTCTAGGAGGGCAATGCCTCCTTTCGATACTCGCCTGTATGAGGCTGATTTTGAATGGGCGCTTTAGCCTTCATTTGCTTTTATGAGCCTACTGCATCGATTCAACGCGCGTCCCTTGGTGGTGACAGGACTGATAGCAAGCAGACAATCTACCAAGGACGTGCCCTTGGTAGATTGCAAGTGAAAGCTGTTCCGGTAGTCAAAGATAAAGCCGACGACCCAATTGGAGTTGACTGGAATGGCACAACAGCAAATGAACGTAAAAGAGTGAGAATAGAGACAGGTAGAACATATCTTTATTATTCAGCCAAATTATTTATTAACTCCTCGCTCACGATGCGAGGAGTTTTTTAATAATGAATTATGAGAATATCACGATATCGTGATATCTTATATTTCGTGAGAGAAAATAGGGAAGGAATAAGAATTTAAGAAAATCAATCCGCTCGTCTAAAGGAGGTAGATTATGAAATTTCATCAGGTAAAAGATGTCTCTGCCTTGACTGGCTTAAAGTTGAGCATTCAGTTTACCAACGGCACCACAAAAATCTACGATGTAGCTCCACTCATGAGGCGTTTTTCGGCTTTTAAGCTTCTGAAAGATGAATCGCTGTTCAGAGACGTAGAGGTTGATCAGGGAGGTTACGGCATTATCTGGAACGATGACCTTGATCTCTCTTGTGACGAGTTGTGGGAGAACGGAATCGAGGTTGCGACGCCCTTTGATGGACTCATATCGTTTTCGGATGCTAGCGAGCTTTGGGGTTTAAGCGAGTCCACTCTGCGTAAGGCTGTTGCATACGGCAAGATAGTTCCAGGTGTGGATGCCCGTAAGTATGGTAAGCAGTGGATTATTAACCGTGACGCTATGTTGCGTGAGTACGGCAATCCTGTTTGCTAGGGGCTACAAATATACAACCTCAGATACTGTCCATTTCAGTGGACAGTATTTTTTATGTCATTACATAGACTGGTATTTCTATAAAAGCATGGTCTTTTAGTAGACATCGCGAGATGGGAGTGCCAATGGAAAAACAAAGTTCAGATAGCCCCGTATGTCCTAAATGTAATAGTACGAATGTCGCAAAATATCTTTGGGGTTTACGACTGCTGGACGATCAATTAGAGCGTGATCTTGAAGAAGGTCGTGTCATTTTAGGAGGCTGCGTTGTATGTGTAGATGCCCCCAAGTTCCATTGCAATGATTGCAAGTATGATTGGAACTAGCTGTATTTATAAATTTTGCCGATATCGGCAATAAATAGCCTCCTTTGCTATACTAGTTACATCAGTTTTTGCCGATAGGGAGGTGAAGATCGATGGGATTTCTTTCTGCAGTAGAGATTGCTGATCTCTGGGGTATATCCGAGAGAAGCGTGCGCAATTATTGTGCAACAGGTCGTGTACCAGGCGCTTTTCTCGTGGGAAAAACTTGGAACATTCCTGCCGATGCCGTAAAACCTTCTCGAAAAAATGCCAAAACGTCGTCAACAAGTCCGCTGCTTTCGCGCTTGATTGAAGAAAAGACCTCAAAAATAAAGGGCGGTATTTACCATAAGCTCCAGGTCGAGCTTACCTATAACTCTAATCACATTGAGGGAAGCAAGCTCTCCCTCGATCAGACACGTATGATTTTTGAAACGGCTACTATCGGCGTTGAAGAAAATCCTGTTCATATTGATGACATTGTAGAAACTCAGAACCACTTCCGCGCTATCGATTACGTGATTGACCACGCAAAAGACCCTCTTACAGAGATCATCATCAAAGAACTCCACCGCATTCTGAAAACGGGAACTACAGATTCTGTACAGGACTGGTTTGCTGTTGGAGATTACAAACGCTTTCCAAATGAGGTTGATGGGCGAGAAACCACTCTCCCAGAAAATGTTGCTAAAGAGATGAAATCGCTGTTAAAGGCTTATAACTCAAACAGCTCCCATTCCTTTGAAGACATTGTTGATTACCATGTTCGCTTTGAGCGCATTCATCCATTCCAAGACGGCAATGGGCGTGTCGGTAGGTTGATCATGCTTAAAGAATGCCTTACTCACGACGTTGTTCCGTTTATCATTTCTGATGATATGAAGTCTTTCTACTATCGTGGACTCTCTAAGTGGGACAAGGAGAACGGATATCTTCTTGATACGTGCCTTACAGCTCAAGATAGATTCAAAGCAACGCTGGATTACTTCCGAATTCCGTACGGTGATAAGTAGGTTTAACTGATTTCTTCTCGCTTTGACGTTATATTGCTGTTGTAAATCGATAGACGTCAGCTTGTTGCACATGAAGTCGATGAACTCCTTTTGGATAACGAAAGACCCTCGTGAGCCGTTGCGCCACTTCCTCAGGGGAGGGGGGTTCACTGCGTCTTTTGCGAGTGGTAGTCGTCCAAGGGGTTAGGTAAACGGCGTGAATGCCAAGTTCACGCATATACTTACCAACAGTTCGTTCAGCGATCTTATATCCTTTTGAGCGAAGTTCTTGGGTGATTTTGCCGACACCGTAAATACAAAGGCTTTTGATCCAAATCGCTTTAATTTCACCTTGAATAAACTTCTTCCGAAGCTTTCGCGGTGATTGGTGATTATGACGCTTTTCTCGTTGATAGTAACCACTTCTTGAGATTCCAACATAATCACACATACCATTGATGGAAGGGTGGGATTCCAAAGCGTGCTGAACGTCCATTTCTTGGTATACCTTTTCGGTAGTTACTTGCTCAGAATTCCGATTGATTTTTTTAATACTTCGATCGCTCCTTCAGCGTCACGAAGTTGACGCTTTAGTCGTGCAATCTCCTTGTCCTTATTGCTGGCAAAATTACCAGAGCCACGGCCAAACTCCCCAGTCTCAGTAACTACTTCCTTAATTATACTAAATCAGAGTCTCTATTTAACTTGTACACTTTTTATTCTAGGCCCATACAAAAAACTGACTTACTCAAGTTATGAGATAAGTCAGTTTTTTAGTTTTTAGAATTTGAATAAGTCATTAAGAGCCTCAGTCATAGTTGGGTGAGCGTAAATTTGGTCACGCAAGTCTTCAGCCTTTAAGTGGTGCTGCATTGCTAAAGTAATGACATTGATAGTTTCGTAAGCTTCTTCAGCGTAAATAGTAGCACCTAAGATTTCGTGAGTTTCTGGGTCAATCAAAGCCTTGTATGAGCCTCTTGGGTTGCCGATGACTTGGGCCTTTGGCACACCAGCTGCAGGCATTGTTAAGACCTTGTAAGCTTTACCTTGGGCCTTTAACTCGCTTTCAGTTAGTCCAGCTGAAGAAATTGCTGGCTTAATGAAGATTGAGTTAGCAAAAACTGGACGATTCTTCTTAGTTCTAGTCTTGTCACCAAAGAGTTGATTGTCCATAATCCGCCAGTCATCAAGCGAAATGTAGGTAAATTGCAAGCTACCGGCAACATCACCCATAGCGTAGATATTAGGAACACTGGTTTCAAGCTTATCGTTAACGACAATTTCGCCTCTTTGGCCAACTTCAAGACTGGTTTTTTCTAGGTGAAGGGCGGCAGTGGCTGGGTGGCGGCCAACTGACACAAGCATCACGTCTGCTTGCAAGTCCTTAACACCATCTTCGGTTTCAACAGTTAAGTTAAGACCAGCTTCAGTTTCTTCAACCTTGGTCAAAGAAGACTTAAGCATGAAGGTAACGCCATCTGCTTCCATATCAGCCTTAGCTGCCTGAGCAATTTCTGGTTCAAACCGACCCAAGATACTTGGCATTGGTTCAATTACAGTTACTTTACTGCCAAAGCCAGCGTACATTGAAGCAAATTCAAGTCCGATTGGTCCACCACCTAAAATAACCAGATTCTTAGCAAGTTCTTTTTTAGCAAGCATTTCAGTTGAAGTAAATATCTTATCGTCAATCTTTAGGCCATCAATATTTGGTACATTACTTTCGGCACCAGTATTAATGAAAAGACGGTCGAATGTTAATTCTTCTGTACCTGATTCATCAGTTACCTTGATTGTCTTATCATCAATAAATTCAGCACTTGCATCAAGCACAGTTGCCAAGTCTTGGTCTGCTATCTTGTGGTAGTTCTTGTTGCGTAGTTTTGCTGTCATAGCTTCCTTAGTTTCGAAAGCTTCTTCATACTTAACTCCTCTTTGAGAGTTAATCACCAAGTTCTTAGTTGGCAAACATGCGATGTTGATACACGTTCCGCCGTACATCATTGGATCTTTTTCAATCAAAAGCACTTCTTCGCCATGACTTGTCAGGCTCCCTGCCAAAGTCTTACCAGCTTTGCCAAAGCCAATAATAATATTCTTAAAATGTCTCATACTTAGACTCCTAATCCAAATTATCGCTACTTATTTTTTGTCAGTAACATATTTTTTTACAAAATATCACGATAGATGTCAGCCGTCTACAATTTTGCTTATAGCTATAATAAGTTCAATTGAATTGCCGGGGCCTTTGGCAAGCACTGGCAAGAGAAGGGATTAGGTGCATGAAGAACTAGCGATACTCATAAACCCGAATTCACGTAACGTCGCTGACGGTACTACCGCGGGTGTAGTATTGCTCACTCATGTTGTAATTCATAGCCATTTATCTATGCATATTTGCATGCTACTCCGCGTGGTCTTCGGCAGAACCGAGGTATCATGCAGCTTAATCTTTCAAATATTGAATACACCTATCCATCAGCGGTGGAGCCTACCTTACAAGATGTGACCATTGCGCTTCCACAAGGATGGACCGGCCTCGTTGGTAATAACGGATCTGGTAAAACAACCCTCGCACGTATCGTATGTGGTCTCTTGCAACCTGACAGGGGAGTTATAAGCCCATCGTTTTTCTCGGCATATTGTGCACAAAATGCAACGGAGGCACCAGCTAATCTTTTTGATTTTGCGGTTGCCTATGATGATGCGGCAATTAAATTGAGGCGAGAGCTTTCTTTAGAAGATGATTGGCCTTGGCGTTTTGAAACGCTCTCGTGTGGCCAGCAGAAGCGACTCCAGGTAGCGTGCGCTTTATGGGCTTCACCTGACGTTCTGGTGGTAGACGAGCCCACTAATCATGTGGATGTGTCAACAAAACATGCTCTTTTTGCAGCTTTATCGCAGTTCAAGGGTATTGGTGTGCTTATTTCACATGATAGGGAGTTGCTGGATAAACTCTGTACTCAATGTTTATTTGTAGCTAACGGCACGGCAAATATGAGGACCGGCGGTTATTCTCAGGCGTCATCGCAGGTAGAGCTTGAACGCTCTAGCGCATTGCACGCAAAGGAAACAGCGCAAAAAGAGAAGACTCGCCTTGAGCGAGAAACCCAGCGACGTAGAGAAGAGGCTTCTAGAGTTCAGGCGCGCAAAAGCGGAAGAACTATTGACAAGCATGACAGCGATGCGCGCGCAAAAAAGCGGGGCTATATAGTTTCAGGCCAAGATGGTAAAGCGGGAAAATTGGCTGTACGCATGTGGGATAGACTTGAAAAGACAACGGGTAAAGCCACAGGTATTAGGGTTGAGAAACAATACGATTCCAATATCTGGTTGGATAGTGAGGCAAGTAAGAGAAAAGTTCTGTTGAGGATGGAACCTAATAACATTCTCATGGGAGAGAGCTGCCTACAAACCCCACCGCTGTTTATTGGCAACACAGATCATATTGGTGTTGTCGGCGATAACGGCTGTGGTAAAACAACACTGGTAAAGAAAATTATTTCAAGTATTTCTGACGATGTGCGAATGTTATATATTCCTCAGGAGCCAACTGAACTGCAAAAAACAGAGACAGTAAGAAAAATCAAAGGGTTATCAAACTCCCAACGCGGAAGAGTGCTGTCTATCGTGGCGCAACTCAATTCCGACCCTGATTTTGTACTTGCGGGTGAGTCAACCAGTCCAGGTGAAATGAGAAAGCTTATGCTTGCGTTGGGAATGCTTGAATCACCAGAGCTTATCGTAGTGGACGAGCCAACTAACTATTTGGACCTTGGTTCAACCGTAGCGCTTGAACGTTTACTGTCTGAATATCCAGGAGCTTTGTTGTTGGTCTCACATGACCTCTCGCTGGTTGATTCCGCTACATCGATAAAATGGAGCATTCAACGATCAAATGACAACTTTGAGCTTGTGGTGCAATAGGGGCGAGAAACACGTTGAACAGTTACGAGAGTTACGCACTTGTATTTTAAGGAGCAAACCAACACAGACCGCTGCTTTTATACCGCTCGCCGTAGTTGTTCTAGCAAGCTAATTTCTGCTGAAAAATTTTATATAAACTGAAAGGTCAAACTGATTTCTTCTGAGATTGCTTGTGTGTTTAAGCATGGATTTCGGAGGGGCCTATGCTTCACTTCAACCACGGTTCAAAGCAAGAAGCCAACGAGGGAAATGCGAGCGCTACGGGCGCGGTAGGCACGGGCGGTGCTGGCGCGAGTTCCGCTGGTGCTGTGGATGCTGCTGGTGCGGGTGCCGGAACCCCTAACATCCCCACGCCACCCGAAGGATATCAGCAGGCAGCCTTTGCCTCTACGTTGCCAACAATTGCTGATCAGACAACTAACCTAGGCTCGCAGATAGGAGTCATTTCACCAGGCGAGAGTGAAGAGGACGCTGAGGCTCGTGAGGCGTACGAGAGTTTGGCTCGTCACCGTAAAGCTCGTCGTAAAAAGAAGCTTATTAAGGCTGGAATAGCCGCTGGAGTCTTTGTGCTTCTCGTCATATTGTTTATTTTGCCTATGTGCCAGGGCGGACAGGGCCAGAACACTACCGTGATGCCAAGCACTACGTTTGTCACGCGCAGCGAGTTTAGCGATTCCGTTTCTGCGTCTGGATCCATCAAGCCTGTGTCGTCAACTGTGGTAACTCCCGAGGTAGATGGCATTATTCAGGACGTTCAGGTTTCTGAGGGCACGTACGTCCATAAAGGCGACAAGCTCTTTACTATCAAGAATGATGAGCTGGATAAGGCTGTTCGTAAGGCGTCTCAGCAGGTAAAAGCAGCCGAGAACGAGGTCAGTAAGGCTCGCTCAGCTCTAGCGTCCGCACGCAACGGTGTCCCCGAGGCGAGCGAGGACGGACAAGAAGCAAACGCTGCATCTGTTGCTGCGGCTGTGGAAGCGGCGGAAGCAAATCTGGAGAGCGCTCAGATTGCGCTTGAGGAGGCACGATCTGCTTACAACGACGCAATTGCCCAGGCAGATAAGCGTGTAGTCACCGCTCCTTGTGACGGTACGGTCATCGTGATGAACGCGGTGAACGGCGCTTCGGTTGGCTCGTCCGCGCCAGGTACTGGCAACGCTGGTCCTCTGATTACTATCGCGGACCTTTCCCAGATGAAGGTAAACGTCCAGATAAACGAGGTAGACATTTCTCGCATCGCCGTTGACCAGAAGGCGCAGGTTAGCTTTACAGCTCTGAGAGATCTGTATTGCGACGCCGTGGTGACTCACGTTTCTGCTGTCTCGTCCAACGGTGCTGACGCGAGCGCAAGTTACGATAACCCCGGTCGTTCGATTGTTTCTTACACCGTTGACCTGCTCATCAGCAGCCCTGACGCCTCCATCAAGCCGGGTATGACCGCCAACGTAGACATCATGATTCAGCACATGGACAACGTTCTGACCGTGCCTCTTGTTGCCGTCATGGACGACGGGGATGGCGCCTACGTCAACGTTGTTACTTCTCGTGACGAGAAGGGCTATCCTCAGGTAAAGCGCGTGCCAGTGACCGTAAAGGCGCAAAGTTCTACGACGGCCGTCATCGAGGGTGCCGGTATTGAGGACGGCACTGAGGTGATGATTGGCGGCGGTGCCGGCGGTCCATCTCAGGGTGCAGCCATGGACGCTCCAGCAGGTGCAACGTCTGGCTCGGCGAATGACGCAACGTCCGGTGCGACAGGCTCCAAAGATTCCAAGTAGGCGACGCGTATGTCCAAGGTAATTGAGGTACATAAGCTGCATCGCATTTACGAGACGGCTGCGGGTTTGACGCACGCCTTACGAGGCGTTTCTCTGACTGTGGAGAAGGGCGAGTTTCTTTGCATCATGGGTCCGTCAGGCTCGGGCAAATCAACCCTGATGAACATTTTGGGCTGCCTGGATACGCCTACTGCTGGTTCGTACAAGCTCGAGGGACTTGAGGTTGCAGATCTTTCCGACGACGATCTGGCGGAGATTCGCGCCACGCGTCTAGGCTTTGTCTTCCAGTCGTTTAACCTACTGCCGCGCACTACGGTGCTGCGAAACGTTATGCTGCCGCTCATCTACTCGGATATTCCCGCAAAAGAGCGAGAGCTACGAGCCTGGAAAGCATTGCGCTCCGTTGGTCTGCCCGAGGAGTACTACGAGCACAAATCAAACGAACTTTCCGGCGGTCAGGTGCAGCGCGTTGCCATTGCTCGTGCGCTGGTAAACGACCCGGCGGTTATTTTTGCCGATGAGCCAACAGGCAACCTGGACTCTGCAACAAGTGAGATGGTACTCAACACGTTTAAGTCCATGCAGGAGCGCGGCAAAACAATCGTGCTGATTACACACGACCCCGAGACTGCCTTTTGGGCTGACCGCGTGGTGCACATTCGTGACGGCCGCCTGCTTACAGACGAGCAGGAAAAGGAGTTTGTGAGGCAACACGCCGCACAGTCCGCAGCGGGCGCAGATGCCGCGACAGGCGCGCACGCTGCAACAGGCGCACGATCCGCGACAGGAGGTGGCGTGCTATGAGGCTGATGGATCTGTTGCGAGAAACCCTGTCTGCGCTCAACGCCAACCGCGGCCGCAGCTTGTTGACAGTGCTGGGCATTGTTATTGGCATCAGCGCGGTTATTGCTATGACGGCGCTTATCGACGGCATCAAGTATTCGCTGGTCAGCTCTCTGGGCCTCAACCAGTCGCGTATGGTCATGATATACGCGTGGCCAGACCGCGAGGTCACGCAGCAAGATCTTGACATGCTGCAGCTTAGCGTACCTGGCTACGAGCTTGTGACCGGCATCGACTCCACCATGGCCCGCGTCAACTCGGCCGAGAAGCAGTTTGACGCGCGAATCATCGGCTGCACGCCCGACTACTTTACTGTCATGGGCCTCAAGGCATCCGCGGGCTCGCTCTTCACAAAGTCCGACGTAGATGACACATCTAGAAACGTTCTTCTCGACAAATTGTCTGCCGAGAAGCTCTTTGGCAGTGCAGATGCTTCCATTGGACAGGTTGTTCGCATCAACAACGACAGCTACACCATTGTGGGCGTGGTTGACAGTGGCCCAAATGGGGGCGGGCAAGGCGATACACTGCTAGCCTATATACCGTATTCCACGTATTCAGCGCGCCTGACGGGCACCAAAACTATCAGCCAGGTCTTTGGTTATGCTCGCGAAAACGTTGACATGAAGGCACTTGCGGATGAAACAAAGTCCTGGTTGTTGGACTGGTTTAACATTCCTTCCGCGCAGGCAGAAGACCGCGTAACGGTCATGACGCTCTCGTCCATCATTGAGCAGATGAATGCTACGCTCATGTCGTTCCAGGTTCTGGTTACCGCCACGGCAAGTATTTCACTTCTGGTTGGCGGTATTGGCATCATGAATATGATGCTCACCAACGTGACGGAGCGTATTAGGGAGATTGGCCTGCGTAAAGCTCTGGGTGCTCGAGCGTCCGACATCACCAAGCAGTTCTTGTGCGAATCTATCCTGATCTGCATCATGGGTGGCGTGATTGGCATTGCCCTGGGTTACGCCGGAGCATGGGGCCTGGCCGGCTCGTTTGGCAGCATGATACAGCTTGAAACTGGTATCACGCCCATCATCACCCCAAACATCGTGATGATTACCTCGGGAATCTGCATTGGCATTGGCTTGATCTTTGGCTACTGGCCTGCTCGTCGAGCCTCAAAGCTCAATCCTGTTGAGTCGCTTCGCTACCAGTAAACGAGGTGCGTGCAGCGGGCGGCTGCTGCTGGTAAACGGCTTGCGTTCACAGACCGCTTGCTGAGAGTAAATGACGTGCTACAAGTAGGGTTTCTCGCCAGGCGAGAAACCCTTTGGGGTGCGGTGAACTACGGATTACAGCAGATCGTCTGGTGGTAGTAATTCGATTTCCCATGTGGTGTCTACATAGCAATAGATGTCTATGTCTGATGAATCAAATGTAGGAACTTGGTTTCCATAATCAGATTCACAAAAAGCTATATGATCGCAGGCTTTATACGCTAGTTCTCTTCCGTTAAAGTCGTAGTCTGCATGCTTAGGCCCAACCACCTTTGCTCCGGCAGCCTTAGCAAGAAGATTTGCTTTTTGATGACAGGCAATAATAGCATCTGCAGATAGGTTGTCTTTAATGGTGTCGTTATGTGCTATCGAGAACTCAACTGAAAAGGTCACTTCATCACCACATGAACTGAGTGCTTTCCAGATTTTCTCGACAAGATCTTCTTCAAGATGCTGTTTGATGGATAGTTTAGCGTGGAAATCATATCCCAGAAGTTTTTTCTCGGCGACATAATAGTCACCCTCACCATCTTTTTTGTATCGGTTTTCCTCGTGACCAGATACTGAATAATTGTTGTTTTTTAGAATTGAAGCAGGTAAGCCGTTTTTCTCTAGCGCATCTTTGACTGTTTGAAGCAGTACATTATATTTGGCTGTGCAGTCTTCGCGGATCTTGGAAGTTCCTCGAATAGTGATGTCTACGTCAATAGTGTCAGGTGCAACTTGCGTGCTCAATTTTGTAGATACGTCAATTGTTCGTTCCATGATGCGTCCCTTTCAGAGATGTTAGAGAAAAAATCAGCTGTTTGAACAGGTAATTTATTTCTCATCGTTAAAAAATCATAGGCTTAAAAAGAGTTTTGAGTGTCCAGTGTAATGGACACTTAGATAGGTATTTTTTCAATACCTTGATAAGCGATTGATTTGAAAATTCGAAGAAACAAAATCAATGAAGTCAAACAAAAAACCCACGTAAAAGTGCAGTTTTAAGTGTAAACTTAATATCGCAGTTAGTTAAAGCTAACAAACTTCCAATCGAACGGAGTTTACCCATGCCTGCTCAGAACGAGAAGAAGGATCACCTTCCGGTACTCGGTGTCGGCCCCGCTTACGTGATTGCCATCACGGCGCTGACAGTTGCGTGCATTACCTTGTCTAAACTGGGATTTCTTCCGTATCTTCGCATTCGAGCAACGGTTGGCGTAATGCATGCCGTAGGTACAGCTTTTCTGATTGTGGGCATCTGGCTTTGGGTTTCCGCCGCTATCAAAGAAAAGCTTCGTGAAAAAATCATTGCAAATCAGCTGGTAACGAGCGGTGTTTATGCGCTGGTCAGAAACCCTATCTACTCCGCATTTGCGTTTGTCATGTCAGGTGCAGCGCTGCTCTCTAGCAACCTTTATCTGCTACCACTACCCCTTGTGTTTTGGGCGCTTTTAACTGTGATGATGCAGGCTACAGAGGAGAAGTGGCTTCTCGAGCAGTTTGGCGATGAGTACAAAGAGTACTGCAAACGAGTCAATCGCTGCATTCCATGGTTTCCCAAGCGCTAACGTTTGGGTGGGTTTTGAGTAGTGCTAAGCTTCAGCCCTATTTGAGCTCCAGTCTTATTTGAGCCTTAGTTCGTAATTGAGCTGGGGTTTGTTCGGTTTTATCGCTATATAAATTCTTTTACGAAGTGGCTATGATATACATACGTCATGCTGGCTTGTCATGTGCTTGTACCTGCTGCTTCAGGAGAAACGAGAGATACCATGCTGGATATTCGTCGCGTTTTGGCAAGTGCGCCCAAAAAGCATACGGAGGAGACACTGAATTCTCTGACGACTGTTTGGGGAGAGGCGCTTGACCCATCGAACGTATTGCCTGAGTATCCGCGTCCTCGCATGCAGCGCGACAATTACGTGATGCTGAACGGCGCGTGGGATTATGCGATTGTGCCGGTAGATGGCGGGGTTGATGTAGAGACCCTTGCACGACAGGCAATTCCTTCTCGTTGGGACGGACAGATTGTGGTGCCGTTCTCGCCAGAAGCTCCGCTCTCTGGTGTTGGTCGTACGGTACATCCAAATGAGCTTTTGTGGTATAAGCGAAAAATCGAATTACCTAAACTGGCCGATGACCAGCGACTTATTCTGCATTTCGAAGTGGTTGACTGGATGTGCGCGTGCTTTGTGAATGGCAAGCTTGCTGGTACGCATACAGGCGGTTACCTGCCATTTTCCTTTGATGTGACGGATCTACTTGGGTCAGCCGCGGCGGGGGCAAGTGTGGGCGAGGTTGAAAGCTCGGTCACAGCAGAGAGTGGCGCCACCGCTGAGCTCGTGCTTTGTGTTTGGGATCCAAGTGACACTGGCTCTCAACTGCGTGGAAAGCAGCGACTCTCGCGTGGCGACATTTGGTACACCGCTCAGAGTGGCATTTGGCAGAGCGTTTGGTACGAGGTTGTTTCTGCAGCTCATTTTGAGTCGCTGACGTTAAAGGGCGACATGTTTGGCACGCTTGAAGTTAAGGCGAACGTACAGGTAAGCAAGCTGGCCGGAGTACAAACGGGCGCGTTTAAGCTGGAGTTGACGCTCAAAGACGAGCTTGGACGAGACGTTCTTCTCGCCACACTTCCGGTGGACGAGGCAGGGGGAATTTGCGCGGAGTTGCAGGTAGATGAACCGCAGTTGTGGTCGCCGGAGAGCCCGCACCTCTATGCCGTGAAGGCTACGCTGCAGCGAGATGGTGTGGTCGTCGATGCAGCTCACAGTTATTGCGCGTTTCGTACTGTTGAGGTGAAGGCGGACGAGGCGGGCGTGCCAAGAGTGCACTTGAACGGGGCGCCATATTTTGTGCGCGGCGTGTTGGATCAGGGCTACTGGCCTGACGGATTGATGACCGCGCCGTCCGATAATGCGCTGGTATATGACATAGAGGCTATGAAATCGGCTGGTTTTAATACGCTGCGTAAACATATCAAGATTGAAAGCGAGCGTTGGTATTATCACTGCGACCGACTCGGCATGCTGGTTTGGCAGGATTGTGTTTCGGGAGGTAGCGCGTATAGTCCCTGGCACACGAGTCAGAAGCCGACACTGTTCAGCTTTACCTGGGGTCGGTTTGACGACACAATACCAAGTCATCACGAGGCTTTATCCGCAGGTGAAGATGGCTATCGCAAGGAGTGGATAGAAACTTGCCAGGAAATGGTCAAGCTCCTGGATGGACATCCTTCGATTGGATTTTGGACGCTCTTTAACGAGGGTTGGGGACAGTTTGATGCACGGGCTGCTACTGAGGCTGTTCGAGCCTTGGATGCAACACGACCAATTGATGCAACAAGCGGCTGGTACGACCAGGAATGTGGCGATTTCCTGAGCATTCACAATTATTTCCGGCCGCTTCGTGCAGGTTGGCATGGAAAGCAACGAGGGAATCGAGCAGTAATAATTTCTGAGTTTGGTGGTCTGGCGCAGATGACATCAGGTCATACGTCACTTGACCATTCTTATGGATACGGGGATTTTGCCACAGTTGAGGATTGGCGAGGAGCTGTCCAAAAGCTGCTTGGAGTTGCGGAATCGCTGCAGGTTGAAGGCCTTGCGGGATACGTTTACACCCAGGTGTCTGATGTTGAGGAAGAGGTAAACGGCCTGCTTACTTATGACCGAAAGATCAACAAGTTCAACAGGTAGTGGCTGTCGGATGACGCTGGTATCGCTCGGCGATACCCGACAAGTTAAGCGATGAGCAGTGGTTTGAAAGATGCCCATTTAATTGAGGTATGTCCAGTAATGCCAATTGCTGATTTTCGCCAAAGTGGTAAAAAATGCGTTTAGTTGGAGTTTCATTTTTCTGCATAGCATGTTTTCGCAGATAAAAAATTGCAATGGTGGTAAAAAATCGTCTTAGTTGGGCATAAAAATGACTTTTTAAAGTTTTGATCTCCAACTAAACGGATTTTTTACCTTTTTAGCCCCTAAAATTTTGGTCTAAAAATTGAGTGATACACAAAATTGAATATCTGTGCATAGATATTCGTAGAAATGAATACATATTTAACCTAAATAGAAATTTTGCAACTTAACACAAAAACTCGCCTTCCAGAGGTCTGTTTCTGGAAGGCGAGGGAAGTGTATCACTTCAGTTGTGCATCATTACGCTTGGTCGCGCGTAGGCGCACGTAAGCGCACGTAGGCGCGGCAGTGCGTCGCGGTCGCGCGTAGCTGCACGTTAGGCGCTTGCACCCGAGGTAGCATCTACGCCTGCGCTTGGTGCGGGAGCACCAGCAGCAGGGGCAGGAGCGCCAGCTGGTGGAACAACTGCGCCGCTAGCGCTTACGAGGCGCTGACCTGTGGTTTGTAGGTACCAATCCAACCATGGCTTGAAGTTGAAGACAATCTCGTTGATGCCTGCATACGAGCCATCGGGATAGTACATTGCCTGGTAGTTATGGGTGTTGATGATGTCGGCTGGTGTACCTGGGACAATGGTGCGTACATACTCTTTATCGCCGTTACGAAGCACTCCGATGACAAACTCAACATTCTTCATACGACCCTCGGGAAGAGAGCTGTGAACTGTGGAAAGACGGTTGCCTGACTGCTCAGGAACGCGTTTTGCCAGCATAGTGTCTGGGTTGTCGTGAGCGTTGTTGTAGTAGAGGAACTGGTTGTTGTCGTCCGCATAAGTTAGCTCAAATGGCATTGCCTTCAGGAACATGTCTATCTGATTGACCGTCAAAATGCCGTGGTCAAGCTTAACGTATGTGTCGCCCGAGACCGCGCCCACAAGCTCGGCGGCCTTCTCGACCCAATCAGGATCGTCGGGATCAATGCCCTGGATAGTGGTGGAAATTGAGTTGGTTACGTCCAGATCCTCTGGCGCGATTGGCTTTGGCTTCTTCAACTTGGAGACCACCTCTACGTATTTGACAAAGTTATCCAGGCAAAGGCCCAGGAAGCCGACGGTGCGCTCGTCGATAATGTTGCCGTCCTCGTCAAAGGCCTGCTTTGCCTTTCCAAGAAGGAACTCGTTACCAGGCAAAACGTATGCGTTTACGCCTGGAGCGTCCAAAATCTTGCGCAGATGTACCTGCGCGCGAGAAGTTCCTTGGTCGTAGTAAGAAGCTCCGACAATCATGACAGGCTTGTTCTCAAATGGATGCACGTCGTAGGAGAGCCACTCGATGACACTCTTCAGCGCAGGTGAAATGGTGTGGTTGTGCTCGGGCGTAGAAATAATGACGCCATCAGCGCGGGTAATCTTGTTGTACAGCAGGCGGAGCTGGAAGTTCTCATCCCACTTGAGGTCCTGGTTGAACAGAGGAATGTTATCGATCTCAAGGATCTCAAGCTCAAACTGCTTGGCAAAATGCTTTTTGATGAAGTGCAGAAGCTTTCGGTTATAGGAAATCTCCGCATTTGAACCGACGATTCCGACAAATTTCATAGTAGTAGTTCCTTCCAGGCCTACAGGTTTTCCCAGTCAAAGTTCTCAGCCTCTTTGCGGAGAAGTTCGCGCGATGCGGCCATTTTCTCGTTGAGTTTCACAAACAGACGAAAATCGTCAAAAAGCAGGTCAAGCTTTTTGACGGTAGCTTTGTCCTTCAAGCTGCCCTTCTCGTCAAATGCCTGCGGGGCGCGGCCAAGAAGGAACTCGGAACCTGGCATGATTGCGGCCTTGAGCTCTGGAGCGTCCAGAATTTGACGGAGCTGAAGCTGTGCGCGAGAAGATCCGAGCGTGCCCAGGGATGCGCCGACAATCATGACTGGCTTGTTGACCATAGGGAAGATGCCGTAGGACAGCCAAGCAAGCGCGTTTTGCAGGACGGCTGGAATGGAGTGGTCGTACTCTGGTGTTGCGATGATGACGCCGTCGGCGGCCTCAATTTTCTTTGCAAGCTCTGAGACAACCTCGGGGACCTTCATCTTTGCGGGCTTGTTGAACAGGGGAATGTTGTCGATTTCCACCAGCTCAATGGAGGCCTTGTCGGCAAAGTGCTTCTGCATAAACTGCAGGAGCCTTCGGTTATTTGACTCTTTTGAATTGGTGCCAATGAGGCCAACAAAGTTAAGCATCAAACTTCCTTTCTGAATTACGCAAGGAACTCAGGCGAGATTCCCGACGAATAATATACGCGATTATCAGTGGTTACTATGAGCGCCTCGATGTCTTTTTCTTGTTCCACACGAGCAAGGAGCTGACGGGGTTTCTCGCCATAAAGGCGAGTGGTCCAAATTTCTCCATCAAGCGAGTTGTCCGAGATAATCGTGATGCTCGCAAGCTGCGTGTCAACTGGATAACCTGTCTTGCGGTCAAGAATGTGGTGATAGGTGCGCTCGTTTACCTGCAGTTTCCTTTCGTAGGTACCGGAGGTCACCACGGACTGGTTGCAAATAGGCAGCACAGCAAGGTTGGTGCCTCGCGGTTGTCGCGGATCCTGGATGCCAATCTGCCACGGCCTGTTCGCGAGCACATTGGCGCCAATTGTCTTAATGTTACCGCCAAGGTTGATAAGGGCGGACATGACGTGCTGACTTTTCAGATAATCTGCAATTTTGTCGGCGATGTAGCCCTTGGCCAAGCACCCCAGGTCAAGCTTCATGCCCTCTTTGGCGAGAAACACGGTGCAGCTCAGAGGATCCAATTCAATGAGTTGTGGATCAGTAAGCGACAGCGCGTGCGTGACCTCGGCGTTATTTGGAATGCGAGCGTCAGAAAAGCCGATTCGCCAGGTTTGTACCAAGGGGCCAAGTGCAATGTTTAAATGACTTGCAGGCATAAGGCTTTGTTCTTTGCCAATCTGAATGAGCTCAAACAGCTCGGGGTCAACGGGGACAGGATGTTTGCCTGCTGCATGATTGACCTGCATAAGCTCGGAATTGGTGTCATTTGCGCTAAACCGCTGGTTATAGATGTTAAGGAGTTCAAAGACGTTATCAAGTAGCTGTTCTGCAGTGCGCTCTTCCTGCGAATCATTGGAGGGTGGCAATAAAGAAATGGTGATAGTCGCGCCCATCAGGTGAGTTGATCTGGAAATGTAGGCTCGTTCTGGCACGACTCTCCTATAGTGTCTAACAGCAGTTTGTTTAATTTTACTTGCAGATTGCTTAGCAGTAACTCTATTTTACGTTTGTTTGTTACGCTCATTTGTTGTATCCACAACATTTTGGCGAGAAACCCTACAGTTTTGGCAGTTCGCTGAAGACCGCTCTCAGCCCTAAAAGTGAAGAAAACTGTGGAATTAATTTGATTATTTATTCATAGGGATGTCTGTTTATTGTTGATATGTACTCATTCCAGTATCATTTTTTGCAGAAAGTACTGACCGAAGAATTATTCTTGGCTGACGCGTATACGCCAGCCAGTTTTTTTGAAGGAGTAAGAAGGAAATGGAAAAAAGAATGGCTTGGTGTGCACGTTTTTCTCGCCAGAAGTAATGAAGTTAAATCTACGCACTTTGTAGCATTAATTGAGCGCAATTTAGTCAGTTTTCAAAGTCTTTGTCCAAGATTGAAATAAAAAAATTTATTTGAACACAATATTTCTTTAAATATTTTGTCAAAAACCATTAGTATGTTTAGTGGAGCTTTATGTATCTCCAGGGGTACGTTCGATAGGAAAGATGGGGTTGATATGAGCAACTTTAAGAAGTCGTTTGCAACTATGTTTGCAGCAATAATGATGCTCACCGGTATCATTATTTTGGGTACAAGCACTGTTGCAAAGGCAGTGACCTATCCATTAACACAAAATATTGATTTTGGCGCTGATGGAGAGCTTACTGTTAACCTTAAGCCCACTTCACCCACAACCGTTAAGGGCAATGCAAATATCTCCACAGGTATTGAGATTGACGCAACTGGCCTTCATAAGCCAATCGACGGTCTTTACCTGGAGATTGAGGTAAACACTAAGCAGTCCGCTACGGATATCAACAATACCAACAACATTACTCCTGATACCTATCTTGATAACTTTGCTACTCCAGCAGCAGCTACACAGCCTATTATCAAGCGCGAGGAGACCATCGTTACCCCTGATGGCAAGACCATTAAGCGTCTGTACCTCAACACTATCGACACCACCGTTAAGCTGGAGCTCCCTTACGTTATGAGCTTCAGAGATATGGTTACCCCAGCAGATTTCCAGCTCAAGCCAGTTGTTCGTGTGTACAATGCGGACGGCACCGAGCTTGCCAACATGCCTGATCAGACATACTCCATCACCTACGACAAGCCTTGGCTCATGAAACAGGTTGCAGGTGAAGAAACCAACGATCAGCTCCTGTACGGTGGTATTAACGCCCCAGGTGATTCGTCCGCTCTTTCCAACGATAAAACCGCAGACGTCATCTTCAACTTTAGGCTTTACCAGTACTATCGCGCTTATCGCTCCATCATCATCACCGATACCCTTCCTACGTACGTAAATGCAGCAGGTCAGACCGTTACCGCTCACTTTGACCCAGCTAAGAACCCTAACTGGACGCTCAGCCCAGATGGACGTACCGTAACCCTCAAATTTGATATTCCTACAGGAACCACCATTCTTAACGATTACATCAGAGATAACCTTCCTGCATATTCCCAGCTCAAGCTTTCCTTCCCGGGCGCGCGCTACCTCAACGGCACTAATCGCGTGATCTTCAACAACACTGCAACGGTTCAGGGCATCCCTTACAACCCAAGTGCAGCAGAAGAGACTGTTGGCCAAGTCCCTGGCAACGAGCACAACTTTGATGACGACTCTAAGCAGTTCCGCCTTGCTGGTAATGATTTCAGCGGCAACGGTATGCTCAGCAAGCGTGGTCCAGTAACCATTCAGTTTGACAAAAACGGCCTTGCTGTTAGGAAGCTTGATTACACCATCAAGCTGGTCAACAAGCTGGACACCCCACTCACCGACATCGAGTTCATCGAGGATGTTGCCAACACTGACAACCGCCTCTTCATGACTGCGCTGACCGGCAATCTTGTTGCAGTTGGCCAGCGAGTTGGACTCTCCATGGACCAGATTGAGGTCCGCGGCTACAAGGCAGACGGCAGCTATGACATCATTCCTACCAGGAAGAACGGTGCAAACTGGCTTTACCGTGCTGACATGAACTCGGCAAGCCAGCAGCAGCTGCAGTCCTATCTGGACCAGATCAACCAGGGTACGCTTGATCCATCCAATGCTTCCGCTGTGTCTCCTCAGTACAGGAAGATTGGTATTTACTTCAAGAACGTAACCCTGCAGCCAACCAGCAACATTGATTTCAACATCCAGATGATGTTCATGAATCCATTTGGCGAGGTTTACAGCGACAGACCTCTTACCAACATCATCAAGGTCAACGCCAACAAAGTTAATACCGACGGCACCAAGACCCCAATGAACTTCTCCGCAAATTGGGATACTCGCTTTACTCCATTTAGCGAGAAGGTCTGGCTGTCCAAGTCCTCTTGGTACCAGCGCGTTGGTATGCCTAACGAGCGCTTTAGTGCTCGCGTGGGCTTTGCGCTGACAGAGCTTTCACCTGCCCGTTATTTGAAGAATCCAACCTTCGTCGATCTTCTTCCTGCAGGCGTTTCTTATGACGAGAATACCTCGGTTTCACCAATTGCTGACTCACTGCAGCCTGAGAAGGTTGAGTACATCAGGAACTACAACGAGACTGGACGCAATGCAATCAAGATTACCCTTCCGTCTGGATACGTGTATCAGTATGGAACCATGGGTTATGAGATTAGGAACCTGGTAATCAACGACGACATCATTCCTTCTAAGGCCGAGAATGACGTTCTGAACAACAATAATGACGTCTACTTCTACGCCACAAACTGGACTCACGGCACACCAGATGATTTCTCTGGTATGTACAACGCCAGTAACTTTGTCAAGGATGACCTTGACATCAATATGAATGGTGTCACTGATGAGACTATTTTGAAGGCAACCGCAAAGGTTCTTGGCAACAACGTTGAGAGTATCCAGTCTGATAAGCACATCCGTAGTCTTGAGCCAAACATCGCTGGCGGCGGTACATTCTACGGTAGGGCATTTACCTCGGCTACTATCATGACTGACTTTGCTGGCGTCACCGATACCAGCGGACTCTTCCAGTATCGTCTGAGCATTCGTAACTACTACAACACGCCAATGAATAAGATTCTTATGTACGACGTGTTGCCATATGTGGGCGACGGCAGAAACTCTGCTTTTAGCAATACACTTCAGGGTCCTATTGATCTGAGGATTGGTTCAACTGATGTCAGCTCCCAGTACGAGATTTACTATCGTACCGATGAGCACCCAGCTCAGAACGATATCAACGAGATTAACAGCCCAGAATGGACTAAGACTCCAGCTGACTACACCAAGGTAACGGCAATCAAGATTGTTGGTAAGGATGGCACTATTTTGCCTCCATACACCGTTCTGTCTGCGGTTCTTACCATGAAGGCACCACTGTATGATCCAAACCTCTCCGAGGCTCTTGCATACAACGACATGAGCGTTATCTACAACAACGAAGCAGCTATGCGCCGTACCGAGAAGGTCGCAAACCAGCTTGTTGACATCATGGATGTCAAGGTAGAGAAGAAGTGGCTTGATGCTGACGGCAACGCAATTGCTCAGCCAGATGCTACCTCCATTACCGTAAAGCTTCTTGCCGACGGCGTTGATACTGGTAAGACACTTGACCTTACCGCAGCCAACAACTGGACTGCTTCGTTCACACACCTTCGTAAGTACACCGTTGAAACTCACAACGATGGAACCAGCACAAAGACTCCTATCGTCTACACTCTTGAAGAGGTAGGCACAGACGCTAATGGCATGGTCACTTACAATGGCAAGAAGTACAAGGTAACCGCTACTTCTGGTCAGGCAGATGAGAATTCACCAAACGATTCCGTTGCACTGAGTGTTACCAACCAGCTGCAGCAGGAGAAGGTCTCCGTCTCTGGTAAAAAGCTTTGGGACGACTCCAACAATAACGACGGTAAGCGTCCAGCTTCCATTGTTGTCAGGCTTCTTGCAGATGGTGTTGAGGTTCAGCACAAGACTGTTACCGCTGCAGATAACTGGGAGTACACCTTCTCTGACCTGCCTAAGTTCAATGGCAACACAGAGATTACCTACACCGTTTCTGAGGACGCTGTACCTGGCTACACCACAAGCATCAATGGTTTTGAGATTACAAACCAGCATGCTCCTGAGGCTTTGAGCATCCCAGTTAAGAAGGTCTGGGTTGACGACGAGAATGCTCAGGGTCTACGTCCTACTAGTGTTCATGTCAGGCTCTATGCAGACGGCACTCAGGTTGGCGAGTTTGACCTGAACGCAGGTAACAACTGGTCTCACATCTTCAACGGCCTGCCACGTTACACTGCTGGTCACGAGATTGAGTACACCGTCAAGGAAGACCCAATTGTTCACTACACACCTTCCTATTCCGGCTCTTCAGCTACTGCGCTTACAGTTACCAACACCATTGAAGGTAAGGTTTCTGTTCCAGTAACAAAGAAGTGGATTGGTGCACCTGCTGATAGCGTAACTATTCACCTGCTCGCTGATGGTGTTGAGGTTCAGAGCGCTACTCTGACCGCTGCAGACAACTGGCAGCATACGTTCAGCAACCTTAACCAGTACAACAATGGTGCGCTGATCAACTACACCATTACTGAGGATGCAGTTGATGGTTACACCACCCAGATTACTGGCAACGCTACTAACTATGTAGTAACCAACACCAACATGAAGACTCGCGACATTCCGGTCACCAAGGTTTGGGAGAACCAGGAAGGCGACTCTGCTGAGATTGTTCTGTATCGTGATGGTGTCGAGGTTGATAGGGTAACCATCACCAAGGCTGACGACTGGAAGCACACCTTCAGCAACCTTGAGTTCTACGACAAGACTGATGGTCACGAGTACGCATACACCATCTCCGAGACTCCTATTTCTGGCTACACAACCCAGATCACAGGTAATCAGGACGATGGCTTCACAGTGACCAACACTGCTCCTGTTGTTCCTCCAACCACGCCACCTACCACCCCAGAGCCTAAGAAGCCAGGCCTTCCTTATACCGGCGACGCTTCAGGTATTGCTTCAATCGTTGGAGCTGCAGCTCTGTCCTTGAGTGGTCTTGGTATTGCTCTGAGAAGAAAGAACAGCTAATAGCTAGGCTTTTCGAACTCGCTGATAGCTGACTAAAAACAGGCTCCTGGTAAAACCAGGAGCCTGTTTTGCGTGGCATACGTAAAGTTCTCGCACGCAGCATGCAGAAAAATGCGGTGATGCCGCTAACCTGGCTTTTTGTAAGGCTTCTGTATTTACCACAGCGCCAAGTGGTAAAAAATGCGTTTAGTTGGGGGTTACATTTTTCTGCATACGCATTTGCCCAGGAAAAATTTTTAACTATGGTAAAAAATGTGTTTAGTTGGGCATCAAATAACGAAATTTCAATTTTCATCCCCAACTAAACGGCTTTTTTACCTTTTTGGGCACTAAAATCAGTACCCTAAAATTGTGGTATTCACGATTATGAATAAACAGACTCCATTATGCAGGAATCAAATTACCCTAACAATTTTGACGACTCTGGCGGTATCAAGTTATCTTCATCCACCGAAAACTTAGCGTGCAGCAAAGAATTATCCAGCAACACGATATAATTTTAGGTAGTTTCTAGTTATTTCCTGTACTGCAAAACGTGGAGGTAAAAGGTATATGAGAAGCATTTTTGAGGATCGACAGGTATCAATTAAGTGCGACGATAAGTATTCTTATACCGTTACAAAAGATGGTCTGGCTTATGTTCCAGGTAATGGAAAGCCAGAGGTCAAGGTTTTGTTTTCAGAGGTCGGTTCAACCTTCTTACTGAATTATTGCAGCTCAAACGGTCCTTACGAGATTACCTTTAAGGATAACGACGGCCATAATCTCGTTAGCATTGACACAGACCTTAAGCTTCGTGGATTTGGACACAACATCCTAGATACAAAGACTATCATCCTCGCTTTTGCAGCCAATAAGCTTACTACTGAGTTCCCTAATAACCTTGATACGCTAAACACTAAGCTCGGGTTTAGCCTCAAAGAGAAAAAGATCACAATCGCAAACGGCGTGATTTCCGGTGCAAAGCATCAGGTCAAGCTTTCCGACATTCGTCGAGTTCAGTGTGTTGCTGGTGGCGCACTCAACAATCTCTTTGTCTTCACTAAAGAGAAAGGTGGCTTCTTTGATAGGGCAGACATTGTTGTTCCCGTCAACGAGCTCACAGTTCCTATTCTTGAGGCCGCAATGAGGAGAAATACTGGCCACGGTATCGATTTCAGTAGAGGCAATGGATTCGACCAGCCAAACAGCAACTTCATTATTATTCGTTATTTGGACTCTAGCTTCTTCGAGACCGCTCCTGGCGTCTTCAAAGAGGATTGGCAGAAGGATGCCTACGAGTTTGTTAAGTCCTTTGGTTATGACCTTCAAACCATGCTAGGGGAGTAACTCTTGGCGAGAAAAAACGTCTTGTCCAAAAAAACAGCCGCCCTCTTGTGAAGGCGGCTGTTTTTGTGTGCGAGAAGACTGTTCTAGCAGTTGAATCTTACTTCTGCTTGCGAGCCCTTAGTGCAAAGCCGAGAGCGGTGATGCCAGAAGCAACCATGCCAACAGAAGCAATTACAAGCTCAGCGACATCGCCAGTGTCTGGCAGAACGCGTTTCTTCTTAGTCTTAGAAGGCTTGTGTGGATCAGAGCTAGGAGTTGGCTCAGGCTCAGGTGTTGGCTCAGGATCTGGTGTTGGTTGAGGCTCAGGCTCTGGATAGTCGTTAGTGAAGACCAGAGGAGGCGTGCTGTTGCACTCGCACTGATCAACCTCTGTTACGGTTCCATCTTCAGCGGTCTTAGTAATGTGATAGGTGAAATCAAGCTCACCATCATCATTCTTAAAGACGGTGTAGGTGAGGGTGTAGACGGACTTGTCGTAAGTAACCCTCTGGTTAGTGCCGGTAACCTCTTTGATGGTGTAAACATAGGTGCCAGGCTGAGAAAAGACTAGCTCACCGAAGTTATTATCGCCAGAAACTGCAACAGAAGTCTCAACGCTATCTGTTGTTGCGTTGTTTGGCATTGGGTAGGAAGGATCGTTGCGGGTGAGCGTGAACTTGAAGACATCCTGAGTTGTTGCAGTGCGTGGGTTGCCACCGTTGTCATCAGGGAGAACTGATGGATAGTCGGTTGGAGCATCTGGCGCGTTACCAGTAACAACCTTCTGTACAACTGGATAGTCCCTGGCTGGCAGTGGATCAGGATAGACGTTAGTAAAGACAGCGCCTGTTGCATCGTTATACTCGCCAAGGTCAACGGTGGTAACGTTTCCGTCCTCGTCAGTCTTGGTCATAGTACGTGTTGCCTCAAGCTGGCCAGTACCGTCGTCAGTAACGTTATAGGTAACGGTGTAGACGCTTTGATCGTACTGGATGTTCTGGGTGCCGGTAACCTCTTTGATGGTGTACACGTAGGTGCCAGGCTGAGTGAACGTAATGTTGCGGAATACAGCGTCGCCGCCAAGAAGCCTGCGTGTACGAGCGGTATTGCCAGTAGATCCCTCAGGCATTGGGCTGGATGGATCAAGGCGTGTCATCTCAAAGATAAAGACGTTAGGAGCGTCGCCCTCATCTTCAGAGCCGTTTGCCAGGAAGTTGTTGATTAGGCTCTCGGCAAAGCTGCCGCTTGCAGTGTCGTCGCCGTTTGTTGCGCTTGCAGTGCTTGTGGCGCCTGCTGCGCTAGCGTTACTTGTGCTCAGGTAAGAATTAACCAGAGACGCAGGTGAAGGCCCTCCAGGTATAGGAACAACTGGGTAATCGCCTTCGACAATCTTGGTAACGGATGGTGTCACAATAGCAGGCCTGACATTGTAGACATTTACCAGCGACTGAGTGGTGGTGTACTGCTCAACGCGAGAAATACTACTTCTAGTTGAAACGTAGGAATTAGGAACGTTCTCGGTGATGGTGTACGAAACAGTATCAGCAGCAGTGTTGTCTACGTACTTACGAAGACCCTTGTAGACAATGGTGTAGGTGTTATTGCCATTATCGGTAACCATAGGCGCAATGGTACTGGTATCAAGGTTCTTATCGTTAGAGAGAACCAGATTGTTAGCACCAAAATCAGCTGTGGATGGGCGCTTACCAGCTGCATCGTTGTTATCGTCCCAGACCTTATTGATCTTGAGGTCAACGCCTGCATAGCTCAGAGCGTGAGTGGAGAGGGTACGAGTGGAGTGGTTACCAGCAATGTCGTAGTCAAGAACGCTGCTGAATACGCTGCGATTACCGTCGTAGGAAGCATCAACGTTGTCGGCAACCTTATACGTAACGTCAACAAAGCCGCCGCTATTTGCAGCAAGTGCGTGCGTTGAAGTAAACAGCACCATGTCGGCCTCAGCAGGATTGGTGACTACGGTGTAGTCGCCAGGCTGTGGAGCATGGTTGGCATCGTAGGTAACACCAGGATTCAGCTTGATGTACTGGTAAGAGAAGTTGGAAGAAGAGCTTACGCCCTCAAGTGCAAGAGGCAGTTGAGTTGCACCCTCTGGGGTGATGCCAGCGCCGCGATTTACCGACTTAGACAGCAATGGAACAAATAGCTGCGTGGTATTTGCAGTGTTACCGGTGTTATTGCGGACAGCAATGTGAACAGTTGCGGTGTCTCCACGCTGCATAACAGGGGTGGTTGCGCCTGGATTAGCGGAGTCGTACGTGTAGTCAGTAACGGTTCCAGAGATAGCGTCCTTTACAGAAAGGGTAGATGCAGCGGCAATTGCAGATGCCTGTGCAATGTTGATACCAGGGCGCTCGGAGAGAGAAACCATGGTCTCGCCAGAGTTGACGCTGTTGCCAAACAGGCTGGTGTACTGGGAAGTGTTCCAGTTGCTGCGGTCCCAGTGCTCAGACTTAATTTGAGCACCAATCTCCTTGAAGTCTTTGGTGGTAATGCCAACAAAGTCATTGATGTGATAGATGCCCTTGCCTGCAAGATCAGTGGTGTGGACATCCATGCTCAGAGTCATGTTCTTGCTGGTAAAGTCTGGCTGATACTGGCCGCGAGTCTCGTCGCCAACATCAATGGTGTACTTCCAAACCTTAACAGCTACGCCGTCCTTATCGTACGTTCCTACAAACTCAGGAGCACTGAGCGTGCCGTTGGAAACGGTGAGGTTGCTGTAAGTGAAGCCCTCAGGCATGATGACGTAGAGTACTGGCTCCTGAAGAGGGTTCCAGTCCCAGTTTGCGTCGTCGATGCGACCAGAAATCTTGAAGGTCTCGCCGCCGTTAATCTGGGTCTTATCGATGCTACCAACGCCGTTAAGAACCTTAGGCGCGCCGGACTTAGCGGTCAGCGTAACGCCTGCGTCAGGAGTGGTACCGGTGTCGTAGAGCTTGACGTTAGTGACAACGTCGGCGTTAGTGCCCTTCTTCCAAGAGCCGTAAACGCCGTTGGAGATGTAGCTCCAGCCGTAGTACTCGTCAGTGACATGCTTGTTGTTCGGATTCCATGTATCGAGAAGATTGCTCATTGGCCTAATGCCATCGTATCCGCCAAGAATTGGACCAAGGTCAACCTTGATGGAAGTGATGGAGGTATTGATATCAAGGCCTAGGGCAGTGTTGGTGATAAGTGCGGAGACACCAGAGGTGCGCAGAATGCTTGGGTCAGCAGTTCCGCTCGTGCCGTCCGATGCGGTCCAGTGGATTGGACCATAGGTCATACCAGCCTTGTAAGGGATGGTGACGCCACGGATGATAGCGGTCTGGTTCTGATCGATGGTCATCTCGAGCGTCTTTGGAGCGGTGTCTGAGGAGAGCTCGTTCTTGATGAGGTAGGTGCCAAGACGAACGTTGTAGGTATCGTTTTTCTTGTATGCCCAGTTAGGAGCTGTATCGACAAGAGCGTGTGTGGTAAGACGCTCTGGGTTAAGACCGTCAATTACGGTAACCGTAAGAGTAGAAGAAGCGTTTGCGGAGGTACGGTTGACGTTTGGAGTGTCATTCCAAACGGACATAGTGAGGTTCTTAATGGTGACGTTAAAGGTTGAGTTGTTAGGTCTGGTGCTTGATGCAGGAACCTTAATCTGTGGCTTAAAGGTTGGGGTACCTGCGTAAGAGCCTGGCTCGTTCCACTCGACTGTTGCGGTCTTGTTAGTGCCGTCATCGGTAGTAGAGACGATGGTACCTGGGGTGTTGTAGAGGCTGGTCTCGTTGACACCAACAAGCTCCATATCACTTGGATAGACAACCTGAACCGTGGTCTTGCTGTTTGCCTCGGTGAGGACCTTAGAGCCTGTGGTAGAAACCTGCAGGGTAGAGGTGGTACCACCCTTAGAGAGAACCTCGGTGGACTGATCAGCCCAGAAACCATAGGTCATGGCGTCAGCTGCAGTAACAGATGAGGTATGTGGATCAATGTTTTGTGTTGCAGCGGTGCTCAAGCTAACACGAATTGCATTTGCGATAACCTGGCTTGCGCTCTGGTTCTCAACAGCATCGTCAAGCTTGAACTGAATTTCTCCTCTGGAAGAAACCTGGGTAAGGCCGTTATTGGTCATGTAGACCAGATCTCCACTGCGGTTCTTCTCGGAACTTGCGCCAGGATAGCCGTAAGGAAGGGTTCCCGTTCCCGTAGGTGTGGTAACCAGGTCAGAGAAACTGGTATTTGAGATGCCACCAACGGTAAACGTTGCACCTGGAAGACCTGTGACATAGAGTCCGTCTCCAAACCTCACGTTAAGGTACGTTGGGGAGAACTGCAACGATGCAGGGATTGTGTAGCCAACATTCAAGGCGTAGGTGACTCCCGCCTTAAGAGCAGGAGTTTGACCTGCAAGAAGGTCAGCAACTTGGGCGTGAGTCGACGCATCTTCAATGCTCAGAGCATTGATTTGAAGACCTGTGGTGTCTTCTGCGTAAGCCACGCTAAGGTTAGGCAGCAATGCTGCGACGAATGCAACGGCAGCCAAAAGCAATCCCGCTACAATCCTTGCCTTACTTTTCATAGCACATCCTAACTAGAGCGATACAGAACCAATCACTTTCTTTCTTACTTATTCTTACGACGCTTAGTAATGCCAAGTGAAGTCATTACAGCGGTCATACCAGCGAGAAGTGCAGCAAGAGGTGCTGCAGCAGAAGCATCTCCGGTGTATGGAGTCTTCTGCCTCTTTTTCTTAGATGGCTTAGTTGGAGTAGAAGGAGTCTCTGGAGTCTCATCCTCTGCAACAGTAATGGTTAGCTGGATTGTGTCGTTATCAGTTGCAACGGCGTCCTTACCGTCTGGCCACTGGACACCATTCCAGGTGAACGAGAAGACCTTGCGGTTGCCAGCTGCGGAATCAGCAATAGCGCTGAAGGAGCCGGTAACGGTGCCGACAGCGGTGAGCTGGGTGCCTGCAGCAACGTTGGAGTCAATGGTGACGCCAGGAATGGTGAGCTTCATCCAGCCATCGTTTGCACTTGCCTCATCAACAATGCGCTCGAGGTCAGAGTACGTTCTAATGGAGGAAGGATCGCTGAGTTCAAAGGTGACGGTAACCGTACGACCGTTGACCTGAACATCGCTGACCTTAAAGCCGCTGCCAAAGTTAGAAGCCTGGATGGTGTTGGCATCAAGGTTGCTTGGAAGCGTCATTCCCTCAGGAACGGTCAGAGTTGCTGTGAACTTGAACTTCAGGTTGCTCAGCGTAATGGTGTCATGGTTGGTATTAGGGTAGGCGCGCTCAATGTTGTTCATCTGCTCCTGGATAGAGGAAGCAAGAATTGAACCAGTGAGGTTAAAGGTAGAGCCTGCCTTCATAGTGATGACCTGGTCATGCTCGGTATTCTCGTCAGCAAGCATATCTGCAGGAAGATTCATCTCAATTGGGTTGTTCACAATCAGAGTTTGCTGAATGCCGGTACCACGAGGGTCCCTGCTCGCAGCAATCTGAACGCCGTTCCAAGAAAGTTCGAACTTCTTGGTGACGTTGGTGACGGTGTTCTTTGCAAAAGATTCAAAGGAGCCAGTAAGAGTACCTGTAGCGGTGAGCTCCTGACCATTGGTTACCTGAGTTGGGTCAAGTGTGAGACCATCAACAGTTACGGTAAGAGGTCTTGCAATTTCTGCGGTAGCCGCATCGTCTTTGCCAACTGTCTCGACAGCGTCTTTGAGCTGCTTGTAGTTGGTGTAAGTGCCCTTGAGCTTCAGGGTAACGGTAACTTCCTGACCGTTCACGGAAACGTTTGTAACCTCAAAGAGATCACCAAGGCCAGAGGTAGTTACTGTTGGATTAGCTGGGACAACAACGCCAGCAGGAAGCGTGAGCTTTGCAGTAAAGGTAGAAGTTGTGCCAGAAAGTGTAATCTTGGTTAGGTCGTCGAGGCCGCCAGCAATGCCATTCTCAAAAGCGCTCATCTGATTAATGACGGAAGTAGCGTCAATAGCACCAGTAAGGCTAAAGCTCTTATCGTTAGAAACTTCCTTGATCTGAGTGGTGTTGCTCTGAGAGTCACTCCACATATCAGCAGGAAGATCGCTAGTAAGCTCTACTCTCTGGATGGAAGGATCTTCCTTCCACTTGAGGTAATAGGTGACATCGTTGGTGAGCGTTGCTCCACCGTTAATGGTTGCAGGGGAGTTGCCTGCAGCATCGGTGAACCAGTAGTGGTAGTTGTGACCAAAAACAATGCCAAGGAAGGTTATTGGTTCATCCGCGTTGTCCAGAATGTGGTTCTCAAAAGTTGCAATATTTGTGTAGGCAGTATTGGTGTTAGTGCTGGTAGGACTTGCAATTCCAGCAGTTGTAGCGCTTAGAGTGTTGCCGCTAAGGTTTTGAAGCAGTGCATTGATATTGGTCTGCTCAGCAACAGTTGGGTGAGTCTTGATAGTTGCAACTTCTCCGCCGTTTGCATCGGTGGTGATGTCAAAGACGTTTGGATTCTGCTTAAAGACGCTGTTTGCCGAGAAAGTACCACCATTTGCCGAGAAGGACACGGTAAGGTGCTGCTCCTCCCAGTCTGCATACAAATCAACGGTATCGGTGCCCGCAGGAACAGCAAGGCTGGAATTAGCCGCTACCTCATCGCCAGCGCCGTTTGCCTGAGTGGTCCAGCGCTTGAAGGTTTTACCTGCAATGTTGAAGTTGCTGTCGCGATTGTTAACGTCAGTGTTAGAAAGAACGTTAACGGTGCGACCAGCGTTTGTAGCAACGCGTTCAATAACGGTAACGCCGTTGCCGTTGTGATACCTGACATAGAGCCAAGCAGTGTTGGCCTTCCAATGTGGATAGACTGTCATGTCAGAGGTGACCTGGGTATCAGCGGTGAACTGGTGCTCGGTACCAGCAGCGTCGGTGTAGTACCAGCCGTCAAACTCCTGACCACTTGCATAAGGATCTGCAGGTAGGGTAGTGGAGCCTTCTGCTACAGAAGAAGCAGTTGCAAGAGAGTTACCGCGCATAGCAAGAGCAGTCTTGTTAGCAGTAGTGCCGTCAGCAAATGTTGGGTTGACGCCGGTAACACCTGGAGTATTGAGGTCAAAAGTAACGGTTGCAGCAGGTGCCCAAACGTGCTTCTGGCCATCGCTTGAAGCGTTAGCAACTGGGTAGGTATAGGTTGCTCCGTTAGCATTAATGAGGCTCAGAGAGTTAGTTGATGGGTCAGCAAGGGTAAAGAGCGAGAGAACCTCATTGCCGTTAGCTGCACCGTTTGTAGGGATAGTGCTACCAAAGCCACTGTTGTAACTTGGTGCGTATTTGAGCAAGTAAGAGCCGCCAACAACGTTGTAGTTCTGACGAGTCTGGCCAGCACCGTTATCAGAGTTCTTGGTAGCAGGGGTTTCTACCAGGCTGTTTCCGGTGAATTGGATGGAGCCGTTAGTCTGGGCTCCAAACAGGGCGCCAGAGTTGCGGCCATCTCCCTTAATAGTGGAGTTGTTAATGATGACGTCACCAGTATTGACGTTAAGACCGCCAGTTCCACCGTTAGTAAAGTTAAGGGTTGAGTTAGTAACGTTTACTGTTCCACCAGCTACACCAACAGAAATGCCAGAAGTTGAGCCAGCATTTGCGTTGATGGTGGAGTTAACAATATTGGAAGAACCCTGGATGGTCATACCCGTAGCGCCGTACCATGAAGGATTAATGGTCAGCGTAGAGTTATTCATGTTGAGCTGGTTGACGTAGAAAGTCTGACCAAAGCCTTCAACGGTAAGGTCTGTGTTCTTAAGGTTGAGGTTGCGAGCGTCATTCCAGGTACGAGCCTGTGAAGTTACTTTGATAGTAGCGTTTTCAAAGGTGACACCAGACTCAAAGAAGTTTGTGTTGCTCTTATCGTCTGCAGTGATGGTAACGCTGTTTTTGTTGGTGCTGCCGCTAACGGTTCCGCCAAGAGAAATACCGCGCGAGCCGCTTGCACCTGCGTTGTTCCTGAAGACATAAGTACCATCAGTGATGGTAGATCCATCCTGTGCGGTTAGTGCTGTCTTGAAGCCAGACATGGTAAGGGTGCCCGTGCCGGTCAGCGTTGAGCCAGGTGATAGAACCAGACCGTCAATGCTGTTTCCAGTGCCCGTAAGCGTTGCACCCTCAGATTCAATCTTGAGTGTAAGGCCAGAAGGAATAGTAACCGTAGAGGTCAAATCAAGGTTGCCTTTGAGGTGAATGGTGTAGATTGAAGAAGTTTCTCCCCACAGCTCCAGTGCTTTCTGGAGGGATTTAACAGGATCGGAGCTGGAGCCCTCGTTAGTATCGCTACCGTTGGTTCCGTCTACCCAGAGCTCAGTTGAGATGTAAGAAAGGCTTCTTGTAACACGGCGAGAAGATCTTTCTGCAGGAGCAGCAGTCTGCTCAGAGGTCTGCTGGTTGGAAGTAGCTTCTGCGTTAGTAGTGGTTTCAGCAGAGGTCTCTGCTGTTGCTTCAGAGGTTGAGGCAGTTGCATCACTTGTTTGAGTTGCTGCAACTTCTTGCGTCTGAGCCACTTCTTGAGTGCTAGCAATTTCTGCTAACGCTGAAGAAGGGACCAAAGAGAGCGCAAGTACCAAAGACATAGCTGTCTTTGCCCCTTTGCTTGCAAAGTTCTTGTTTTTTCTTTCCATACCTACCCCTAACAAATAGTGAATACCCCAACAAAATTTGAAATTAAATCTTGCGCTGAAAGTGATGCATCACGATAAGCACGATAGAGATAAATGACACATATTCAGAGCATTTTTCGTATAGATAATTATCTATTATTTTGGTAAAAATTGTTAGCTCAACCAGCGATTTTTATAGTTTGAACACATTTCAAAAAACGTCTTGAACTCATGTTATATAAATAATTTAATCAAAATATTTGGTACGCAGAAAAATAGCATTTAAATTGCTCTATTTTTAACGATTTTCTCGACATTTGTCATAAACGTGCAACGGATAAAAATTGTAATAGAAATGTATTAAATTTTAAGACAAATGTGAGTTATGCGGAAACTGAATAGTGGAAGCTGGATAGTTAACAATTTCATGAAATTTGAGCTTCAAAATTCTGAAGCAAGAGAGGCTGTGTACACTAAGAAAAAAACAGTTAAGAGGATGCACAATCTGCGCAAATAATGCGTGAGAGATACGTTTGAATGTGTTGAGCGGGGAGTTATGGACTTAAAAATTATCGATGACGCTTTGGACTTTGTAAAAGAGGTCTTCTCCACAGATTTTAGTGGCCACGATTACTTCCACACATTGCGTGTGTACAAAATGGCCGTAAGAATTGCGCAAGAGGAGGGGGCAAATCAAGAGATTGTTGCCCTTGCTGCGCTTTTGCACGATGTTGATGACATCAAGCTTTCTCCAGAGACTCATGAGCATAAGGATAGGGCCGTTGGTTTTCTGCGCCAGCATGCTGTCGACGAGGCCATTATCCAGGCAATTTGTACCGCAATCGATGAGGTTTCTTTCTCGGGAACAGACTCGGTAGTTCCTTCAACGCTTGAGGGTATGTGTGTTCAAGACGCAGATCGCCTGGATGCGCTTGGAGCAGTTGGCATCGCACGCACCTTTGCTTATGGCGGAAGTCACGGTCGTGGTATGTATGACCCAGATGAGCCACCGACCCTTAATATGAGCAGTGAGGAGTATCACTCACACAAATCAACATCGTTCAATCACTTTTACGAGAAACTCTTTTTACTGGCAGACATGATGAACACGCGCAGTGGCAAAGAGTTAGGAAAAGCTCGCGAGAAGTACATGCGTGAGTATATTGACCAGTTCTTAGATGAGTGGAACGGTAAACGTTAAGATATAGTTTTTAGCTATATGAATTAGTTAAGTATTTGTATTTCACAAGTTAAGTGTTGATTGTCATACTGGTTTCTCATAAGCAGTTCTAAGGGGCTATAATGGCAATCAAAAATGATAAAACTACTCCACATCGCTTTGATGTTGTTGGTAGCTTTCTTCGTCCAGAGAATCTCAAGCAGGCTCGTATTCAGTTTGAAAAAGGTCAGATTGATGCACATGAGCTCAAGCAAGTAGAGGACAAAGCTATTACAGAGCTTATCCAAAAGGAGAAACGGGCAGGCCTTAAAGTCATCACTGACGGTGAGTTTAGGCGTGCAACCTGGCACCTTGATTTTATGTGGGCGTTCGAAGGTATTGGCCATGCGCCAACTAATACTGGACTCCCTTTCCACGATGAGATTGCAGAGATTGACGACACCTTCCTCGTAGGAAAAGTGGAGCTCATCAAAGAGCATCCCTTTATAGAGCACTTCCACTTTGTCCAGCAGTTTGAGGACGAGACAACTGTTGCTAAGCTTACTATTCCTGCACCTGCACAGTTTATTGAGCAGTTCATTATGCCCATGAACCGCGAGCAGACTAACAAGTACTATGCCAATGACCAGCAACTTCTAGAAGACATTGTTGCTGGATATGGTGCATTTATTGAACAGGTATATGCTGCAGGCTGTCGTAATCTTCAGCTTGATGACTGCTCATGGGGCGTGCTGGTTGACCCACGTGCAGAGCTTTTCTTTGGCGCTGACCAGGAGGGTCTTAAGAGGATCAAAGCACTGCTCTTGGAGATTAATAACCGCGTTCTTGATGCAGCTCCAGCTGACCTGACTATTAACACACACGTTTGTCGTGGCAACTTCCATAGTACCTGGGCTTGCGAGGGCGGCTATGACGATGTGGCCGATGCCCTTCTTGCTCAAGAGCACGTAAACGCTTTCTTCTTAGAATTTGATGATCATCGCTCCGGCGGCTTTGAGCCCCTGGCTTCTGTTCCAGCTGGTAAAAAAGTTGTGCTTGGTCTGATCACCACCAAGCACGCCCAGCTGGAAGAGAAAGCCAAGGTTATTGAGCGTATTCATGAGGCAGCTCAGTACGTACCTCTGGAGAACCTCTGCCTTTCTCCCCAGTGCGGCTTTGCAAGCTGCGAGATTGGTAACAAGCTCACCGAAGATGAGCAGTGGGCAAAGATTGCGCTTGTTAAAGAAATTGCTGAAGAGGTTTGGGGCTAAATATCAGTTGGTAACGGTTTATCTGCGACTTACATGCCGTTTACCGAAGAGTTTCTGACCATACGTTCTTCTCGACTCCTGTCCACTAAAATGGACAGGAGTTATTTTATTGGAGCTAGACTTCGGAGGCAGTATGCCAAGCGAGAAGACCCGCTGCTTGCACCTCGTAAAAATTTTCGAGGAAGAAACTGATGACGATCATGGTCTGAGCACGCCTCAGCTTATTGAAAAGCTCGCAGAGCGCGGGCTAAGCGTGGAACGTAAAACGCTTTACGACGACATTAAATCGCTGCAGAATTTTGGCTACGACATCCAGTCTTATCAGCGACATCCTGTTGAATACGGTCTGGCAACCAGGAAGTTTCAGGCTGAGGAGCTCATGCTAATGGCAGACGCAGTTCAGTCGTCAAAGTTTTTGACGGAGCGCAAGGCAAATAACCTGGTGAGCCTTATTGGTGAGCTGGGTGGGAAGTCTACCTCTGACACGCTGAAGAAGCGCATCCATGTTGAGGGTCGCATTAAGTCGCAAAATGAGTCTGTATTTTATGCACTCAATGCTATTCAGACGGCACTCTTGCAGAAGAAAAAAGTCTCGTTTAAGTACCGCAAGAAAGGCTTTAAAGATAAGGTTATTGAAGAGCTTCCCGTAAGAGAAGAAACGCCTGTTCAACTTACGTATATTGACGATTTCTACTATCTTATTGTGTGGAACGATAAGCATCAAAACTTTGTCAATTATCGCGTGGACCGCATGTTTAGACTTGAGGTTTCTGATGCTGACGCCACGGTTAACGAGCAGATTAAGCAGTTTGATATAGACAAGTATCAAGAGCGCGTCTTTGGCATGTACTCGGGCGAGGTTGTTGAGGTCACGCTTCGTGTTAATGAGCGCGTGATGTGCTCGGTGTACGACCGTTTTGGCAAAAACATTATTTTGAACAATCCAAGTTCTGATGGAACTACAGCTGACGTACATGTTTCTGTAATGGAAGCTCCAACGTTTTATGGTTGGCTTGCAACATTTGGAACAGATATAGAACTGATAGCTCCAAAGAAGACCAGGCAGAAATACCAAGAGTACTTGAGCGGAATTCTTCAGAGCTACCAAACACAGAAAGATGATTAGCTAAACCAGGTCAAAACAAGTAGTCTTTCTCGCCCAATTAACGAGCATCAATGACGTAAAGACCTGCTTTAACAAGAAGATGACCATGGTGATCGCTGAGCTGCGTGATCTTGCAAGTAACAATGTTTTGATGTCCGTAGAAGAGCAAAGTACTCCAGAGAGAATTGCTTTCTCTAGGAACAAAGCCCAGCTTGTGGTCATTAGAGTACAGAGCAAGAGCTTCTGGGTCGTAAGGGTTATCACGTTCAGGAACAATGGTTAGATCTGAGCCAAGTTTGAGCTGGTCAAAGACAAGAGGAGCGTCGTAGTAGGGAAGACCGGAAACAACGAAGGAATCAACAAGCTTTGTAGGACTATACATAAGAGCCTCCTTAGAAGATGTTGAGAATAGAATATGGATTTGTTAAAGAATGAGTGTCCAACAGATTGGACAGTAAAAATAACTGAAAGACAAAACAGTAAGAGACAGAGACAAAAAGTTTCAAAAGGAGTTTGGATGATTACCACTAAGAGATTGTTTCTTATTCCATGGCATGCATCTGACGCGGATGAGCTTTATGAACTAGCAAAAGATCTAGAGATCGGACCACTTTGTGGATGGGAACCTCACAAAACTTTAGAAGATTCCAAGCAGGTTCTTGCAAACGTGCTGTCCGAGAAGTTCTGTTATGCCGTAAAGGATATGAAGACTGGTCATGTAATTGGCTCGATGTCATTGGATTTTAAAGAAATTCCTGATCCAAAAGATTCCTCAAAGCAGTTGCATCAGGCTGAAATTGGCTATTGGATTGGTCGTCCTTATTGGGGACAAGGATTGGCGCCTGAAGGCGCTCAAGCTCTTACTACCTATGCATTTGAAGAGCATGGCGTTGACCAGGTGATTATTAGATATCTTGAGCGTAATAAGAGGTCTGCTTCAGTGGCTCAAAAGTGTGGCTTCACAGAAGCAGAAATCTTTACAGACTTGAATAAATATACAGGCAAAGAAGAGCAGTTTGGTATCTCAGTACTCACAAAAGAGGACTGGGAACGTGTTCAAAAATAGCAGTTGTTCTCGCTATTTGTGTGTTGTTTTTGAATGTTGCATAAGGCAAACTCGTATATGCAACGACAAAACTACATGTAAAGTAATCAAAACAGTTAGTGAACTAAAGACTCTGCTTGTAAGAAAAGCGAAAGAAGTCTGCATATGATGATCAACAAACGCC
>JABZHQ010000002.1:0-46827 GCA_015258765.1 Atopobium sp. | reverse complement strand
TCATTGCCGCAAGACGCTTTTGAATACCTGCACCAATATGCCAAAAATCAGTTAAAGGTTTATGGTTCCAAAGTTTAAGTTTGTATGACTCTTCATCAAGCTCACCAAAGAAATTTGGGCTGTGCTTTGCCGTAATATCAAGCGCAATTTTTGCCAGATACAAATTTGGACCCAAACCACAAGTAGCAGGGATACCAGTGGTTTTTGCTACGTCTGCACGGATCTTCTCGCCTAGCTCTCTTGCTGTGCATCCGTAAAGCGATAAGTACGGTGTTACATCGATAAATGCCTCGTCAATGGAGTAAACGTGGATGTCTTCTGGGGCAATGTATTTGAGGTACACCGAATAAACGTCTGCAGAGCGCTCCACATACAAAGCCATGCGAGGAGGTGCTACCTCGTAAGTAAGGTTTTTGGGAATCTCAAAAACGCGACAACGCCCAGGAACACCCAACGCACGAAGCGCCGGTGAAACCGCCAAACAGATTGTCTTTTCTGTCCTGGTAAGATCTGCCACAACAAGCTTAGCCCTCATAGGATCAAGGCCTCGCTCAACACATTCAACTGATGCGTAGAAACTCTTTAAATCAATGACCAGGTACTGTTTTTGAGAAGGTGTCATGACTTAGATAAGCACAATACCTTGAGAAACTTTTTCTGCCACGTCATTACCTACAAGATAACGGACAATCTCTAGGCCAAACTTAAGAGCGGTTCCTGCACCTTGGCTGGTAATGAAAGAGCCATCAACGCAAACCGCATCTTGCGAAAGATTGGCGCCATTCTCTGAGAGAAAATGCTGGAAACCTGGGTTGGAAGTGGACTTCTTACCCGTAAGCAATCCGCGCTTAGCATAAATTGAAGGAGCAGCACAAATTGCGGCAAGCACACGACCGTCTGCGGCAAACGCATCAACTGCCTGCATAAGTGGCTTACAAGCCTCAAGATTAGTGGTTCCGGGAAGACCACCAGGAAGCACCAACATGCTGTAATCATCAAACGAGACCTGACTGAGCAGCTTGTCTGTTAAAAAAGTAACCTGGTGAGAAGAAGTCACGCTCAAAGAATCAGATATAGACACTTTGTCACAGGGAATACCTGCACGATACAGGACGTCAACAACGCTCAGTCCCTCAATCTCTTCACAACCATCAGCAAAAAAGACAGCAACGCGCTTGTCAGTACATGGTGTAAACATCTGACTCCCTTCTCGACTAAAATTAGTACAAGTGTACGCCTTTTTACACAAAAAAGGACACTCAAGTTTGTGCTTGAGTGTCCAAAATTTTACCCAGTTAAACTGTTACAGAAAGTACCCGTCAAGCCCCCTATAGCCTGGCGAGAAACCCTACTCCTCGCTAATGCCCTCGTTAATAGCCTGAGCAATGACTTCCTGATCATTAGAGCCACGGAGCAGAGACTTAAACTCATCTCTCATCAGAAGAACAGCGGTCTTAGAAAGAAGCTTGATGTGAGTGGTGCCAGCCTCTCCATCTGGAACAAGCAGTGCAATAGCAACATCAACGGGCTTCTCGTCAAAGGAAGGCCACTCAAGAGGGGTGCTGTTCTTGAAGACAAAGACAGCTGCATCCTTGATGGCAGCATCTTTTGCGTGAGGAACTGCAAAGCCGTCAGTCATGCCGGTCTCGCCCATTTCCTCACGAGCCAAAAAAGCATTGTAAACAGCGTCTGCATTATCAGTTACGCCAGCCTCCTGAGCCTTATTGGCAATAAAACGCAGGACATCATTACGGCTCGCTGCGTTCTGATTAACAAAAACGTTGTCTGCTTTAACAAAACCGCTCATGAATCTTCCTTCCGTATGTTTGAGCTTAGTGGCTCAGTAACTTCGTATGTAGTAATAATACCCGCAATGAAACAAAATTTGCCTTGAGAAACTTTACTTTAGAGCCATCCTCAGAATCTGTTGAACATCTGCTGTTTTAAGCTGCATAAAGTTACCTGCATGATCTCCACCGCGAGCGTCAATAGTGCCCTCAGCCATCTGAAGAATATCCTCTTCAGAAGGGGCAACTCCAAGCTCTGCAAGGGAGGTTGGCATACCAATTGCATGACACCACTGATTCCACGCCTCAATTCCTGTAAGGCCTGTAGCGACAGGATTATGGAAGTTGTTTTGAACTCCAAAAACATTGACGGCAAACTGTGCAAAGCGCTCTGGATCTTGGTCCATAACGTAGCGAGCCCAGCTTGCCCAAATAGCCGTGAGTCCAGCACCATGAGCGACGTCATACTTTGCGCTGAGCTCATGCTCAATTGCATGAGAGGCAAAATCGCTTACGCGACCAGTGCCGGTAAGTCCGCAGTGAGAAAGCGACGAGGCCCAGAGCAAATCTGCTCGTGCAGCGTAGTTCTCTGGCTCTTTAACAGCAACCAGAACAGCTTCTTTTACGGTACGCAAGAGTCCCTCAGCCAGCTCGTCGGTGAGCGCCACGTCCTTCTCGAGCGTAAAGTAGCGCTCCATGGTGTGCATCATGATATCTGCACCCGTTGATGCTGTCTGATAAGCGCTTACAGAGTAAGTGAGCTCTGGATTCATGATGGCAAAGCAAGGACGACCGCACTGATGGTGATAAGAACGTTTAAGCACGCGATCATCAGCCAGTGTAATGTTCATGACAGAAGAATCTGAGGTCTCAGAGCCAGTTCCTGCGATAGTAGAAATGACACCAATAGGAGCTGCCTTTGAAACACTGACCTTATGCAAATAGAGGTCTTCAAGAGAGACTTCATTGGCTAAGCCGTATGCAATAGCCTTAGCGGAATCCATAACAGATCCGCCGCCGATAGCCAAAATAAAGTCAACACCCTCGCGTTTACCCAGCTCTACAGCTTCTTCTGCAAGCTCTAAACGAGGGTTAGGAACAACTCCACCACAATCAACATAAGCAATTCCAGCATCGCTTAAAAGCTGATGAATCTGGTCAAGCAAGCCGCTCTTTACCACATGATTGCCACCAAAATGCACCAGCACCTTGCTGCCTCCGTGAGCAGAGACAAGCTCTGCCGCACGAAGTTGAGTATCTTTTCCAAAAACCACCTGAGTAGGTACAACGTACTCAAAATTAACCATGACCAAAGACCTTTCTTACCTACTCGAGCAACATCTTAAACGCGAGGCTCTTCTCCCCACCAGAACGTTGCAACAGTTCCAGGACCAGTATGAACGCCAATTGTTGCACCAATAGTAAAGATGTTGATATCGCCTGTCTGAGGAAGTTTTTCTTTAATAAGCTCTTTAACAGCCTGAGCATCAGAAACGCACTCGGAATTAGAGATAAACACCTTACGCGCATAAGCATTTCCCTGCTCAGCAGTCTGAGTCATAATCTCAACAACGCGAGCAATAGCTTTCTTCTTACCACGAGCCTTCTCTTTAACGGCCAAAGAGCCGTCAGCCTCAATATCCATAACAGGACAAATGTTAAGCATGCCGCCAAGTAAGCCTGCTGTCTTAGAAATGCGACCACCACGAACAAAGAAGGTCAAATCTGTTGAGAAGAACCAGCCATACACACGATGACGTGCTTCTTTAGCCCATGCAACAACCTCGTCAAAAGACAGGCCTTCATCGCGCTTATCGGCAAGACCATCTACCAAGAGACCATAACCAGAAGATGCCTGCAGAGAGTCAACAACCTCAATCTTTCTGTCAGGGAACTCCTGCTCAATCTCTACCTTTGCCTGGCAAGCAGACTCGTATGTTCCAGAAACGCCAGAACTTAACGAAACATGAAAAACGTCTTTGCCTTCCTCCAGGAAAGGACGCCAGAAGGCCATGTACTCACCAATTGATACCTGTGAAGTGCGGCACTCAGCACCTGCAAGCATCTTTTTATAGAGATCAGCTGGTGCATTAGTACGACCAAAGTCATCCTTGCACTGAACACCATCAAGTTCGTAGTTGAAATATACGTATTTCACATCTCGTGACTGAAGGTACTTCTCACTTACATCGGCCGTAGAACAACAGGTCAAAACGTAGTTGGACATACAAGTCTCCTTGAAATATCTTCTTGCATAAAACAATCGCATACACTTATTTTTCTTGCAGATGTGAGTATACTTCTAATCTCATTTTTATGCTGCTTGTGGGGCCCTTCAAGTGCAAAATCACGTATACTTGCACGCGTTTGATTTTCTCAGAACACTACCTATACCTTAACTTTTATCTTCGACGGGAATGGATAGCGCGTGGCATCATCAGATCTTTCTACTAGAAACTCTTCCAGACTCACACTAGATACTTCTTCTGCGCTTGTATGGAAGTTTGCTCTTCTTGTCTGCGCACTTATCTGGGGCGGGTCATTTGTCGTTATCAAAGATGCGATTAGTTACATCTCGGCAGCTTGGCTTATGACCTTACGTTTTGTCTTTGCTGTAGGTATTGTTGCCATCATCTTTAGAAAAAAACTTAAAGAACACTTGAATGTCACACATATCAAATACGGCGTGCTTTTAGGCATCTTAAACGGTTTAGGATTTCTGTTCCAAAATGGAGCTCTTGCTTATACCACTGCAGGTAAAGCTGCTTTTATTGCATCAATTTATTGCGCGATGATTCCGTTTGTAAACTGGCTCATTGCAAAGAAAAAACCTCATGGAACCAGTATTTTTGCAGCCTTTTTATGCGTAGCTGGCATTGGTCTTATCTCGCTGGGCACTGATTTTTCGTTCTCGTTTGGCTTGGGCGAGCAGATGACATTGCTCTCAGCCATTATTTTTGCCTTTGTTTTTGTACTTACTGCCGAGCTTGCTCACAAATATGACATCATCACGCTTACGGTGGTGCAGCTTGGTGTGAGCGCCCTTCCCTGCCTTGCTTACGCGCTTTGCTTTGAAACGGTTCCCAATTTTGCGGCACTGCCCACAAATGCCTGGGTTGCCCTCGCCTACATCACTCTTATTGCGACCGCGCTGACTGGTGTTTTGCAGAACCGCGCACAGAAGTCAGTTGCTCCTGTTCAGGCTTCACTAATTATTTCTCTGGACAGTATTTTTGCAGCAGTTTTTGGCGTTATCTTCCTTGCTGAAATTATTACCCCTACAATTTTCCTGGGCTTTATTGTTATCTTTTTGGCAATCTTTATCAGTGAGCTTGGCGAGAAACCCGCAGAGCCCCAAGCTCCTTCAGAAAACTAAAGATCTCTATACAACACGATCCTAAACAAAAAGCCCGCATACGCGGGCTTTTTTTGCGCTTTGGAGCTCTTACATCTCACGAGAGCTCAGCATAGGTCCATCGGACCAAAGTGTAATCTCTCCTGAAGCAAGAGTTTTAGGAACATCAATAAGACGCTGGTTGGAAGAGCCTCTAAAACGCAAGGTAATATCGTGGAGACTCTGAACCCATGGACCGTCCACCAGTACATCAATACAAGACAGAATGCGGTCAGTGTACTCTGTGTGCCACTTTCCCTCGGTCAGCTGATCCCAGGTGTGACCCGAATACATCCAAATGCTCTTTTGTGGGTAGGTAGCTCTGACCTTCTCGACAAACTCAACAAGACCTTCTTGGTTTTCTGGCTCAAAGGGCTCTCCACCAAGGATGGAAAGACCGTTGATATAGACAGGTGCAAGAGAGTCAATAATCTCTTGCTCAACTTCTGGAGTAAACTCTCCGCCGCTCTTGAAGTCCCACGCCTCGTAATTAAAGCAGCCTTCACAGTGCAGACGGCAGCCTGAAACAAACAGAGTTGTTCTTACGCCAACACCATTTGCAATATCTGAAAACTTAATATTTGAATAGTTCATACATAACCTTTGATGGGTAACTTCCACATATTGTGGATGTTACCTGATAGAGATAATAAAAACGAGCAGAAGGGCCAAGGCGCTCTTCTGCTCGTTTGTCTAGTACATAAATCTTAGAGGTGAAGGACGCGGTCCTTGATCTCCTGGGTACGGCCCTGGTTCCAGAACTGAGTACCAATGTAGCCACAGGTACGACGAGCAACGTTCATCTTAGTCTGGTCACGGTTGCCGCAATGTGGGCACTCCCAAACCAGCTTGCCGTCCTCCTCGACAATCTGAATCTCACCGTCATAACCGCACTCCTGGCAGAAGTCAGACTTGGTGTTGAGCTCTGCATACATGATGTGGTCATAGATGAACTGCATGACGCTGAGAACAGCCTCGATGTTGTCCTGCATGTTAGGAACCTCAACGTAAGAGATTGCTCCACCTGGGGAAAGACGCTGGAACTCAGACTCAAACTGGAGCTTCTGGAATGCGTCAATCTCTTCTGCAACGTGGACGTGGTAGCTGTTGGTGATGTAGCCCTTGTCGGTAATGCCTGGGATAACACCAAAGCGACGCTGAAGTGCCTTAGCAAACTTGTAGGTAGTGGACTCAAGAGGAGTTCCGTAGAGGGAGTAATCGATATCCTCCGCTTCCTTCCACTCGGTGCACTTATCGTTCATGTGCTGCATAACCTGGAGTGCAAATGGAGTTGCCTCTTTGTCAGTGTGGCTGTGACCAGTCATAGCCTTAACGCACTCGTATAGGCCTGCATAACCAAGGGAGATAGTGGAATATCCGCCGTAAAGCAAAGGATCGATAACCTCACCCTTGTCCAGGCGAGCAAGTGCGCCGTACTGCCAAAGGATTGGAGCAGCATCGGACAGGGTGCCCTTCAGGCGATCGTGACGAGCACGAAGTGCGCGGTGGCAAAGCTCAAGACGCTCATCAAAGATCTTCCAGAACTTGTCCATATCGCGACCAGCAGAAAGAGCAACGTCAGGAAGGTTGATAGTTACAACACCCTGGTTGAAGCGGCCGTAATACTTAGGCTTGTTTGGCTCATAGTTCTTAGCGCGAGCAACGTTGTCGAAGCCATTACCAGAACGGTCTGGAGTCAGGAAGGAACGGCAACCCATGCAGGTGAAGGTATCGCCCTCGCCTTCCTTCTCGCCCTTAGAAAGCTTGTACTCCTTCATCTTCTTCTCAGAGATGTAGTCAGGAACAAGGCGGCGAGCGGTGCACTTTGCAGCCATCTGAGTGAGGTAGTAGTACTTGGAATCCTCGTAAACGTTGTCCTCTTCAAGAACGTAGATGAGCTTAGGGAATGCAGGAGTAATCCAGACACCCTCCTCGTTCTTTACGCCCTGGTAACGCTGACGGAGCATCTCCTCAATGATGAGTGCAAGGTCCTGCTTCTCCTGCTCATTCTTTGCCTCGTTGAGATACATGAAGACGGTAATGAAAGGAGCCTGACCGTTGGTGGTCATCAAGGTGACAACCTGGTACTGAATGGTCTGAACACCACGAGAAACCTCATCGCGAAGGCGCTTCTCAACCATCTCGTTGAGCTGCTCAGCAGAGAGCTCAACACCGACGGAGTTCATCTCCTCCATAACGGTCTTGCGGATCTTCTTACGAGAAACATCAACAAAAGGAGCAAGGTGAGCCAAGGAGATGGACTGACCACCGTACTGGCAGGATGCTACCTGAGCAATGATCTGAGTTGCAATGTTGCATGCAGTGGAGAAGCTGTGTGGACGCTCAATCAGAGTACCGGAGATAACAGTGCCGTTCTGCAGCATGTCATCAAGGTTGATGAGGTCACAGTTGTGCATGTGCTGTGCAAAGTAATCGGAATCGTGGAAGTGGATGAGACCCTCGTTGTGAGCAGCAACAATATCCTCTGGAAGAAGCTCACGCTGAACGAGGTCCTTAGAAACCTCACCAGCCATGTAGTCACGCTGAACAGAAACAACGGTAGGGTTCTTGTTGGAGTTCTCCTGCTTGACTTCCTCGTTGTTGCACTCAATCAGAGACAGAATCTTGTCATCGGTGGTGTTCTTGTGACGCTTCTGGTTCTGGAGGTAGCGGTAAATGATGTACTTACGAGCAACCTCAAAGCGGTCAAGAGCCATGAGCTGATCCTCGACAAGGTCCTGGACCTCCTCGACGGTGACGGTGTGTCCAGCCTTCTCGCACTCATCGGTAACGTTGAGAGAAGCAAACTGAATCTCACGCTCAGTCAGGCGCTGATCCTCAGGGACCTCTGCATTAGCCTTAGCAATTGCGTTAACAATCTTCTCAACCTCGAAGGTGACCTCTGAGCCATTGCGCTTGATAATCTTCATGTGCAAACTCCTTGAACAAACGTTGGTGAAAGCAACGCTTTCATGCGTGTTTAATTGGATTATCACTGCGGTTCCTAAGCTTTTGCCTAAGCGAAGTAGTTGGGAACCCGCTTGTGTGATGAAAACTACTATGCCACAACTTATAGTGTTTGAGTTCGAGAACTATAACAATATATTGTGAAATTTCCACACGAATACAAAATTATGTATTGACACGTTGCGGCAACCAATATCTCTGCAGGTAGAAAATTAGCTAGAAACTTCGCTAATTACAAAATTTATTAATGGTCATAAAATAATTCGATTTTTTGTAAGTAGGCATTCGTCGCCTTTCACAAATGCGCCACAATTCGTCCCTCAGTGCTCACTTGTGTTAAGCATTTGGGGACTAAAAAAGCCGACACAAAATGCCGGCTTTGATGGCTAGTCTAGTGGAGGCTGTGGGCGCCAGGTTGCGTCTTTATAGATAAGGCGTGCATCCTTCCAGCCCTTTATAAGGCGAGAAAGGCCAGACGAGAAGTGCGCTCTGTCTACCAAAATGAGTCGAATAATCTCTTTTGCAAAGGTCAGAGCGGTACCAACACCAAAGAGCACAGGGTTGTAATCACCGTGAACCTGGAAGTAACGGGCAATATAGCCGCGGTTACGTGTGATGTAATAGCGCGTCATATCAGAGGTTGAATTAAGCTGACGCACAGAACCAATACTCTGACCAGGAACTTCTCGACATCTTGAAAGAACAAAGTCTGGAATCAAAATAGGCTGCGTTACCTTGCTGGCCAAATAGCCATATAAGGCGTCATCCCAATAGATAAAGAAGCGCGCGTCAGGTAGGCCAATCTTCTGCACCACAGAGCGCTTAAAGCAGGCGCCCTCAAAGCACATCACATTGCACTCGCGATAAGGCACACCGTCAAAGCCAGCCTTTGCCAGCGGATTGTAGATGCCCAGGGCGGTGCTAAAGCGATACTGCCAGAAGAAAGGACCACCATCAAAGTCGTAGCGCTGACCTTGGATAACCTCAGCCTTATCTGACCATGCGTCAAGCTTATCAAGACCATCAGGCAGCACAGCTACGTCATCGTCCATAACCCAGAACCACTCGGCACCCAGCTCATAACCTACGCGCACACCCTCAGAGAAGCCGCCGGAGCCTCCAGTGTTTTGCTCCATAGGGACGTAACACACGCGATTAGTGCCACCATGAGCGTCGGGATCATCAGTGGTTTCTCCCCACGTGGTTTTGACCTTCTCCGAAAACTCCGACACAAGAGAGGCTGTCTCAGAGGAGTTTTCGTTGTCCACAACAATGATGCGCCATGGAGCCTGCGTGAGCTGCGTAATGGAATTGAGCAGGTTGGAAAGCAATTCCTGGCGTTTAAAGGTGACTATGACAAGGGCGGTGCGCTTCATATTTCCTCAAAATGTGACTTCGTGAGTGAGTTGATGCCTATATAGTATAAAGCAGCAATCAAAAGGAGTTTAGATGAGTCACGCTCAAAACCACCAACCTTTGGTTTCTCTTGTTGTGCCCATATACAACGTTGCAGACTATCTGGAGCAATGCCTGGCAAGTATTCAATCACAGAGCTACACAAACCTGGAGATTATCTGCCTCAACGATGGCTCAACTGACTCGTCTCTAGCTCTTTTGGAAGCATACGCTGCCCGTGATGGTCGCATTGTCATCATTGACAAGGAAAATGAGGGTTACGGAGCAACGTGTAATCGTGGAATTGCCGCAGCTCACGGCTCATGGGTGGGTATTGTTGAGCCTGACGATTACCTTGAGCCAACCATGATTCAAGAGCTTGTTAATCTTATCCAGGCAAACGGCGGAGAAGACAAGATAGATATTGCGCGCTCAGCCTATTGGCGCGTGTTTGGTAACCAGAAAAATGGCCGTGCAGGAGCAAAGTCGCAGTTTAGAGCTGCTGCCGGCGCTGTTGAGTACAGAGTTCCCTGCGCCTATAAGGGCCGCGTCAAACCCAAGCAGCTGCCTTGTTCAATTGATCAGATAGCACAGCTTCTGCTGCACCATCCTGCCATTTGGACGGCGCTCTATCGCAAGGAATTCTTGACCCAAAACCACATCAATTTCAAAGAAGTCCCCGGTGCAGGCTGGGTGGACAACCCCTTCCTCATTGCCTCGCATTGCTGCGGAGCTCGCATAGTGTACACAGACTCTGCGCTCTACAACTATCGCGAGAATGGCTATGCAGAAGCTGCTACCTTTGCGCAGCTTCAGCCTAAAATTCCGCTTGAGCGCTGGAACGACATGATGGATGTTGTGGACGCACGCAACATTACCTCAGAGGTGGTGCTCAACGCGCTCACACTGCGCGGCATCAACTACGCGCTGCTTACAAAAGACACGCTTACCTGGCGAGAAGAACATGATGCTGCAGGTGAGACTGACTCAGAAGTGCACGATCTTCTCGCCAAGAGCTTTGGGCGCATGGACGCAAAGCGCGTGTTTGAAAACCCAGCAATCTCAGGCTCTGGAAAAGCTTTCTTTGCACAGGTGCGAGGTATTGCTCTGCCAAAAGATAACAAGTTTGCTCGCTATGCATATCTAGCCAAAGAGGGATTTTTCCGTGTCAAAAATGACGGCATAGCACAGACGTTTAAATCGCTCATGGACAGGCGTTAAGATTTGGTTCTAGAGGCTTGATCTAAACACAAATCGCCAGGCTACTCTAGAATCACACACTTAAATTTGATGTTACTTATGTGTCACTGCAGTTTATACAAGTGGAATGCGCATAAAACGTGCATACCATACGGCTCTACGTACATAGGCATAACGAGCTCGTGTTGTAGTAGACAAAATAGCACCAAGCAAGGCATGAGCTACCAGTCGCGGAGAAGTTGCTTCAGTGACAATAAGGTGCGCTACAGGATTAGAAAGAATCTTGACGATAAAGTTTTCTTTTTCCTCATGGCTGAGCTGGGATTCTTCGTTGAATGCAGGATACATGCTTTTAAGAAGTTTGCTGATCAGGTAGCGACTAATCAATTTTTGAACTTTTTTGGAGTTTGCAAAGCCAAGATGCTTGGCAAGAGCCATGAGCGCCTGACGCTCCTGAGTAAGCTTGTCCATAGAAGCAGCAATAGTTTTTTCTTCCTCAGAAGATTCCGCTGGTACATCAACAAAAATTGCTTCTGGGGCGTATGTAACATTTTTTGCAATCTCAAAACAATAGCCAACAAAACTGCACTCGCCATCAGTTTCTGGCTCATGCTTAATCTCGGTCAGAATACGCGTTGAACACAGCTTTCCGCTCATGGACGTCAAATAAGGAAGCTGCGACTCCTCAAATACCTGCAACAATGAAGAAGCTTTTGCACCAAAAGCTTTTTTGCATTCCATGGGTGAATTGGCAGTTTTCATATGCGCAATAACAATATCAGCCGCTTTAGGTGAACCAACAGGACCCAAAGCGGTAGCTGCAGAATAAAGCTCCTGTAAAAGGTGGGAGTTAAACCTATAAGAAGGCTCAGTGGTAAGCGTATAGGCTCCGCGAGCACGACCCTGAGCAATCTCAAGTGCAACAAAATGGCTAATGCCCGATTGGCACAAGACATCTAAACGAGGCTCTTGATTGGCAAGGTTATCTAACATGCGAGCAATCTGGGGATCGGAGCTATTGTCAACAACAATGAGCTCCCAATGAGGGTATGTCTGCTCTTGAAGCTGCCTAATTACCGTTCTAATAGCATCAGCATCATTATCAGCGGCCATGAGAACCGAAATCATATGTGGATTGTATGAGCGCTCGTGCATTCCACATCCCCCAAACTGGTTCTAAATTTTAGATACCAGTTTACTCATAAAAAGTGAATTAAAAAGACATTTTTATTCTATCAAAATCTCTCCACATATCGTGTTTAACTGCTGTTATGTGGACATCTGACCTATTTTGTAGGAGCGGTGCTACACACAATGACCATAACGTCTATACAAGCATGCCAACAAGCTTTCCTAAGGCCGTAGCGTCAACGGTAGTGCCACTTGAACCTTCAACTACAGGAGCTTCATCATGCTCAAGATTAGACACGCCAATTGGCTGCACAATCTCTACAAGCTCAAGAAGCTGATTGGGATTCATATCGGTAATCATTGAAGACAACAAACTAGAAGCATTGCTTACCAGTGAACGAGCGCCCGAACCAGAAAGTGCCGAGATTTTCTCCCACACATCATCTGTGGCAATGATAACGTGCGTAATCTTGATGTTGGTGACAGAAGCAAGTGCGCTAACAAAAGCGCTCTGACCGTCATCTTTGTAAATATCTGCCAGTGTTTTAGCGTTTGAGTCTACTTCTGCATACACATCAGTAGGAATAGACACTATATGGCCGGTTCCCTGCGTGCGATCAATGACCAAAAGCCGTACAGACTGAAGAGTCGAATCCCCTGCCTTAAGCGAATTTGTGCTGATAACGGCATAGGTAAGAAAGTCATCATCAGATTGTGTAGTGCCATCTGGATTACCTGAAACACTTTGGCTCTTTACAGCCTTGTTAAGCCCATGATCTCCCAAGTGAGACTCAAGCTGCGCGCGATCCCAAAGAGTTACAACAACAATGCCTACAAGAACAGCAACAATGGCAACAACAGCAAGGCCAATCACGTTGGTATAGGGATTCTCACGCGGAACATCGCTGCGCTCAAATCTTTCTCTTTTCCTAAACATACTGGCTCCCTGCCTCACTGTTCATCAGTTCTGCAAGAGCTCCTAAAAAAGACGCTCTCTTCTATGATGCTATTTCTTTGCGAGGGAAACCACCGCACACAATACAAGTGGTAGAAAAGTCTTCGTGAACGGCGCGAGAAGACCGATGAAGCTGGATTGGCGCACAGAAACTGCGACGCAATCAAGGAACCGAAAGCACTACCAGGGTTGCAAAACGCCCTCTGGATAGCGAACACTCACAAACGTGAGGCCCTGAGCAGGCGCACAACTACCAGCGGCAATTCTATTCTGGGCGGCTAAAACCTCGTCGATCCACTCAACAGGCCTGTGACCTCGGCCAATCTCAACCAGCGTGCCCACAATCGTGCGTACCATGTTATGCAAGAAGGCGTTGCCCGTAATATCAACTGCAATGAGTTTCTCGCCAGCCTCTTCAATTTCTTCAACGGTAAGGCGCTCCACAAAACGATGCGTTGGCTTACCCTCAGCAGAAATTGCCTTGCAGAAGCTCTTGAAATCGTGTTCTCCCACCAGCGCCTGCGCCGCCTTGTCCATAAGTTCTGCGTCCAAGTGGCCGTTGTACCACCACACGTGGTCCCAGCCCAGCACGGGACGAGCGCTACCTGCACAAATGCGATAGCGATACGAGCGAGCCTGAGCATCAAAGCGTGCCGAGAAACCCTGTGGGGCGCGGAAGAGTTGTCGGATAGAGATGTCATCGTCGGTCAGAGCGGTGAGCGAGCGAACGAGTTTCTCGCCAGACAGCGCCAGCTCAGCGCCGTACACAGGCAGGCTCACGTACTGGGCCTGGGCGTGAACGCCGGCATCGGTTCTGCCCGCGCAGGTGAGCTCAACCTCTCTGCGCAAAACGGTCTGAAGCGCGCGACGAAGGTCTCCTGCCACGGTGCGCTGGGTTGGCTGCTCGGCAAAGCCGCAGAAGGCAGCGCCGCGATAGCCTAGCTTGATGACAAGCGTAGCTTCAGGCTCAGCAGAAGCGTCAGCGAGAGCCTCGGCAGCTGATAGCTCAGCAGAAGACTCCTCGGATGCATAAACGCTGCAGTTTGATGCATTGTTCTGTGACGTTTCTGAGTTCATGAAGCTCCCTGAAAAAACTTTTGGCGCAACAAAGTGATTGTATCGTAGGCTCAAAGTTGACGCACGTATTGTAGCTGCTGGACGCAAGAAAGCTACAGCAATACAAGGCAGTACCTGCAATGCAAGATCACTACAGCGTTGTAAGACCAAGGCACAATGCAACCCACAGCAGCAACACTACCCAGTCAACAAGCTGCATTTTTGCAGAGATACGCGTACGTTTAGCTGCACCAAGACAGCGATCTGTCATTGTTTGCGCCATCTGATCTGCGCGCTGAAAGAGCGAGACGGTCAGCGGTACCAAAAGCGTAAACCACTTTTTGATGCGCTCAACAATACCGCCTGATTCAAAATTGAATCCACGCGCCCTCTGAGCTGCTCTAATTCTGTCGAGTTCTTCTAAGGTAAGCGGAATTGCCCTCAGAGCAATTGAGAGCACAATGCTCAAACCATCAACGTCAACACGAATAATGCGCAGAGGCAGTAACAGTACAGAAAAGCCATCAGCAAGCTGCGTAGGTGTAGTTGTTGACGCAACCGATAAAACCAGCGCCAAGGCAAGCAACACGCGGGCAATAGCCACGGTGCTTCTGTAAAAACCCGCCACAGAAAGACCAACTGATCCGGAGAAAATGATATCGGGATGTCCAATAAACACCAGCGTATTGGCCACAAATGATATAAGCAGAATGAACGCTGCAGGCTTTGCTACGCGCAAAAACTCTGGCAAGCTTACACGAGCACTCCACAAAAGGCTCACGCAAATCAAGGCGAACACCGCAAAGGCAAGTGGCTGTTGAACTGAGAAGAGAGCAACAATACCCACAAAAGTGGCAACGATTTTTGCCTGCGCTGTCAATGAAGCAAGCGAGAAGTGCTTAAGCAGAGCACAGGGGCACTTAGACATAGCAAGCCTCCAAAAGCTCATGCAATACGCTTACAAACAGCGGGCAATCAAGCTGCGCAGCTTCGTAGACCTCCGGACTTGTCTGCGCTTCTTGTACATTGACGTCTGCAACAACACAGCCCTTCTCGAGAAACACTACTCTATCGGCAAAAGGAAGCCATTCGCTTACGTCGTGCGTGATTGCAAGAACTGCCTTGCCCTCGTTTGCAAGCTCACGAGCAAGATGCAGCACCTGCGAGCGCGCCTTGCCATCAAGCCCAGACGTTGCCTCGTCAAACACAACCGCGTACGTTGCGCAGGCCAGCGTTCCTGCAAGCGCTGCGCGACGAGCCTGGCCACCAGAAAGCGTCAACGGAGACGCACCCAGAACCTGCTGATCCAAACCAACACGGTCTGCCGCATACGCGACAAGCGCCTCAACATTATCTGGCGAGAAACCCTTGTTAGTTGGACCAAACGCAATATCTTCAGCAACAGTTTGGGCAAAGAGCTGATCTTGAGGGCGCTGGAAACACATGCCGACATCTCCAGGACTTACTAGTCGTTCATCGATTGTTGCATGACCAACATCAGCCTCTATGAGGCCAGCAGCTATTCGGGCGCAGGTTGTTTTTCCAGAACCAGAAGCGCCCACCAAAACAGTAAGCTCCCCCGTGGAAGAAAGCGTTATATCGTGCAGGACTGGCTTGTCAAGCGCATGAGAAACGCCACAAATTGCCAGTTCATGAGCCTCTCCAAGCGCCTGGATTCCGTCATAGTTGTTTGCTCGCACCACCTCAAGGGCGCGCTGATACACAAGGGTATCCAAAGCGTCAAACGCAAGGTTATTCTGAACAAGAAACGCAACAAACTCTGATGCGTTAAGAGGCACATCAAAGTTGTAACCAGCCTGCGCTGCTATATGAGCTGTTCCAGTAAGTGCATCATCAAATCCGGCGCGCGCACTTATATCTGTGTCTGAGAGAAACTCTGTGGGGGTGCCTGTCCAGACCAGCTGGCCCTTCTCCAAAACAAGAACCTGATCAGCTCCAGGTAAAGACTCAAATGAATGAGAGATCTCAAGCACACCCACCCCGTTAGCCACAAGGTTATTTACCAGCTTAGAAAGGTGATTTCTGAACCGCGTATCAAGCTGAGCAAATGCCTCATCAAGCACCAAGTAGCATGGACGCAGAGAAAGCGCTGCTGCTATGGCAACAAGCTGCTGTTGACCACCAGAAAGCGTGTGTGTTTGGGAATTGGCCAAGTCAGCAATGCCACAGAGCTCAAGTGTTTGAGAAACGCGAGAAACAATCTCTTCTTTTGGCAGTCCAAGATTAGCAGGACCAAAGGCGACCTCGTCAAAGACAGTTGCACATACCAGCTGCGCAGTTGGATCTTGACGAACCATTCCCACAACAGAAGAAATCTGAGTAGACGGTACTTCAGCAGTTGAGGTGCCATCTACTAAAACTTCTCCAGAAAACGGAAAGATAGATGCATTACAAAGATTTGCAAGCGTTGACTTGCCTGAGCCATTATGGCCAAGCACAACCGTTCTAGAGCCAGGCTTTAGGGTAAATGAAACGTTATCCAGGGTTGGCGCCATCTTTGACTGAGAAAGGCTCTCAGTGGCTCCCATGAAGTCTTTTGAAGCAGGGTCGGTCATAGATTGTGTAGCAGTTGAAGAACCGTATGCAAATGACACGTTTTTAAACTCAATCATGACAACCCTCCTTCATTTGAAAAAGAGGTCCCAGCAAAAAGCCAGGACCTCTTCAGATTCACTTTGACAGAAGTTACTCTGCAGCCTCTTCGGTCTGCTCGGTCTCCTCTGCTGGAGCCTCGGTCTCCTCTTCCTTTACAGGAGCAGGAGCAACCTTGGTAGCCTTAGCCTTCTTGTTAGAAGCCTTTGGCTGAACTGGCTCGGTAACGAGCTCAAGGATAACAACCTCAGAAGCATCGCCCTTACGAGGACCAAGCTTCATAATACGGGTGTAGCCGCCGTTACGGTCAGCCCACATACCCTGAGCAGCCTTGTCAAATACCTCACGGACAAGCTCTGCGTTACCAACCTTGGCCATAGCAAGACGACGAGCGTGAAGGTCGCCGCGCTTTGCCCAAGTGATGACCTTGTCGACCTCGCCGCGAACTGCCTTAGCGCGGACGTCAAGAGTCTTAATACGATCGTTAGTGAAAAGGGCTTGGATCAGGCTCTTCTTGATGGCCTTGGTGTGGCTAGCATCAGTACCAAGCTTCATGCCCCTCTTCTTATTGTGCCTCATAATTTACATTCTCCTATGCGTGACAAGGCGCGACTAAGCCTTAAGGGACAGGCCCATGCTCTCGAGCTTTTCCTTGACTTCTTCAATAGACTTAACACCAAAGTTTCTGATGTTGAGAAGATCGTTCTCAGAGAAATCAACGAGCTGACGGACAGAGTGAATTCCTGCACGCTTGAGGCAGTTGTAAGAACGGACGGAAAGGTCCAGATCCTCAACCTGCTTCTCAAGCTCGGAATCGTCCTCGACGTCTGCCTTAGCAAAAATCGAAGCCTCTTCCTGAGTCTCGTCAAAATCAGTAAGTCCCATGAATGCGCTCATGTGCTGGTTAATGATGTTTGCAGCCTCAACGACAGCCTCGCGAGGGCTGATTGCACCATTGGTCTCAACCTCAAGCACCAGACGATCATAGTCGGTGTGACGGCCAACACGGCAAGGCTCAACAGCCTTAGCGCAGCGACGAACTGGCGAGAAGATCGAGTCAACGTGAATGAATCCAATTGGATCACTCTCACGCTCGTTATCCTCACCGGAAACATAACCGCGACCATTACCAAGGCGAAGTCTCATGGAAAGATGAGCTCCCTCAGCAAGGGTGCAAATGTGCTGAGCTGGGTTAACCAGCTCGTAGCCCATAGGAACATCAAGATCAGCACCAGTGACTTTGCAAGGACCCTCAACAGAGATGGAAGCCTCAGCCTCATCAGAGTTGTTGGTGTTGCGGAAAACTAGGCCCTTAACGTTCAGAACGATGTCAGTAACGTCCTCATAGACGCCTTCAACCGTAGTGAACTCATGCTGAACGCCATCAATCTGGATGGCCTCAACCGCAGCTCCCTCAAGAGAGGAAAGCAGTACGCGGCGGAGGGAGTTGCCAAGCGTGTCACCATAGCCACGCTCAAGCGGCTCTACGCTCACACGAGCGACGTTTGCGCCGATTTCATCTACCGACACGTTTGGTCGGATAAATTCGGACATTGCTACCTCCAAAACGGGTCGGGCTTACTTGGAGTAGAGCTCGACGATCAGCTGTGCGTCAATCTCAAGGTCGATCTGATCGCGGGTTGGAAGCTGAAGAACAGTGCCCTGCAGCTTCTCAATGTCAACCTCAAGCCATGCAGGAACTGCCATGTGCTCGGAGGAAATGAGAGCTTCCTTGATTGGAAGAAGATCCTTTGCCTTAGAAGCAACAGCGATAACATCGCCGCTCTTTACGCGATAAGAAGGAATGTCAACACGCTGACCGTTAACGGTGATGTGACCGTGACGGACAGTCTGACGAGCCTCTTTACGTGTACGAGCAAAGCCAAGGCGGAAGATGACGTTGTCAAGACGAGTCTCAAGGATGCTCATCAGGTTGTCACCAGTAATGCCTGGGTTCTTCTTAGCCATCTCATAGTAGCCGTGGAACTGGTTCTCAAGGACGCCGTAAATGAACTTAGCCTTCTGCTTCTCACGGAGCTGCATACCGTACTCGCTCTCCTGGCGACGACGGCGACGTGGCTCGCGGTTAGAAGTCTTATTGATCCCCATCACAACGGGATCGATGCCAAGCTGACGACATCTTTTAAGGACCGGGGTCCTATCAATTGCCATTTGCTTGTCCTTTCGTGCTAGTTGCGACGGCGCTTTTTAGGACGGCAGCCGTTGTGTGCAATAGGTGTCTTATCCTGAATACCCGAAACCTCGAGGCCTGCTGCCTGAAGGGAACGGATTGCGGTCTCGCGACCAGAGCCTGGGCCCTTAACAAAAACAGCTACCTTGTGGAGACCGTGCTCCATTGCTGCCTTTGCTGCTGCCTCTGCTGCAAGCTGTGCAGCAAAAGGAGTGGACTTACGAGAGCCCTTGAAGCCGACGGTACCACCGGACTGCCAGGAAATTACATTACCCTGGGGATCGGAAATAGAGACAATCGTGTTATTGAATGTGCTCTTGATGTGGGCCTGGCCCACTGCAATGTTTTTACGCTCGGAGCGGCGGACGCGTGTAGTGCGAGCGTTCTTTTTCTGTGCCATTAGCTACTCCTCGCCTACTTCTTCTTGCCGCCCACCTGACGCTTCTTACCCTTACGAGTACGAGCGTTAGTGTGGGTACGCTGACCGTGGACAGGGAGGCCCTTGCGGTGACGGAGGCCGCGGTAGCAGCCAATCTCCATCAGGCGGGCAACATTCTGACGCACCTCGCGGCGAAGATCGCCCTCGGTGGTGTAATGAGCGTCAATAAAGTCACGAATCTTAGTGACTTCTTCCTCTGTGAGGTCCTTGACGCGAGTATTTACATCGATACCAGTCTCGTTGCAAATCTTGGTTGCACGAGTCTGACCAATGCCGTAAAGATAGGTGAGTCCGACCTCAACACGCTTATCGCGTGGCAGGTCGACGCCGTTAATACGGGCCAACTTGGTGCTCCTTCCTTAGCCCTGACGCTGCTTGTGGCGCGGGTTCTCGCAAATCACGTAAACCTTACCGTGGCGACGGATGACTTTGCACTTGTCGCACATCTTCTTTACCGAAGGACGTACCTTCATGTGTCTTCCTTTCGGTTCTGCTGATACGAACTATATACTCGCCCAGCCGCTGGCGTGAAATACCGACTGTACTTACGTACATATGCCCTTGCAACGTGCGCAAAGACACAGATAGCCTCATGCATGGCACAAGGCTGGACACTACTTACTTGTAACGGTAAGTAATGCGACCCCTGGTAAGATCGTAAGGAGAAATCTCTACTACAACCTTGTCACCAGGGAGAATTCGAATGTAGTTCATTCGAATCTTACCTGAGATGGTGCAAAGGATGGTCTTGCCGTTCTCTAACTCAACGTTAAACATAGCGTTTGGCAGGGGTTCTAGTACCTTGCCTTCAAGCTCAATCGCGTCTTGTTTAGCCAACTTTCATCCTCTCGACACATCGACAGCGGTTATCAATAATACATAAAAATGTGCCACTCGTCTATCACTTATTTTTTCAACACAATTAGACAGCGAGAAGAACAATGTATGTGTTACTCAAGACCGCCTTGCATCTCGCACCATGGGCCAACTTCATCTTCTGAAACGATAACGGGACCATCGGCAGTAATAGCAACCGTGTTCTCATAATGTGCTGATGGCAGGCCATCATCTGTAACAACGGTCCAACCATTTTCAAGAACGGTGCAATCGTAGGTACCCATAGCAATCATAGGCTCAATTGCAATTACCATTCCCTCACGAAGAACAATACCGTTACCTGCACGACCATAGTTTCTGACCTCGGGATCCTCGTGAAGATTGCGGCCAATACCATGGCCAACAAAATCACGAATAACGCCATAGCCGTTATCCTCAGCAAGCTTCTGAACTGCATGTCCAACATCGCCAAGGCGAGCACCAGGAACAGCAGCTGCAATACCTGCCTTAAGGCAATCGCGGGTAACCTCACAAAGTGCCTGGGTTTTCTCGTCAACTGTTCCGCAGTAGAACGTCCAAGCGTTATCTCCTGCCCAACCGTTAACGGTAGCACCCGTGTCAATGGTCAGAATATCGCCATCTTGCAAAATGACGTTAGCTGATGGAATACCGTGAACAATCTGCTCGTTAATAGAAGAGCAAACAGATCCAGGGAATCCACCGTAGCCCTTAAAGGTAGGGGTTCCGCCATGAAGTCTAATAAAAGCTTCAACAGCACGGTCAATCTCGAGCGTTGAAACACCAGGTCTAATCATGGATCCAGCACGGCGAAGAGCTGCCTTAGAAAGGGCGCCCGACACCTTCATTGCCTCGATTTGTTCAGGTGTTTTTATCGTAATCATAGTGCGAGGAGTGTCTTTACGTCGGCGAATACCTCGTCAACAGGACGATCTCCGTTGACCTCCTTCAGAATTCCATGACCCTTGTAGTACTCAATCAAAGGAGAAGTCTGGTTCTCGTATACATCAAGACGCTTACGAATTGTCTCTGGCTTATCGTCATCACGCTGATACATCTCACCAGAACAATTTGGGCAAGTCTCTGTACCAGCAGGTGCAGTATAACCACACTCTTTGCACGTACGACGAGAAGAAAGACGCTCAACAATAACCTCTGGCTCAACAGCAACAAGCAGAGCTGCATCAAGCTTGAGGCCCATATTCTGAAGCTCAAAATCAAGGGTTACTGCCTGAGCGGTGTTGCGTGGGAAGCCATCAAGAATAAAACCAGCCTTTGCATCGTCTGCAGAAAGGCGCTCTTTTACCAGGTCAATTACAAGCTGATCTGGAACAAGCTGACCAGCATCCATATACTCTTTAGCCTTAACGCCAAGCTCAGACTGAGCTTTAACAGCAGCACGAAGAAGGTCACCGGTTGAGATGTGAGCAAGTCCATACTCTGCAACGAGCTTCTGAGCCTGTGTACCCTTGCCAGCGCCAGGTGCGCCGAGAAGAACAATGTTCATGCTTCGCCTTCCTTTCAAATAATAAAAGGGGCCTGTTTCCAGGCCCCTTTATGCTACGTATTAAGAACTACTTAAAGAAGCCCTCATAGTTGTGCATCTTAAGGTGGGACTCAATGGAAGAGAGTGTATCCATTGCAACACCGACCATAATGAGGACGGAAGTTCCACCAAACGCCTGTATCAACGAATCGCCTGTGAACCAGAAAATAATGGTTGGAACGATTGCAAGAACTGCCATAAAGATAGCACCGGGGAGGGTGACTCTGTCAATAACAGTCTTGATATACGTTGAAGTAGCAGTACCTGGACGAACACCAGGAATAAAGCCTCCCTGCTTCTTAAGCTGGTCTGCTGTCTCCTCTGGATTGAACACCATTGAGGTGTAGAAGTATGCAAAGAAGACAATGAACATAACTGAGAGAACCCAGTTAACCCATCCAGAAGAAAGTGAAGTAGCAAGATTTTGAATCCACTCTACTCCTGGGAAGAACACAGCAACCTGAGCAGGAAGGTACAGGATTGCAGATGCAAAGATGATTGGTACAACGCCTGCAGTGTTTACCTTAATTGGAAGGTAAGTTGACTGACCACCCATCATACGACGACCAACAACGCGCTTGGCATAGTTGATAGGAATACGACGCTGACCACGCTCAATGTAAACAATGAGCGGAATAATAGCGAGCATAACCACAACAGTAACAACGGTAAGAACAATGTTTCCACGAGTAGCTACTGAAGAAATAAGGGCTGTTGGAAGTCCAGCCATGATGTTTGCAAAGATGATAAGACTCATTCCGTTGCCAACACCTTGCTGGGTAATAACCTCACCGAGCCACATAATAATGATGGCACCAACTAGCATGGTAAAGACTACCAGGAAGTTTTCAAGTGCCTCAGGCACGCCCTCCATAGATGCAAAAGATACACCATAGCTCTTAAACAAGAACAGGTAACCAACTGCATTGAGCAGAGCTAGGCCAACCGTAAGATAACGCGTGTACTGCGTAATCTTACGCTGGCCGCTCTCACCATCTTTAGCAAGCTCGCCAAGAGATGGAATAACGGACTGCATCATCTGGAAGATGATCTGAGCCGTAATGTAAGGCATGATGCCCAGACTGAAAACAGACATGCGAGAAAGAGCGCCACCCGAAAATAGGTTAAGCACGGCCATTGCGCCATTCTTAGCAAGACCATTCTGATAAACAGAAAGCATCTGCTGGAATGGAGCACCGGGCACAGGAAGATACGCACCAAAACGGTACAGAAGAAGAATCAGTACCGTAAGGAGAATCTTTCCCCTTAGTTCCGGAACACGAAATGCGTTGGCGATTCCTTTACTCACTACTCGGCCTCAACCTTTCCACCGGCCGCCTCGATCTTAGCCTTTGCGGAGGCGGAAACCTTGTCGACCTTAACAGTGAGCTTCTTAGAAAGCTCGCCATCACCCAGAACCTTGACTGGGATGAAGTTGTACTTAATAACTCCCTTAGCAACCAGAGCCTCTGCGTCTACGGTCTCGCCATCTGCAAAGAGAGCGTTCAGACGAGCAACGTTGACTGGAGCGTACTCAACACGGTTGTGGTTAGTGAAACCAGGAAGCTTAGGAAGACGCATAGCCAGTGGCTGCTGTCCACCCTCGAAGCCAGCGCCCTTACCGCCACCAGAGCGGGAGAGCTGACCATTCATACCGCGGCCGGCAAAAGTACCATTGCCTGAAGAATTACCGCGACCTACGCGCTTACGATTTTTGCGCGAACCCACTGCGGGGCGAAGATCATTGAGCTGCATTATTACTACCTCTAGTTCTCTTCAACCTCGACAAGGTGCTTAACCTTGAAGATCATTCCACGAATGCTTGGGTTGTCAGGCTGCTCGACGGTATCGCCGATCTTGTGGAGGCCGAGGGCCTTCACCGTAGCAGTCTGGTCCTTCTTGACGCCTGCAACGGCGCCACGGACAAGCTTGATGCTAAGGTTCTTAGCCATCGTTAGTTCTCCTTTCCGACGAACATATCGCCGACGGTTAGGCCACGACGCTCAGCTGCTTCTTCTGGGCTGGAAAGCTCCTTCAGACCCTCAGCTGCTGCCTTAATCATGTTCAGAGCGTTGTCGGTACCAAGGGACTTAGAAAGTACATTGGTGATACCTGCAAGCTCGAAGAGTGGACGAATAGGACCACCAGCAATAACACCAGTACCCTCGAATGCAGGCTTAATAAGAACAGAACCTGCACCGTAGTGACCAGTGACTGCGTGTGGTACGGAACCAGTCTCGGTCAGTGGGACCTTGAACATGTTCCTCTTTGCGTCCTCGACGCCCTTCTGAATTGCCAGAGGTACCTCAGCGGAACGACCCTGGCCAATACCAACGTTACCCTTACCGTCGCCAACGACTACCAGAGCAACGAGTGACATACGGCGGCCACCCTTAACGGTCTTGGAAACGCGGTGAATATAAACGACGCGCTCCTGAAGATCCGTATCCTGCTGGCGCTTACGATCACGTGCCATTGAATCCTCCTAGAACTTCAGGCCCGCGTTGCGGGCGCCATCTGCCAAAGCCTTGACGCGGCCGTGATAGAGACGACCACCACGGTCAAAAGTGACCTCAGTGACGTTCTTCTCGGCAGCGCGCTTACCGATAAGCTCACCTACGAACTCAGCTGCCTCCTTGTTGGAGCCAACCTTGCCAGTAGAACGGAACTCTGGGTCAAGCGTAGAGGCAGAGCAGAGAGTTCTTCCAGAAGCGTCGTCAATAAGCTGTGCATAAATGTTTGCGTTTGTGCGGTGAACTGCAAGACGCGGACGCTCAGGTGTACCAAAGACCTTGGCACGTACGCGGCGCTTGCGGCGTTCAAGACCCGCCTTTTTCGCCTGCTGCTTGTTCATTCCTTCTCCTTAGAGACATGCCATCACCTAACGGGGTGATGGTCTTTTAGCCTAAAAGTAGGGTTGCTTTACTTAGCAGCCTTACCGAGCTTCCTGCGGATGTGCTCACCTTCGTAGTGAATGCCCTTGCCCTTGTAAGGCTCTGGTGGACGCTTCATACGAATCTCAGCTGCAACCTGGCCGACCTTCTCCTTAGAAATACCCTTAACAGTAAGGTGAGTGTTATCAGGTACCTCAAAGCTAATGCCCTCAGGTGCAACATAGAGAACTGGGTGAGAATAACCAAGGGAAAGGTCAAGATCCTTGCCCTTAAGTGCTACACGGTAACCAACGCCGGTGAGCTCGAGCTTCTTCTCGAAGCCCTCAGAGACACCAACAACCATGTTGTGGATAAGGGTACGGACAAGACCCTGCTGAGCATTGGACTCAGTGGACTCGTCAACGCGAGTAACAAGAATCTCCTCGCCCTCCTGAGCGATAGCAACCAGCTCAGAGAAAGTACGAGTCAGCTCGCCCTTAGAACCCTTAACGGTAACGGTGGTGTTATCAACTGTCACAGTGACTCCAGCAGGAATCTGGACAGGCTTCTTACCAATACGAGACACGGCTGTCTCCTTTCATTCCTGTCAGATTTACCAAACGTAAGCGATGACCTCGCCGCCAACGCCGTTCTTACGAGCGTCGCGGTCGCACATCATGCCCTTAGAAGTGGAAACCACTGCAGTACCAAGACCACCAAGAACGCGTGGAAGCTTCTCAGCGGTGGAGTAAATGCGCAGACCAGGCTTAGAAATGCGACGGATGCCGCGGATAACCTTAGCGCGCTTCTTACCATACTTAAGGGTGATGTGAAGAGTCTTCTGAGGCTTAGTATCCTCAACGGTGTAACCCTCGACATAGCCCTCTTCGGTGATGACGCGAGCAATCTCAACGAGCACCTTGCTCGATGGCATGGATACGGAATCCTTGCCAGCTGAGTTTGCGTTACGAATACGCGTCAGCATGTCTGAAATGGGATCGGTAATTTTCATTTGATCCTTCTCCTTCGTTAATGATGAAACTGCGTGTCTGGTTCATCTACACCCGTGGCGCAGATGCCTTGACGCCAGAGCCCTGAGTCCTACCAGCTTGCCTTGCGGACACCAGGAAGCTCGCCCTTGCTCGCTAGCTCACGGAAGCACACACGGCACAGACCAAACTTGCGGTAAACGGAGTGGGGACGTCCACAACGCTGGCAACGGTTCTGTGTGCGCGTAGAGTACTTCGGCTCACGCGAGGCTTTGACGATCATCGAAGTCTTAGCCACAAATCCTCCTTCAAAATGCAACTTGGCGAACGCCAAGATGACTTCAAACAATAGTGCTGGTGACTATGTCACCCGGCATCGAAAATGCCAACAGGAATGCGCTTAATTTAAGCGCAGGTAAAAGTTAGTCCTGCTTGAATGGGAAGTGGAAGGCGTCGAGAAGTGCCTTACCCTCCTCGTTGGTGTTAGCAGTGGTGACAATGGTGATGTCCATACCGCGGGTGTGGTCCATCTTGTCAAAGTCAATCTCTGGGAAGATGAGCTGCTCGGTTACGCCCATGGAGAAGTTACCACGGCCGTCGAAGCTCTTAGCAGAGATACCACGGAAGTCGCGGATACGAGGAATTGCAACTGCGATCAGACGATCCAGGAACTCCCACATACGATCGCCACGAAGGGTAACTTTAGCGCCGATTGGCATACCCTGGCGAAGCTTAAAGGTTGCGATAGACTTGCGAGCGTGTGTAACGAGTGGCTGCTGACCAGTAATGGTACGGAGGTCGTTTACAGCGCCGTCAATTGCCTTAGCGTCTGTAGCTGCCTCGCCAACACCCATGTTGACAACGATCTTCTCAAACTTAGGAATCTGGTTAATGTTGGTGTAACCAAATTTCTCCTTCAGAGCATCACGCACGGATGCGTAGTAAAGCTCTTTAAGGCGAGGTGTGTACTTCTCGTCTGCCATGGTTTCTCCTTAACTCTTGGGGTTTTAAGTGCGGGGATCGCCTCGCACCTCCTAGTTTGGCGAACTAGGAGCCATCTGCATCCTCGAGACATACGTGTCCCATAGAAAGACGCAATGAACAATATTAGACCTTATTGAGCAAAAATGGGACGAGAATTTCAAGCTAGCTGATATTTTTTCATGTCATCACACGACTTACACACCACACCGCACTTCTCGCCCAAAAAGAAAACCCCGCTATCTGATGATAACGGGGTTTGAAGTAGCTCTGAGATGTTTCTACAAAGCGAGAAACACGTATAACTTAGAGCTCAGCGCCTGACTTCTTGGAGACGCGGACCTTAGTGCCGTCCTCCTTGATCAGGTAGCCAACACGAGTTGGCTTGTCGGTCTTAGGGTCGATAAGAGCAACATTGGAAGCGTCGATTGCTGCCTCTGCCTCAACGATGCCACCCTGCTGGTTAGCTGCGTTTGGCTTGACATGGCGCTTTGCAATTGCAACGCCCTCAACGACAACCTTGTTCTTCTCTGGATATACGCGAAGTACCTCGCCGCGCTTACCCTTGTCCTTACCAGTGAGGACCTCGACCTTGTCGCCCTTCTTGATCTTCATCTTAGGCATGTCGTTCCTCCTTAAAGGGTCTCAGGTGCAAGTGAGACAATCTTCATGTACTTGTGGTCGCGCAGCTCGCGAGCGACTGGTCCAAAGATACGAGTACCCTTGGGCTCACCCTCTTTGTTAACAAGAACGCATGCGTTCTGGTCAAAGCGGATGTAGCTACCGTCCTTGCGACGGGTGTCCTTAGCGGTACGAACGATGACGCAGCGAACAATGTCGCCCTTCTTCACCGAACCACCTGGAGTAGCCTCCTGGACAGCGCCAATGATGACGTCGGCAAGGCCGGCGTAACGACGCTTGGAGCCACCAAGGACCTTGACGCACTTTACGCGCCTTGCGCCGCTGTTGTCAGCGACGTTGAGAATGGTCTCCATCTGAATCATGTGACGTTCCTCCGGAACCTAATTTCTCAGAGGTGCGCGTATTTGCGCACATGAGAAATAATGATAGATACAAAACTAGGTTGAGCTAAAAGCTGTTTCCTAGGTGCTAATTACTTAGCGCGCTCAACGATCTCTGCGAGACGCCAACGCTTGGTCTTGGAAAGAGGACGAGTCTCCATGACGCGGACGGTATCGCCCAGACCAGCCTCGTTGTTCTCATCGTGAACGTGAAGCTTCTTGCCGATGGTCATCATCTTGCCATACTTAGGGTGGTGCTTACGGTACGTAATCTCTACCGTAATCGTCTTCTCGCCAGAGATGGAGACGACGAGTCCGGTACGAACCTTACGCGCATTTCTGCTTTCGGTCTCTGCCATAACTTATCTCCTGCGATCTAGTTCTGCTCTGCGGATGCTTCCGCAGCAATTTGACGGGTGCGCATCTCGGTCTGAACGCGAGCAATGTCACGCTTTACAGCCTTGACACGAGCGGTGTTGTCCAGCTGGCTGGTTGCCATCTGGAAACGAAGATTAAAGAGCTCTGCGCGGCCTTCCTCGAGTTTCTTAGCGAGGTCTGCATCGCTCATAGCCTTGATTTCGGTGTACTTCATTAGTTCTCACCGTCCTGATCGGCCTTGGAGACAATCTTGGTCTTAATTGGAAGCTTGTGCTGAGCAAGACGGAGAGCCTCACGAGCAACTTCCTCTGGTACGCCATCAATCTCGAACATGATACGACCAGGCTTAACAACTGCTACCCACTCTTCTGGGTTACCCTTACCGGAACCCATGCGAGTCTCTGCAGGCTTCTTGGTGATTGGCTTATCTGGGAAGATAGTAATCCAAACCTTACCGCCACGCTTCATCTCACGGGTGAGAGCAATACGAGCAGCCTCAATCTGGCGGTTAGTAATCCAGTGAGCCTCCTCTGCACGGATGCCCCAGGAACCAAAATGCAGCTGGGTATTACCCTTTGCCTGGCCCTTCATGGAACCGCGCTGTACCTTACGGTGCAATACACGCTTTGGAGCAAGCATTAACGGCCCCTCCTCTCATTGCGAGCACGACGAGGACGAGCGGAGCCCTCAAGAGCTGGGTTAGGTGTTGGCTGTCCAGGCATCTTCTCGCCGTAATAAATCCAAACCTTGATACCAACAGCGCCCATGGTGGTGCGACCTGTAGCGGTACCATAGCCGATTGCAGCACGAAGGGTGTGCAGAGGCACGCGACCCTCACGGTACCACTCACGGCGGCCCATCTCAGCACCGTTCAGACGACCGGAGCACTGGATACGAATACCCTTAGCGCCAGCCTTACGAGCGGACTGAACAGCCTTACGCATAGCTCGACGGAAAGCGACACGCTGCTCGAGCTGCTCTGCGATGGACTGAGCAACAAGGTTTGCGTCAAGCTCAGGACGCTTAACCTCGACAACATCAACGTTGACCTGACCCTTGCCGACCTTAGCAACACGCTCAAGATCTGCACGGAGGCCGTCAATCTCTGCACCCTTCTTGCCAATGACAATACCAGGACGTGCGGAGAAAATAGTTACCTTGACCTTATCGCCAGCGCGCTCGATATCAATACGAGCAACGGCTGCCTTCTCAAGGCGCTTCTCAAGATACTTGCGGATAGCAAGATCGTTGCCGAGCTGCTCGGCGTAGTCCTTATCGGCGTACCAACGAGAACGCCAGCTCTCGGTTACACCAAGACGGAAGCCTGTAGGCTGTACTTTCTGACCCATTCCTACGCCTCCTTTCGAGGTGCAACGACAACGGTAATGTGGCTCATGCGCTTGTTAATGCGGGAAGCCGAACCCTTTGCACGAGGGCGAATACGCTTAAGCGTTGGGCCTTCGTCAACAAAAGCGGTCTTGACTACCAGGTTGTTAGCACGGAGACCATTGTTGTTCTCGGCGTTAGCAACTGCAGAGCGCAGAACCTTAGCAACATCAGTAGCGGCAGCGCGAGTCGAGAACTGAAGAACCTCAAGGGCCTTCTCGACAGACTTACCGCGGACAAGCGCGACAACTGCGCGAGCCTTACGAGGAGCAACGCGAACATACTTAGCTGTTGCGCGAACCTCAATAGAATCGGTGTTCTTAGCCATTTACTACACTCCCCCTATTTGGCCTTGTGACCGCGGAAGGTACGGGATGGGGAGAACTCGCCCAACTTGTGACCAACCATGGACTCGGTGACGTACACAGGTACATGCTTACGACCATCGTGAACAGCGATGGTGTGACCGACCATCTCAGGGAAGATGGTTGAGGAACGTGACCAGGTCTTGATAACGTCCTTCTTGCCAGCCTCGTTCATTGCAGCGACACGCGCAAGGAGGCGAGTCTCCACAAAGGGGCCTTTTTTGAGACTTCTGCTCATTTATCTACTCCTACTCGTGTCTTACTTGGACTTACGACGGCGAATGATCAGGCGGTTAGAAGCCTTCTTCGGGTCGCGGGTCTTATAACCCTTGGTTGGCTTACCCCATGGGGTGACGGAAGGACGACCAGAAGTGTGGTTCTTACCTTCACCACCGCCGTGTGGGTGGTCAACAGGGTTCATGACAGTACCACGGACGGTAGGACGGACGCCTGCCCAACGGGAACGACCAGCCTTACCAACAACAATGTTGGAGTGCTCAGCGTTACCAACCTCACCGATGGTTGCACGGCAGGTCAGAAGAACACGACGGAGCTCGGAGGAAGGCATACGCAGAACTGCATAGCCGTTGTCCTTACCCATGAGCTGGACGGAGGTACCAGCAGCACGTGCCATTGCAGCACCCTTGCCAGGCTGGAACTCAACTGCGTGAACAAGAGTACCTACTGGAATCTGCTCAAGAGTGGTGCAGTTACCAGGCTTGATGTCGATGTCCTTGGTACCAGAAAGAACGGTGTCACCGACGCTCAGGCCCTCTGGGCAAAGGATGTATGCCTTTGCGCCGTCTGCATAGTGCAGAAGAGCAATACGAGCGGAACGGTTAGGATCGTACTCAACAGTAGCGACCTTAGCTGGGATGTCATCCTTGCGACGCTTGAAGTCGATACGACGATACTGGCGCTTGTGGCCACCACCCTGGTGACGGGTAGTGATGCGGCCATTGTTGTTGCGGCCAGCCTTCTTTGGCAGAGGCTCGAGAAGGGACTTCTCGGGCTTATCAGTTGTAATCTCAGCAAAGTCTGAGATTGTCTGGAAGCGCCTGCCTGCGCTTGTTGGCTTTAGATGCCTAACTGCCATAAACAGTATCCCTTTCTTCTCCGTTGGCTAGCCCGCTTAAGGGAAAGTCGAGCTAACACCGGATTACCACGGTACCGCGCGTATCTACTATGCGCGGCATACGAACCCGTACCTCAAAAGAGGCACGGGAGAAAAACCTTACTCAGCAGAGTTATTACCGAAGATCTCGATAGTCTCACCAGCAGCAAGGGTAACAATAGCCTTCTTCCACTGGCGGGTCTTGCCTGCCTGCTGATAACGTACACGCTTGTTCTTTGGCTTAACAGAAAGTGTGTTTACCTTGGTGACGTGTACAGAGAAGAGCTTCTCTACAGCTGCAGCAATCTCTTCTTTACCTGCGTTACGAGCAACCTCAAAAGTGTACTTGCCCTGCTCCATCAGATCGAAAGCACGCTCTGAAACGATAGGACGAATGATGACCTCATAAGGAGAGTTCATTATGCGAGCACCTCCCCAAGCTGCTTAGCGACATCAGCGGACATAACAAGTGCGCCGTTGTCGATCAGGAAACGAGTAGTAACCTCAGAAACGCCGAAGATTGAAACCTTAGGAAGGTTGCGGAAAGAGAGATAGGTGTTGACATCGTCGTCTGGGACGATGACGGTAACGCGCTTACCCTCAATACCGAGGTTCTGAAGTGCAGCCTTTGCCTGCTTGGTGGAAGGCTGAGCAAACTCGAGAGAGTCAACGAGGACAAGCTCGGAGTCTGCAACCTTGCCAGAGAGGACAGACCTCATAGCAAGCTTAACCATCTTGTTGTTAATACGACGTGCGTGGGAACGAGGGGTAGGTCCAAAGATGACGCCACCACCAGTCCACTGACCAGCACGAATAGAACCCTGGCGAGCACGACCAGTACCCTTCTGACGGTAAGGCTTAACGCCACCGCCGGATACCTCGTGACGGTTCTTTGTAGAGTGGGTACCCTGACGTGCGGATGCGTCCTGGCAGACTACAACCTGGTGCACAACAGGGATGTTTGGCTCAATGCCATAGACGTCAGAGGAGAGCTCGGCGTCGCCGACCTTCTTTCCCTCTACGTTCTTAATCTCATACTTGGACATGTTGTCTCCTTGTTAGCCTAAGTGTTTGCCTAAAGGCCCTTAGGCCATGCGGACCTGGACGAGGGCATTCTTGCCGCCAGGAACAGCACCCTTGATAAGCATGAGGTTCTGCTCAGCATCAACGCGGACAAGCTTAAGGTTCTTGACCGTAACGCGCTCTGCGCCCATGTGACCATACATGTGAAGGCCCTTACGAACGCGTGCAGGGTATGCGCACTGACCAATGGAACCTGGACGACGCTGGTTACGAGAACCGTGAGTCATTGGACCGCGAGAGAAGTTCCAGCGCTTAACGGTACCCTGGAAACCCTTACCCTTAGAAGTGCCTGTTACGTCAACAGCGGTGACCTCGGAGAAGTCAGCAACTGTGACAACATCGCCGGTCTTGTGCTCAGAAGCATCCTCAACGCGAACCTCGCGGAGGTAACGCATTGGCTCGACGCCCTGTGCCTTGAAGTGACCAGCCATTGGCTTGTTGACATGCTTCTCGGAGATGTCGCCGAAGCCAATCTGTACGGCATTGTAGCCGTCCGTCTCAACAGTCTTTACCTGTGAAACGGTGCAGGGGCCAGCAAGAACGACGGTAACAGGAACGACGTTGTCGTTCTCGTCCCATACCTGGGTCATGCCCAGCTTGCGGCCGAGGATGGTATTAACCATGCTCTTTCCTAACCTTCGGTGGTCATGGGACCTTGAGAGCACATCGGGTACTCTTCCCCAGCGGACCACGTCCTGTACATACTGCCTTTAGACATAATTGTCCTGTTTGAGCAGCCCGTCTACTTTACACTCATTTTTGACAAGAAACAAGCCTAAAATCTCTAAAAGATGAACGCTTTGTGAAGAGCGTTTAATGCCTTCTAGCTGCGAGATCTTTCTTCTCGCCTATTTTGCGAGGTCAAACCGCTGACCCGGGCGTATCCATTGGCGAGAAACCCAAGGAATTTTGAAAAGTTTTTTCAAAAAATTTTGTAAAAACAATCCACGACAATAATTTTGCCAAAATCAGGATGCCAAGACTAAGCAGCTAAGGCTAGGCAACTAAGACCAGGCAGCCAAGAGTTTCTTGAGCAATGCTTCGCAACCCTCAGTGACATCGTCATACGTCAGATCAAAATTTCCTGAATACCATGGGTCCGCAATATCACGAGGCTTCTCCGTCCAATCAAGGAGCAACGAAACCTTTCCAAGCGAATCATCCTTTAGTATACGCATCATGTTGCGCAGGTTATTGTGGTCCATTCCAATGAGGTAATCAAAGTTATCGTAATCTGCACGAGTCATCTGCCTTGCACGATGATTGCCGCAACGAATCCCCTCTTGCTGAAGCTTGCGTCGCGTACGAGGATCAACTGGATTACCAATCTCCTCTGTAGAGGTTGCGGCTGAGTCAATGACAAACGAGTCTGCGAGACCGTTTTTCTCGACAAGGTCATGCATGACGTACTGCGCCATCGTTGACCTGCAGATATTTCCGTGACAGACGAAGAGTATTTTTGTCATGCGGGAGTAATTTGGCCGAGCGTTTACCGAGCAGCCGGTATTTAGCTGGCTGCTTGCATTCTGCTGACCACTTATGTTCTGCGGGCTTTGGTTCATCTCTTCTCCTGTGCGCTGTAAAAGAATCCGCTTCCCTATTCTACGGGTTTTTCGCCAAGTGCAGATGTGAGTTACGTCTAGAAAAGTCTGCCTGAAAAGTACAAAGAATCTGTATTTGCGCCACCGATTCTTTAACAAAATCAGGCAAATCCACAGATTCTTTGATGTATTTAGGCAAAAGTTACAGATTCTTTGAAGAAATCAGGCGCACGTCAGGCTCGCGCCGCCCACCTGGCGAGAAACCCGTCCACTTCCAGCATATGCGCACAAGAAACCCGGTATCCAAACGAAATGGATGCCGAGTTGAACTCGCTTGCGACCCGTGTTCGCACGGTCTCCGCACGTGGTTCACGCGTGATTCGCACGTGGTTCACGCGTAATTCGTACGTGGTCCTTCGCACGTGGTTCAACGCCATCCACGCAAAAACCCTCCCGCGCGAAGATGCGCAGGAGGGTTTGCAAGTTGGATTAAGCCGTATGCTTAGAGCTTGATCTCGATATCGACACCAGCTGGAAGGTCGAGACGCATAAGCGAATCAACGGTAGAAGCGCTTGGGTCGAGAATATCGATGAGACGCTTGTGAGTACGCATCTCAAACTGATCACGGGAATCCTTATCCTTGTGTGGGGAGCGGATAACCGTGTAAAGGTTACGCTCGGTTGGCAGAGGGATAGGACCGGAAACACGCGCACCTGTCTTCTGTGCGGTGTCAACAATCAGCTTAGCGGACTGATCAATGACCTCGTGATCATAGCCCTTGAGGCGAATCCTGATCTTCTGGCTTGACACTTTGGGTACCTCCATACATGAGCTAGAGCTCGTGGTCGTTTACTTAGGATGCAGAGCCGCCGTTTTTGGCGACAATCTCTTCGCGTACAGCGTTAGGAACGGGCTCGTAAGAATCGAACTGCATGGTGTAGCTCGCGCGGCCCTGGGTCTGGGAACGAAGGTCGGTTGCGTAACCGAACATCTCACCAAGAGGCACCTTAGCGCGGATGACCTTGGCGTCCATACGATCGTCCATACCCTCAATCTTGCCACGACGGGAAGAAAGGTTGCCCATAACGTCGCCCATGTACTGCTCAGGTGTCTCAACCTCAACAGACTCAACTGGCTCGAGAAGGACTGGGTTGGACTTCTTGAGAGCATCCTTAATTGCCATAGAACCAGCAATCTTGAATGCTGCCTCAGAGGAGTCGACCTCGTGGTAAGAACCGTCAACAAGGGTGACCTTGATGTCGACTACTGGGTAACCAGCAATGACACCGTTCTCAAGAGCCTCACGGATGCCCTTATCGATAGATGGGATGTACTCCTTAGGAATAACACCACCGACGATAGCGTTGACAAACTCGTAACCCTTGCCCTCTTCCTGTGGCTCAAGGTCGATGACTGCGTGGCCATACTGACCCTTACCACCGGACTGACGGACAAACTTGCCCTCAGCGTGGCTTACTGCCTTACCAGCAGTCTCGCGGTAAGCAACCTGTGGCTTACCAACGTTGCAGTCAACCTTAAACTCACGACGGAGACGGTCAACAATAATCTCAAGGTGAAGCTCGCCCATACCAGCAATGATGGTCTGGCCGGTCTCGTGATCAGTGTGAACCTGGAAGGTTGGGTCCTCTTCAGCCAGCTTAGAAAGGCCGATGGACATCTTCTCCTGCTCAGCCTTGGTCTTAGGCTCAACAGCAACGTCGATAACAGGATCTGCGAAGCTGATGGACTCAAGGATGATTGGGTTCTTCTCGTCACAAAGGGTGTCACCAGTAGTGGTGTTCTTGAGACCAACGCATGCAACGATGTCGCCTGCGGAGCACTCTTCACGGTCAACACGGTCGTTTGCGTTCATCTCGAGGATGCGGCCAAAGCGCTCACGGTTGTCCTTGACGGAGTTGTAGACGTAAGAACCTGCCTCTGCCTGACCAGAGTAAACACGAATGTAGGTAAGCTTACCAACATAAGGGTCAGTCATGATCTTGAATGCAAGAGCGGAGAATGGCTCCTTAACGTCTGCGTGACGAACTGCCTCGTCACCCTTAGGAGTGACGCCATCAATCTCTGGAACGTCCAGTGGGCTTGGAAGGAAGTCGATGACTGCGTCCAGAAGCTCCTGGATACCCTTGTTCTTGTAAGCAGAGCCAACAAAGACAGGGTTAATCTGACCAGCAAGAACGCCAGCACGAAGAGCACCCTTAAGGGTCTCAACGTCAACCTCTTCACCCTCGAGAACAGCCATCATGACGTCCTCAGAGAAGTCAGAAGCTGCCTCAAGAAGCTCTTCACGCTTCTCAGCTGCAATCTCTACAAACTCTGCAGGAATCTCGTCGAGTGGCTCAGGGTAAATCATGCCCTTAGCATCCTCTTTGAAGTCCCATGCAGTGTTGGTGACAAGGTCGATAAGACCCCAGAAGTTGGACTCAGCGCCCATTGGGACCTGAGCTGCAATTGCGTTTGCGCCAAGGCGGTCACGCATGGTCTGGATTGCACGGAAGAAGTCTGCGCCTACGCGGTCAAACTTGTTGATGAATGCAATACGAGGTACGCCGTACTTGGTTGCCTGACGCCAAACGGTCTCGGACTGTGGCTGAACGCCTGCAACTGCGTCGAAGACTGCAACTGCGCCGTCCAGAACACGAAGAGAACGCTCAACCTCAGCGGTAAAGTCAACGTGACCTGGGGTATCGATAATCTGGATGACGTGGTCTTTCCAGAAGCAAGTGGTAGCTGCGGAAGTAATGGTTACGCCGCGCTCCTGCTCCTGAACCATCCAGTCCATGGTTGCTGCACCGTCGTGGACCTCACCAATCTTGTGGGTCTTACCGGTGTAGTAAAGAATACGCTCCGTAGTGGTTGTCTTACCAGCATCGATGTGAGCCATGATGCCGATGTTGCGGAGGTCTTTAAGATTGTACTTAGTCTTAGCCATTTGTTTGCTACTCCTGAATTCCGACTAGAAGCGGTAGTGGGAGAAGGCGCGGTTGGCCTCAGCCATCTTGTACAGGTCCTCGCGGCGCTTGACGGATGCACCTACGCCGTTAGTTGCGTCGATGATCTCGTTTGCAAGACGCTCTGCCATGGTCTTCTCTTTACGGCTACGGCTGAAAGTGACCATCCAGCGGATAGCAAGAGTAGTTGCACGGCGGGAGTTGACCTCCATTGGAACCTGGTAAGTAGCGCCACCAACACGCTTAGGCTTAACCTCGAGTGTTGGGCGAATGTTATCCATAGCCTTCTTGAAGACAGTGAGGGCATCCTCGCCAGTCTTCTCTGCGACGATGTCAAATGCACCGTAGACAATGCGCTCTGCGGTTGCTTTCTTGCCGTCGAGAAGGACCTTGTTAATGAGCTGGGTTACCAGACGATTGTTGTAGACGGCGTCAGGCATAACCTCACGACGTACTGCTGCTGCGCGACGCGGCATATTAATCTCCTAAGAACTAGTTCGAGTAGTGGACGTGATTACTTAGCACGCTTAGTGCCGTAACGGGAACGGCCCTGAGCACGATTCTGAACTGCTGCGCAGTCGAATGCACCGCGAACAACCTTGTAACGAACACCAGGAAGGTCACGGACACGGCCGCCACGAACCAGAACAATGGAGTGCTCCTGGAGGTTGTGGCCCTCACCAGGAATGTAAGCGGTTACCTCAATGCCATTAACAAGACGAACACGAGCAACCTTACGGAGTGCTGAGTTAGGCTTCTTTGGCGTAGTGGTGAAAACGCGGGTGCAAACACCACGCTTCTGTGGGTTGTGCTGAAGAGCGGCGTTCTTGGACTTTGACTTGACGCTCACGCGGCCCTTACGTACGAGCTGGTTAATAGTAGGCAAGATCTTCTCCTTCTTATACCTATCTACCTGCAGTTTTACATATTCGAAAGGCGACACAGCACTGTCCCCTTGGAATTACGCAGGGAAGTACTTTACGCTGATGAAAGCCACATGTCAACAAGCCACTGTGCCGGGCGTATCCATACTTCATAGAAATTACAAATGCTAGGTAGCCTCAATCTCAGCAAGCTCAATTTCTAAACCTTGGATAAGTTCGGTTTTCTCGCTAGAACAGTAAGGGCATATGCGACCATACGTTACCGTGGCGTACGTTTTATTGCACGATAAACACTGTGTTAGAGCTGGTACTTCTTCAATTTCTAGCTGAGCTCCATGTAACAGCTCCGTGCGATCAGCTGCCCAGCGCCATACATCCAACAAGTACGTTGGAACAACTCCAGATACCTCCCCTAGCTGCAACTTTACGCGCGCAACTGAAGTGAGGTTGTTTTGTTTTCCCAGGTCCTCAACCATATCTATGAGGTAAAACGCAATTCCCAGCTCATGCATGTCAATTGATTTCTATGAGCACGCTAGCTTGAAATACCAGTACTACCCGCAGAAACGGGATTACCAAGCTCATCGGTTGTGATGTGTGACTGAGGTTTAGGAGTCTTTGTTTTTCTCGCGGGGTTCTTAATAATCTTTACCGCACGTTTTCCAACATACGAGAGAATCTTTCCTGCCTTATGCTCTGCGGCAACCATATCTGAACAGTGAGGATTGTCTCGGAACAGGTGAATTGCATCAAACTCGCAGCGTGTAGTACAGAGACCACAACCAATACACTTATTTGCATCAACAATTGAAGCGCCGCACTTCAAGCAGCGTGCGGTCTCGATTCTGATTTGCTCTGGCGTAAAAGTATGGCTAGGATCTGTCCAGTTATGCCTGATGTTTTTAACTGAATCGCATGCGGAACGCTGACGACCTGCGTGATCGTATCCACAAGACTCAACTGCTGCGTCAGATTTATCAAGCTCAACATAATGGCGCTGGTTACGGCCAATAGTCAAAGAAGAGCCTTTCTGCACAAAACGATGTAATGAAACAGCAGCTTCATGACCTGCGGCAATAGCATCGATAACAAAGCGAGGACCCGTGTACACGTCTCCACCCACAAAGACATCGGGCTGAGCAGTCTGATACGTCTGGGAATCAGCACGCGCAAAATTGCCGCGCGTAAGCTCAACTGCCTCTCCCTCCAAAAGACTTCCCCACTCAACGGTTTGTCCAATAGACAAGACCACTGCATCTGCCTCAAGATACATTGTTTGCTCGTCATCAAAACAAGGCGAGAAACGCTTATCATTGTCAAAAACCCGCATACAGCATTTAAACATCACGCCGCAAACGTGTCCTTGCTCATCCGTGGCAATAAAAGCAGGTCCCCAACCATTCTTGATTGACACACCATCTTCCTGCGCTTCTGTGATTTCTTCTGGTAGTGCAGGCATCTCATCTGGCTGCTCTAGGCACACCATAGTAACTGACTCTGATCCGCAACGAGCAGAGACTCGAGCCGCATCAATGGCAACATTACCGCCGCCAATGACCACTGTCTTTCCAGGTACTTCATGCAGAGGATGTTCGGTTACAAAATGCAAGAAATCAACAGCAGAAATAACCCCATCGGCGTCTTCTCCAGCAATATTGGCCTTTCTACCGCCCTGGCAACCAATGGCAACATAAAAACCAATAAAGCCTTGAGCACGCAGTTCATCAAGGGTTATGTCTTTTCCTACCTCAACACCACAGCGAATCTCAACGCCCATTTCTTTAAGAACGTCAATCTCTGCGGCAACAACGTTTTTCTCGAGCTTGTAAGAAGGGATGCCATATACCATCATTCCGCCAGGAAGAAGGTTCTTCTCAAAAACAACGGGGTTGTAACCGCGTTCTGCCAGGTAATATGCACAGGACAGGCCGGCTGGACCTGCACCAATAATGGCAATTTTCTGGTTGAATCGGCCTCTATTTGACGGGATAACTGGCTCTGGAATAAAGCGATGTTCTGCCTCAAGATCTTTTTGAGCAATAAATTTCTTAACGTCATCAATGGCTACTGCCTGGTCAATAGTTCCTCGCGTACACGCTGCCTCGCAACGTTTATTGCAAACGCGACCACAAACAGCAGGGAATGGATTTTCTTTTTTGATGAGCTCAAGCGCATCTCGATAGCGACCTTCAGCAGCCATACGCAGATAACCCTGAACAGAAATATGCGCTGGACAGGCAACCTTACAAGGAGCGGTACCGGTATCGTGGCACTCAATACGGTTGTTATTTTTATAATTCCAATCCCAGTCAGGCTCTCCCCAGAACTTATCATCTGGAAGATCCTGAGTTGGGTAGGAAATTTTGCCCTTCCTAGTAGGAAGTTTCTGACCTAATTGAGGGGCTCCAGCTGGACAAACCTCTACGCACCCACCACAAGCAACACATTTTTCTTCATCAACGTGAGCCACAAAAGCGGAACGAGACAAATTAGGCGTATTAAACAGCTGAGAAGTTCTGAGTGCATAGCAAACATTTACGTTGCAGTTGCAAATAGCAAAGATCTTATCTTCACCGTCAATGTTGGTAATCTGATGAACAAAACCGTTTTTCTCGGCCTTTGTACAGATATCGATAACCTCATCGTAGGTGATGTAGTGGCCTTTTCCTGTTTCTACGCAGTAATCAGCCATATCTCCAATGGCAAGACACCAATCTTCTGGATCGTCAGCACAGCCGTCGCCACGAACTCGCTCAGCAAGACGACAAGAACAGGGAGTTGCAGCATATCTATCGTATTTCTTGAGCCAATGCGAAATATGCTCAACGGTAACTGTGTGATTTACCTGCTCAATGGATCGTTCAACAGGAATGACATGCATTCCAACGCCCGCGCCGCCTTCAGGAACTAACTTGGTGACATTTTTGAGCGGTAGATAGGTCATACGCTCAAACAAAGAACCCATCTCGGGATGTTCTTCGAGTTGACGCTCGTTCATCACGGTAAACTCTGCGGAGCCAGGAACAAACATAGGAAGAACATACTGCTTTTGCTTGCTCTTGTTTTCCCAGTTGTACTCAATCATGCCCTTTACAGACAGGGTGTCTAGGATAGGCTGAAGCTCCCCCGCAGTTTTTCCAGTACGCTTGCAAAGCTCCTCTAAGGTAACTGGCTGGCGAACCTTCATGTATTTGGTTACCGCAGCTTCTTCCTCAGTCATAATTGCTGCTATGCCCCAATATTCTGGGTCATCTTTTACAATTTTGTGACCAAGGCGACTCGTAATTTTTTGAACTTCATCTCTTACAAGAGGCTTAAATTGCTCAGAAGAAGCTGGTCCAGGCTCATTTGGATCTACAGTTTTGTAATGAACTACCTCGTCATTTTCAGTAATGTGATTTTGAGCGAGTATGCGAATAGGACCGCCAGCAGGGTTAGTAGTTGGCAATACATTTCTGCATGCAATTTCTTCATCAGTAAGACTACCGCGCATGGCATTTTCACCTTTTGGGGTCTTACGTGCTGGTACTTCCTCTGCCATGACCTCTCCTATCAGGCATAAGACATTCTTTAAGCGCTAGCCATTGGTTACTGACTGCTTTTCCACTCAGCAACTTTGCGAGAAAGCCATTCAGTCCAAGCGTCTAATCCTTCCCCAGTTTTGGCAGAGAAAGGAATAACAAGTGCCTTTGGATTTCTAAGGGCTACATTTTTCTTGAGTTTTTCCAGGTCAAAATCAAAATACGGTGCTACGTCTATTTTGTTAACAAGCACCACATCACAGACCTGATACATCAAAGGGTATTTCAACGGCTTATCGTCGCCTTCGGGAACAGAAAGAATAGTGACGTTTACGCCGGCACCTGTGTCAAACTCTGCCGGACATACCAAGTTCCCAACGTTCTCCAAAAAGATAAGGTCCACATCACCTGCATTGAGACCTTCAAGACCCTGAGCGCACATATGCGCATCGAGGTGGCACATGCCGCCAGTATGCAGCTGAATAGCTTTCACGCCCGTTTCTGAAATAGCAGCAGCATCAACATCTGAATCAATATCAGCTTCCATAACAGCAATGGAAACCTTATCTTTCAGGGCAGCAATAGTCTTTTTAAGGGTGGTAGTTTTGCCAGAACCTGGAGAAGACATAAGGTTTACCAGCAGAGTTCCCTTTTTCTTCATTTCTTCTCTTAGTTGATCGGCGCTTTTCTCATTAGCTGCAAAAACACTCTGCTTAACTTCAATGATGCGATACTCACCCATAAGTTCTCTCCACAGTTCCGATACGTATGTTAATGACCCAACAGATGCGCGGCATGTGCGAGGCCAACACGAATCAGCGTTGTGACATGCTCATCTGCAAGTGAGTAGATGACCTTTCTGCCATCTCTTTTTGCATTGACAAGACCGCGGTCGCGCAAAAGACGCAACTGATGAGAAGTTGCTGACTGAGATACCGAAAGCATTTCCTGCAGCTCTGTTACGCTTTTCTCGCCATTTACCAGGGCGCCCAAAATCTGGAATCGCGTGAAATCAGACAGTGCATCAAAAATCTGAGTTGCATCATATATGATGTCGTCGTTTACCAGGTATTCGTTCAGCTTCTGATCAGAAACGTAATCGCACGTAGAATGGGTGTGCTCGCACTGTTCAGAGTCGTGGGAATGACTATCCATTGCTATTCCTATCTTTTGAGAGTCGCAAAGTTCATGGCTACTTAACGTAAATCATAAAAGATTAGTATATACCGATACTCTCCCGTCTACGCCCAACTAAAAGAGGACTCCAGCTAACGGCTGAAGTCCTCTTGTGTATCGGAGTTAATCTCCGAAAAAATTTGATGTATCAGGCGAGATTACTTACTCGTCTTCGCCGTCTGCCTCAGCGTCCATACGGACAACCTGGTTAAGCAGGTCATCCAGAGAACCAAGGTCCTCGTTGATTACATCAGGGCTGACCTCGTCGGAAGAAGAGCCGATGAGTGTCTCGGTGTAATCAGAGTGAGTGGATGGAGCTGCGGAACCCAGCATTAGGCCACCATCGCCTTCTGGCGAGAAGACCATGTTGAGCAGCTGAGAAAGATCCTCAGAATCAGCCTCATCCTCTTCTGGCTCAAGGATGTAGAGGAGGTTACGAGCCTCAAGGCCATCGCGAAGTTCCTCGATTGCCTTTGCACCAATACCATCGATGCGAAGCAGGTCTTCCTCAGTCTTGCCAATAAGATCGCCTACAGTCTCAATGCCAACCTCGCTGAACTTGTTGGTCCAACGCTGTGACACGCCAAGATCGTCGAAGAGGTACAGCTTTGCGTCCTCGCTTGAAAGCGTGCGGCCATTCTTGGAGTAAACGCCACCGTTGTAATCCTCGTTGACCCAGTCAAGCTGCTTAGGAAGCTGCTCCTCGATGTCCTTAAGCTCTGCTGGTGCCCAGTCTGGAAGAGACTTAGCAAGAGAAGAGGTTGGGCCATCGATCTTGGTACCGTGGTAGGTAAGCTCAACATCGTTGTATGCGGAGAGACCCGTACCTGCAGGAATCTGCTTACCAACAATAACGTTGGACTTGAGGGCAAGCAGGTGGTCAACGTCGCCCTCGATAGCTGCAGAGGTAAGAACGCCTGCAGTACGAATGAACGATGCGCTGGAGAGCCAAGAATCGATAGAGCTTGCAACCTTCAGAGTACCAAGGATTGCTGGCTCTGCCTCTGGTGGAGTACCACCAGCAAGGGCAATGTTCTGGACAGTCTCTGCAAAGACATAGCGGTCCACATACTGACCAAGCAGGTACGAAGAGTCACCTGGGTTGGTAACCTGAACACGACGAAGCATCTGACGTGCGATAACCTCGATGTGCTTATCGTTGAGTTCTACACCCTGGGAGGTATAGACGTCCTTAACGGACTCAACGAAGGTGTGCATGGTGGACTCAATGTCAGTGAGTCGACGGAGCATACGGAAGTTGACGAAGCCGCGGGTAATCTGATCACCAGCACGGACAACAACGCCATCCTCAATGCCAGGCATGAAGCGGACGGATGCAGGTACACGCCACTCCTCGATAACACGGGAAGCATCGTCTGCATCAACAATACGCAGCAGGTACTCGGTGGTCTCTGGGGTGATGTGAAGAACACCAGAAACAGGAGCCAGGTCAGCCTCTCGGCCAAGAATCTTCTCGTTGACGTTACCGACGACGTCGAACATACGAGCAACGGTAGGAAGACCCTGCGTAATATCGTCTGCGCCTGCAACACCACCGGAGTGAATGGTACGCATGGTCAGCTGAGTACCAGGCTCACCAATGGACTGAGCTGCGATAATACCAACTGCAGTACCAATGTTGACAGGACGACGGGTGGAAAGATCCCAACCGTAACACTTCTGGCAGACGCCGTACTTAGACTTACAGGTCAGAAGCGCACGGAGCTGAACCTTAGCAAGGCCGTGCTCAACAAGACGCTCAAGATCCTGCTTGGACTCAACATAGCCACCAGCAGGGATAAGAACCTCGCCAGTGTTTGGATCGCAGACATCCTCAAGGGTGCAGCGGCCAATCAGGTCAGTATCAACAGAAGTCTGACCAGGCTTAATCAGAGGATAGGTAACTGCCTCATCAGTGCCGCAGTCCTCCTCGCGGACAATGACGTCCTGTGCAACGTCAACGAGTCGACGAGTCAGGTAACCAGAGTCGGAGGTGTGGGAAGCGGTATCTACCAGACCCTTACGAGCACCGTAGGTAGAAATGAAGTACTCAAGAGGCTCAAGACCCTCGCGGAAGTTTGCCTTAATTGGAAGGTCGATGGTCTCACCGGACATATCCGCCATCAGGCCTCGCATACCAGCAAGCTGGCGAAGCTGTGTCTTAGAACCACGAGCTCCAGAGTCAGCCATCATGTAAATTGGGTTGTCCTCTGCAAAGCCTGCAAGCATCTCAGAGCCGAGAAGATCGGTGCACTCGGTCCATGCGTTAACAACCTCAACGTGACGCTCTCGCTCGGAGAGGAAGCCGTCCTCGTAGTACTCGTTGATCTGGTCAACGCGGTCCTGTGCCTCCTGAAGCAACTGTGGCTTGTGTGGAGGAATGACAGCATCCCAAACGGAAACGGTCAGACCAGCAAGGGTTGCGTAGTGGAAACCAGTCTTCTTGATGTTGTCCAGAATTGGCTCAACATCAGCCATTGGGTAACGGTCGCAGCAATCGTTGACCAGAACGCCAATGTCAGACTTAACCATCTTGTAGTTGATGTATGGGTAATCCTCTGGCAGGCACTGACGGTTGAAGATAATGCGACCAACAGTGGTCTCAAAGCGCTTAGTACCCTCAGTAACGTCCAGGTCCTCATACTGACCGCGGCCAGTCATAACGCGGAAGATAGCGCGATCGCTATCAGCAACGTTTGCATCCTTGGAGCTTACGCGGACAACAACCTTTGCCTGGATATCAAGGTCACGGTTGGCCTCAATAGCCAGAAGAGCATCCTCAAAGCTTGCGAAGGTAAGAGTCTTAGCGTCTTCACCGGTCTTCTCGGAAGTGAGATAGTAGACACCAAAGACCATATCCTGAGAAGGAACGGTCAGAACCTTACCAGAAGCAGGGCTTCTGAGGTTGTTGCTGGAAAGCATCAGAATGCGAGCCTCTGTCTGTGCCTGAGTAGAAAGTGGCACGTGGACAGACATCTGGTCGCCGTCGAAGTCTGCGTTGAATGGTGCGCAGACCAGTGGGTGCAGGTGGATTGCCTTACCCTCGATAAGGACTGGCTCAAATGCCTGAATAGACAGACGGTGAAGGGTAGGTGCGCGGTTGAGAAGAACGAGGCGGTCCTGAATGACCTCATCCAGAACGTCCCAAACAACTGGGGTACCACGGTCAATAGCGCGCTTTGCGCCCTTAATGTTTTCAACCTTGCGGAGCTCAACCAAACGACGCATGACAAATGGCTTGAAGAGCTCAAGTGCCATAGCGGATGGAAGACCGCACTGGTGCAGCTTCAGGTGTGGGTCAACAACAATGACGGAACGGCCAGAGTAGTCAACACGCTTACCGAGAAGGTTCTGACGGAAGCGACCCTGCTTACCCTTAAGAGCCTCAGCAAGAGACTTCAGAGGACGTCCACCACGGCCGGTAACAGGACGGCCACGGCGACCGTTGTCAAACAGAGCGTCAACGGACTCCTGAAGCATGCGCTTCTCGTTGTTAACAATGATAGAAGGTGCGTCAAGGTCAAGCAGGCGCTTAAGACGATTGTTACGGTTAATAACACGACGATACAAATCGTTTAAGTCGGAAGCTGCAAAACGGCCACCATCAAGCTGAACCATTGGACGAAGATCAGGTGGAATAACTGGTACAACGTCAAGAATCATGTTAGCTGGATCGTTGCCACCCTTAAGGAAGGCGTCAACAATCTCAAGACGCTTAATGGCCTTCTCGCGCTTCTGCTTCTGAGCATCCTCATTGGCGATAATAGCGCGGAGCTCCTTGGCCTCTTTCTCAAGATCAATATTGGAAAGAAGGTCGCGGACTGCCTCAGCACCCATGCCACCCTTGAAGTAGATGCCATAGTAGCGCTTAAGCTCGGAGAACAGACCCTCATCGGAGATGAGCTCTCTGGTCTCAAGCTGCATGAACTTCTCGAAAGCCTCACGACGAAGCGTCTTCTCTTCCTCGTACTCTTCCTCAAGATCAGCGACGCCTGCACGAATCTCGTCCTCAGAAAGAGGCTCAAAATCGCCAAACTCGTCATCCTGTGGCTGGCCCTGCTCGCGAAGGCGTGCAATCTGATCGTCGCGCTCTGCGTCGAGCTCTTCGATATCTGCTGCAAGCTCCTCACGAAGATCGTCTACGTCAGCCTCACGTGCCTCAGTGTCAACACTAGTGATTACGTAAGATGCAAAGTAGAGGACTTTCTCGAGGTCCTTGCTCTTGATGTCAAGAAGACGTGCCAGAGGGAAGCTGGTTGGGCTCTTGAAGTACCAGATGTGGCTTACAGGAGCAGCAAGCTCGATGTGGCCCATGCGGTCACGACGAACCTTTGCGGTGGTAACTTCAACACCGCAGCGCTCGCAGGTAATGCCCTTGAAGCGAATGCCTTTGTACTTACCGCAGGCGCACTCCCAGTCCCTTACAGGTCCAAAGATCTTCTCGCAGAAAAGGCCGTCCTTTTCTGGCTTAAGGGTACGGTAGTTGATGGTCTCAGGCTTCTTTACCTCGCCATAAGACCAACCGCGGATATCATCAGCAGACGCTAGAGAAATTTTAATAGCGTCAAATTCAGTGGAATCGAAATCTGCCACAGTCGCTACTCCTTATCGGTGGTCGCGTCGCCTACAAGTGCGGATGCACCCTCAGCGTCTTGGGACAGGTCGGAAGCGGTTACCTCAGTGAAGCCAAGGTCGTTGAGGATCTCAACAGCGTTCTTCTCCTCAGGATCTGTGACCTTTGCGGTATTTGCACGCTTACGATAGGAGATTGGCTCAATGTCAAGTGCCAGGGAGCGAATCTCTTTGACCAGAACCTTGAAGGACTCAGGAATTCCTGCAGTAGGAATGTTCTCGCCCTTAACAATGGACTCATAGGTCTTAACACGGCCGTTGGTATCGTCAGACTTAACGGTGAGGATCTCCTGGAGGACGTTAGCAGCACCGTATGCATACAGTGCCCAAACCTCCATCTCACCAAAGCGCTGACCACCGAACTGTGCCTTACCACCCAGAGG
>JABZHQ010000032.1:0-12366 GCA_015258765.1 Atopobium sp. | reverse complement strand
CTCGCTGCTTTTGAGCATTTCTCGCAAGGTCAAGGGGATGTTGAGCTCCTCTCCAATGGCGCTTTGTGGACCGTTGCTTACGCCCATGAAAACACTGCTTTATCTTGGATTCTTGCTCATGGATTGATTCCAAGGTCTCCAGAGTCTCTTCTCGCAAAATGGAAAGAGTCTTTAAGCGAGGTTGCCAATGGCCGTTAAAAACACCTCTTTTGGAAGAAAAAACATTTCTTCAGCCGTCTACAAACTCGTGTTGCTTGCCGCTGCATTTAGAGATTCTTTTGACGCGGTTGAGTTAAGTGCGGTCCAGTCACGCTTTGACATCTCCTCAGAAGAAGCTGCTATTCTGATGGAGCTCTTGCAGCTTACGGACGAGAATGGCTATCTTCCCCTTCCGCTTACTGGAGATCAAGACACTTTGACACTCGTTGGAGAGTCTCCCTTTAAAACTCGCAGGCTTGTCTTAACGGACGAAGAAACGTTAGCGCTTAAAGAGGCGTTTACAACACTTGCTTTGCCTCAAGAAAGTATATTTTGGAAACTTCTGAAGTCTCCATATACGGCAGATTCTTCGTCAAATGATGCTTCAGCTTCGCTTGTCTCTAAAAGTCATACTAAAGAAGTAGACGCATTCCTCACCTGCTCAAATGCAATTGCCGAGTCACAAATTATTTCATTTGAGTATCGTTCTGAGATGGCGTATGTGGAAACTCAAAGCAATAAAGAAGCTGTAATCAGCCAAAGAAATGTTCTTCCCTATCAATTGTCATACGGCGAGAACGGCTGGCTTATCGAGGGAATAGATTTAGACCTCGAGCAGCAAAGGGTCTTCAGAGTCAATCGCATGAGCCGCATTGAAACGCAATCCGCTTCATTGAAGCAGTTAAAACTTGCAGAAAACGTAAAAGAATCTTCTACGCAAGAAAAATCGCAGTTAGTAGAGCTTGTCTTTCTTGATAAAAGTGCTCTTACGCACTATTCGTGGCCGGGGCTTAAAACAGTTGGAAACCAGCGCAATGCCGCAGAGATTAAAGCAACTGTCCCCTATTACGGCGGAACGTGGCTGCTACAGCGATTGCTTGCCCTTAAGGGAAAAGTAACAACCAAAGACAAGGCCGTGATGCACGCAATGCGCACTTACGCTGCGTCTTTACTTGCTGACGAAGAGCAGCTCTAAGCCAATCAGGTAATTACAGCTCTGCTAAGCGTCGTGTTCTTCTCGCCACTTGGCAATTTGCTCGGAGATGTCCTTTGTCAAGACACGCTGGTAGTTCTTGTTAGGCAGCGATTTCAAGAACGAGCTGCCATATCGCTTGGATACTAGCCTGGAATCGGCAAGCACCAAAACGCCCTTGTCATCAGCACTTCTAATAAGGCGACCAGCAGCCTGCTTTGTTGCAATTACCGCCTCTGGCAGAGAATAACGCCACCACGCACGATCTTCTCGCGCTTCACGCTCTTTGACCAGCGGTTCATTAGGGCTTGCAAACGGAAGCTTAGGAATTACTACGCACCTCAGCGTGTCTCCCGCAGCATCAAAGCCTTCCCAGAACGATTTAAGAGCAAACAGCGAGAGGTTCTTTTCGGCTAGGAACTTTTCACGAACACGTCGAGCAGAAGAAGAGCGCTCCTGGCAGGCAAGATTGAGGCCCTGCTCACTCAAGCGTGGCTCCAACGCTTCATAAAGGCGCTCCATATCACGTCTGTTGGTAAAGAGCGTCAGCACCGAACCGCCCATCTGAACATGAACGTCGTATAGCAGCTTTTCCAGAGCGTCTAGGTAGCCTGAATCAGTTGGTGCGGGCATATCCTCAGCCACAAAGACGCCCATATGATTCTCGTAGTCAAAGCTTGACTCTAAGTGCAGACTCTTGTGTTCAAAGGCTCCTCTATCCAGGCCAACAGCATGCTCAAAATGCGAGAAATCATCTCCAACAGCAATGGTCGCTGAGGTAAACACAACAGAATGCGTCTCAGGAAGCCATTTTTGCGCTAGTTCTGCGCCAATATCGAGCTTCTCGGCCACAAGAGCCTCAGAGCCAATATCACGCTTCAGTCGGGTCAACTTTGCTGAATAGACGTAACTCTTGTCTGTTCCCTCGCAAATGAGCTTCAACGACTCCAGGAGGGCGCTCAAGAACACCCCCGCCTCGCTCAAGTTGCTTGCAAGGTTTGGAGCTGATGCGGCAAGCGCATCGGTGGTTTTTCCTATACGAAGCGCTGCTTCTTCAAGAGCAGAGAGCGCAACGGAAGCGGTCTCCAGAACCTCTTTCCATTCCTCTGTCTCTCTTACCTCATCGTTAATCCAAAGTTGAAGGGAGTTATAGCCGCCGTCGCTTTTGGCCAACGGTGCCAGCTCATGAACGGTAGCCATAAGGTTGCCCATTGCTGCCATGGCTCGCTGAACTGCAGCGGCAGAGCGCGTGAGAAGACCGGTGAGCAGCGTAGAGTCCTCAAGATTAGCGGCGCCTACCATGGCAGCATGAATGGCTCCGGACTTAATTCCACCAAGCAGCTCAAAGCCGTTTCGCATCTCTTTGGCAGAAATTTCTACTGCCCACTGACGGCGAGCCTCGGCCTCAAAGCCATGAGCCTCGTCAATCACCCAATGCCTGATAGGTGGCAGAATTTTTCCGTCAGCAGCAACGTTTCTAAGCAACAGAGAATGGTTGGTTACCACAACATCCGAAGATCCCGCACGTTTACGAGCTCCATGAACAAAGCACTCATGAGGGTAATACGGACACTTAGAGCGCAGGCACTCCGCTGCTTTGATAGTGACCATCTCTCGTGGAACCGAGCGCCAGCGAATCCCCAACGCATCCAAATCGCCATCAGCCGATTGGCAAGCGTAGGCATAAATCACCGCAATTGCGGTCAGCATGTCAGACGCAACGCTGTTGCTCGAGCGCCCCTCCTGATCAAGCAGCGTCAGTGGAAGCTCCTCAAGAGCAGCCCTGTCAACGCGATGCAGGCACGGATAGTGCTCGTATCCTTTTAAGCTGCAGAAACTCAATCCGTTTGGCAACGCTCGTGCAAGAGCCGGAAGGTCATGAGCAACTAGCTGGTCAGTCAAGGCGTTTGTCTTTGTAGCAATGCCTACGGTAACATCGTTTTTCTGCGCAAAAAGCACCTCAGGCAGCAGGTATGCAATTGACTTGCCAATGCCAGTCCCCGCCTCAAGCTCTCTATGCGAAGAGGTGACCAGCGCATTCCTGACCTCAACGGACATGCTGACTTGCTCGCTGCGCGTCTCAAATTTGTCATACATCTGTGAGACAACACCCGGCTTAGCAAACGCTCTGTGAATCTCGTCTTTAGAAATCGGCAGCATGGCAGGCGTCTCTGGGTCGTCCGCGTCTCTTCTCGCCTTTGCTTTTATGTCGGCGACAAGCTGGGCGCGAATATCCTTGAGCGAGAAGAACGTGCCCGAAATCTCCGCGTCTGCAAGCTCGGCTCCTGTTGCGTCTTCTTTTGCAACGCCGCGCTGAACTGCTTCTTCTTCCTTCATTTGCGACAAATATGAGAAGATCGGCCTAAATGTCCACTCCACTCCATCGTGCATTGACGCCAATTTGGCGAGAAGCCCGCGGGGCAGATTCATAAGTCCCAAAAGCAAGATGCGCCACATGCCGCAAAGGGCATCTACGTCGTCACTTGCACGGTGGGTGACCTTCATGGTGCCAAACGCTTCAGCCATGCTAGAAAGCTTGTGCGAAGAAAGTCGAGGTAGCGCTATGCGTGAGAGCGACAGCGTATCAATCCAGGTGTCGGAGACAGAAGTGCCACCAGGAATGCGCTCAATAAACGTACGGTCAAACGTGGCGTTGTGAGCCAAAACCGGAAGACCGCCAACAAATTCTGCAAGTGCAGCAACTGCTTCCTTTGCGCTTGGCGCACCTTTAACGTCTTCATCGGTAATTGAAGTGAGGGCCGTAATCTCTTCTGGAATTGGACACCCTGGGTCAACAAAAGTCTGAAAGTGCTCCACAATCTCTCTACCGCTCAATTTAGCAGCAGAAATCTCAATAAGGGAGCATTTCTTAAAGGACAGGCCTGTTGTCTCGGTATCCAAAACAACAATGTCGTCCTCTAAGACATCAAATGACTCATGCTCCGCCCTCTCTGCAAGTTTTAAATACTTCTTGCAAACCGCAGAGGGGGTACCTGGAAGAATGAGTTCTTCTAGTTTTTGTGTAGCGCTTTCAGTGCTGGTCATAACCTACAAATCTACTGGCGATCCTCAAGTGCAAACTCAATAAAGCGAGTGCAGAGCTCAGGGAAATCAATGCCGCCGGTACGTGCAGAATCAGGCAGCAAAGAACGGGCAGTCATACCAGGAATGGTATTTGTCTCCAATACCACTGGCACGCCGTCCTCCGTAACAATAAAGTCACTACGAGAAACGCCGCGACAACCAAGTGCATTATGAGCCTTAATTGCCAGCTCCTGAGCACGTGCATACACTGCAGGCTCAAGACGAGCTGGAATCACATGGTGCAGGGATGCAGGCTCATATTTTGTCTTAATGCTGTAGAACTCATCGCCCGTAACAATCTCAACGATTGGCAGAGCGGTTGGGTTCTCGTTGCCAATAACAGGAACGGTAATCTCTGTTCCCACTATGCTCTCTTCAATCAGAATGCGCTCACCCTGTTCACCTGCAAGCTCTAGTGCAGCAGGAAGCTCTTCTCGCGAAGTGACGCGTGTGACGCCATAACTGGAGCCGTTGCCAGAAGGCTTTACAAACATAGGGAGTCCAAGGTCCTCAATAAGCTTGTCCACCTGCTCATCTGTAAAGACGGTACCTGCAGGAACGTCAATTCCCTTAGGAGTTGGAACGCCTGCCTGCCTATACATAAGCTTTGACAGCTCTTTTTCAGTTCCCATGGCAGACGCGAGAACGCCAGAAAACGTGTAAGGAATGTGCAGAATCTCGAGAAGACCCTGGATGCAGCCATCCTCGCCAAAACGACCGTGCATAGCAACGTATACGACATCATAACCACCCTGAGCAAGGGTAACTACAAAGTCTTTTTCTGCAACATCAAGCAGGTCAACACTGGTAAAGCCAGCCTCTTTAAGTGCTGCTGCGCACTGCTTGCCAGACTCCATGGCAATCTCGTGCTCGTCTGACCAACCGCCTGAAACAACTGCTACATGAAGCTTTTTGAGCTCTTCACGTGTCATTTCCGCTCCTTCAGATAAGTCTCCCATAGGGTAAACTCTAGTAAACGTATTTCTTCTAAGATACCGCAGATAGCTTAGAAGAGTTGGAGAAGGACAAAAATGCAATCAAATAATACTCTTGACGGCACAAACACCACGGTTGACGGCGCAAACACCTCCGCGCCTGATGCTCGACCACAGAAAGCTGCCGCTAAATCTGACCTCAGAAGTCTTTCATCAGAGCAAATTCTTGAGCTTATTACCTCACTTGGTCAGCCAAAATTCCGCGCAAAGCAGATTGAGGAGTGGATCTGGTCTAAAGGTGCCACCTCTTTTGATCAGATGAGCAATCTTCCAAAAACACTGCGAGAAGAACTGTCTCAGCAGGTAACTCTTGCTGGTGCTGAGCAGATTGTTCGTCAGGTTTCCGAAGACGGAAGCCGCAAGTACCTGCTTCGATACCCTGATGGCACGTCTGTTGAGTGCGTTGGTATGCCAAGCGGCAACAAGCTCTCGGTCTGCGCTTCCACGCAGGCGGGCTGTGCCATGGGCTGCGCTTTCTGCGCTACGGGTGCTGCTGGCCTCACTCGCTCCCTTTCGGCAAGCGAAATCTACGAGCAGGTTATGCATGTCCGTGACGACTTTGACGCGCGTGTAACCAGTGTTGTTCTTATGGGTCAAGGTGAGCCTTTCATGAACTACGACGCCACTCTTGCAGCCATGAGACGTCTCAACTCCCCTGACGGGGCCGGCATTGGTGCGCGCCATATTACGGTTTCTACCTGTGGCGTTATACCTATGATTAAGCGTTTTGCTTCTGAACCAGAGCAATTTACGCTTGCTGTTTCGCTTCACTCTGCAGTGCAAAAGACACGAGACGCCCTCATGCCAGGAGTTCGTAAATACTCACTGATTCACCTGTACGACATTATGGGTGAGTATGTCGATAAGACCGGTCGTCGTCCAACATATGAATATGCGCTGATCAAAGGCGTTAACGATTCCGACAATGAGCTTGGGGCCTTGAGAGACTTCTGTCGAGGAACGCTCTGCCACGTTAACATCATTCAGCTTAACGAGATTGAGGGCTCTAAGTTCCATCCAACATCCCCTGCCCGCGCACAGGAGTTTGTAAACAGCCTCAACTCTGTTGGCGTTGAAGCAACTATTCGTCTTTCTCGTGGGTCTGACATTGATGCAGCTTGTGGACAGCTCTTCCAGAAGAGAAACGTACGTTAAGGGCAGCATATCCTACACATTACAGGTAAAGAAGGGACCCTCTCGAGTCCCTTCTTCTTTAGTTCATATGTAGAACATTTGTTCTAATTAATTGCTTTTAGCCATTCTTTTTCTACTCTCGCTTGATGAGAGAGAATGTTTTTTGAAGTTTTTCTATCAACACCACCTGAATAATCGTCGAGAATTGCATCAAGTGCCCTTCTCGACCTTCTCATTGCATGGAGAAAACTTCTTTGTGCTTCTTTAGTCAACAAAGTGTGTTTTGCGAGAAAAGCTATTCCAAGCAGTGAAACTGTAGATATAATTGCAAACTTTATCTTCATTATGCTTCTTTACCGTTTGATAGTTTTTCAACTAAAGCAGCAAGCTCGTCCTCATCATTGAATTCGATTTCAATTTTATTCTTGCCACGAACGTTTCGCACTTTGACTGGAGTATCCAAGGCAATTCTTAATTGCCTTGCCGCACGCTTATATGCCTGTGGAGTTGGTTGCCTTTTTGGTTTCTCTACATTAGTGACAGAAAATAGCGGAGCAAGGTTTTCTGTCTGGCGGACAGACAAGTTCTCTTCAATTACTTTCTGAGCAAGTTTAATTCTTCCTTCTTTTCCGCTTACAGAAAGAATTGCACGAGCATGTCCAGCGCTAATACGTCCCTCCGCCATTAAAGTTTGAACTTCTGTTGGAAGGTCCAGTAGACGAAGAGTATTTGTAATTGCAGATCTTGATTTTGAGAGAACCTTGGCCAAATCGTCTTGGGTTAAGTTCTCCTGTTTAATTAGCTGTTTATAACCTTGTGCTTCTTCAATTGGACTTAAGTCAGATCTCTGTAGATTCTCAATCAAAGCTAGCTTAAATACTTCCTCATCGGAAATTGCCTTAATTACTACAGGAACTTCCTCTAATTGTGCAAGCTTTGCAGCCTGGAAGCGTCTCTCGCCAGCAACAATCTCATAGTGATCGCCCTTCTCGCGAACAAGAAGTGGCTGAAGAATACCGTTTTGCTTAATAGAGTCACTGAGTTCAGCAAGTTCTGCTTCATCAAAACGCTTACGAGGCTGGTCTTTATTTGGCTTAATCTTCTTTAGTGGAAGTGTAGTAGCTTCTTTTTTATTACCGACCTCTGCATCTACCTCGCTAAAGAGAGAGTTGAGGCCCTTACCAAGTCCTGATTTTTTAACCACGACGATTCACTTCCTTTGCAAGTTTGTTGTATGCAAGTGCGCCCATACTTATTCGGGCATACATGGTTACTGGCAAACCATGACTTGGTGCTTCTGCGATTTTGACATTTCTTGGAATAAGCGTCTTAAATACTTTGTTACCAAAGTAATTTGAAACCTCAGTTACAACCTGCTTAGATAGGGAAGTTCTGCTATCAAACATGGTCATTACTACACCAAAAATATCAAGATCCGGATTGAGCTGCTTTTGAACCATCTTCATTGATTCAACAATCTTAGTTACGCCCTCTAGTGCATAATATTCGCATTGAATTGGGATAAGAATGCTATTTGCTGCAACTAAGGCATTAATTGTTAAAAGGCCTAGTGATGGTGGGCAATCAATCAAAATGTAGTCAAAATAGTCTTTAACCTGGTCAATTGCCTGCTTTAATATGTTTTCTCTTGATTCCACGGAGACCAGTTCAATTTCTGCACCAGCAAGTTGAATGGTAGCAGGAGCAATAATTACGTACTTTTGAACTGTTTGTTGTAATACGTCTTCAAGCGGTGTTTCGTTGAGGATTACATCATAGATATCGGCTTCAAGTTCCTCTTTATCAATTCCAAATCCGCTTGTTGCATTACCTTGTGGATCAAAATCGATAATTAAAACCTTCTTTTTTGTTTCTCCTAGCGCTGCTGCAAGATTAATTACGGTAGTAGATTTTCCAACTCCGCCTTTTTGATTAATTACAGCAAGTACTTTAGGATCTCTATCCTGAAATCCCCTCGAAAGGTCTTTGTAGCTCATTTATCCTCCGTTTGACCAAGTTTATTTAATAATACAGAATGTTTCACGTGAAACATTCAACAATTACCCTCTTCTTGCAACAAACGGATTTGATTTTGCCATTCCATTTTTTCTTGGTAATTTAATTTTGCTCTTTGCAACTTTTTTGTATAAAAGAATTTCTCGATGGCCAAGATTGTTTGGTAACTCAAATGTTTCACGTGAAACATTTTCGTATCCAAAAATTTTGGCTGCCTGAGAGGCGTCCTGAAGCTCTATCTCATCAACATTGGCCTTCATTACTATAAGAGTGCCTTGAGAGGCTAAGAAAGGCTCTGCGTACTCCAAAAGAATATTCGTCTTCGCAACAGCTCTAAAAGTCACAAAATCAAACTTCTGTTTATAACTATTTGGAATTTCTTCTGCACGAAGCTTCTCGGCTCTAACTCTCTCATTTAGACCAATCTCATCAATCATTGACTGAACCGCATTGATCTTTTTTCCGATAGAATCAACCAATAGTGTTTTATTATCACTCATGATTGCAAGAGGCAGTCCAGGAAAGCCTCCGCCGGTACCAATATCAATATAGTTGTGAGTACCAGATAAAAACTCATTACTCACTTTGAGTGGTAACAAAGAATCAAGAATATGGAGCACTAGCGCGTCATCAACTGAAGTAATTCTTGTGAGGTTCAGATTCTTATTTATCTCAATTAGTAGTTCAATATGTTTCAGAAGCTGTCTTCTTTGGTGCTCTGTTGAATTAATTCCATAGTTAAGGAGAAGTTCCTTCAGTACATTCTCTTTTGAATTGTATAAAGACTTCTCTGATTCAGACATTGCTTCTCCTGTGACAAAACTTCTTGTTACAAGAAGAATTGTCACAAAAAAAGAGGAAGGCGTAAACCTTCCTCATCAAATTACTAAAGCTTGTTAGAAGTTCTTAGCTATTGATAGCAGTTACCACAACACGACGATATGGATCATCGCCCTCAGAGTGCGTAGTAACTTCAAGGTTGTCTCTCAGTGCGATGTGAATAATGCGGCGCTCATAGCCACTCATTGGAGCAAGAGAGACCTTACCAGTCTTCTTAGCACGAGCAGCAGCAGAGAGTGCCATCTCCTGAAGCTTATTACGGCGACGGCTCTTGTAGCTTTCAACATCAACAGATACTGGATAGTGGAAGTGAAGCTTAGCACTCATCAAAGAAGAGAGAACCATCTGAAGAGCCTCAAGCGTATTGCCGTGACGACCAATGAGAATTGCAAGATCACCGCCGGTTACGTCAAGAATAAGTTCGCCATCTTCACCGTCATACTCATCAATTGCACAGCTGTTCTCGCCAAAGAAGGAGAGAAGCTCCCTAAGATAGAAGACAGCGGTATCAGCAATCTTATTCATCTCAGCATCAGTAAGCTGAATTCCAGCTTCAAAGTGCTCTCGAATTGAAGCAAACTCGTCTTGTGAATCAACGACAGGAGACTCATTAAGAGCGTTTGGCTCAGAAACGAAAGTCTCATCCTCCATGTCGTCCTCCAGTCAATATAAAAAGTTTAACTATTAATCTACGGTAACAAATTTTTGTAAACAAAAGTTATTTTGTTCAAGCCCAGCTACTAAGCCTTTTTGTGAGGGCGTGGCTTCTTTTCTTTTCTCACCACGTCAACCTCGATTGGCTTATTAGCCATCTGAGCCTCAGCCTTAAGCTTCTCTTTTTCCATAATGCGCTTGGTAATAAGCTGCTGCTGAGCAAGCTGCCAAATACCAGAAGTAACGTAGTAGAGAAGAACAGCTGCTGGCACAGTCCAACCAAACCAGAGCATCATGAGGGTCATCATGCCGCCCATCATGTACTGCTGGGTACGCTGCTCACCAGAGCTTGTACGAGCATTTACTGCCATAGAAAGGAAGGTTGTAAGACCAAATAGAAGAACAAAAATTATGTAAGGGATAGCAGCAACAAGGCCATCAACAGCAAAAATGTCAGAAGTTGCTCGTGCAATAGAAGGAAGAATGTTGTAGAAACGAGAGTCTACCGGAACCATCTTTGCAACGGTAAAGAGTGCAATAAAGATAGGGGACTGCAGAAGCAGAGGAAGACAACCACCAAGTGGATTGAAGTTAATCTCTGCGTAAAGCTTACGCATTTCTTCGTTCTGTCTTACTGGATCATCAGCATAGCGCTCCTGGATTTCTTTGAGCTTTGGCTGAACAACGCTCATACGAGCCATAGAGGCCGTCTGCTTGTTGGTCATTGGAACCAGGATAATACGGATAATGATGGTAAGCAGGATAACTGCCATACCCCAGTCTCCCGAGAATGATTGAAGTCCCGCTAAGACTGTGTATAGAAAGTTAACAATCCAATCCCACATATTTCCTCCGGTGCGTTCCTTTACGGAACGGGATCGTATCCTCCCTTATGAAAAGGGTGACAGCGAGCAATACGCTTAAGAGCAAGCCAACTTCCCTTTTTAACACCGTACTTTTGTATAGCTTGAACTGCATATTCAGAGCAAGTAGGTCTGTAAATACAGTGCGGCTTAAAAAGGGGAGAGATGTTTCTTTGATAGAAACGAATAGCACTTAGGAACAAGTTTGCGAGAAAAGAGCCTTGTCTTTTCTCGCTCATTTGACCCCTGTCTTTCTTAACAGAGCATCCAAAGAAACGCTTATATCAGCAGGATTAGTGCTGTGTGTATCTTTAGTCGCAAAGAGAATAATGCCGTATCCCTCAACAGGTAAACCGCTCTTTCGAGCTGCTTCGCGTAAAACGCGTTTACACCTGTTTCTAAATACGGCGTTACCTAGTCTTTTTGGAGCTACAAAGGCTACCTCGGAAGGATGTGCCTCAGTGGATGGTGCTACTCGTATACGAAGAACAGAACTTTGAGCCCTCTTCCCCGCAGAGAAGACCCTTTCAAACTCTGAACGAGATTTAATGGTCTTCACAGAAACATTCCTTAGACAGTGAGGCGCTTACGGCCCTTAAGGCGACGACGAGCGAGAACGGCACGACCATTCTTAGTTGCCATACGTGCACGGAAACCGTGGGTAGTTGCGCGCTTGCGCTTATTTGGCTGGTAGGTACGCTTCATAGCTATTTCCTCCCGAACGGGTACAATATCGATTAAAAAGCCTACAGATTGTACTCGCGTTTATGGGTACCTGTCAAATTTTCTACGCAAATACCTCAACTATTTCTCTTTTTTATTCAAAAGCCTAGCGAGAAAACCTTTCATTTTGAAAATTTCACTTGTAACACCTGAAGAAATTTGTTGAAAGGAATATTTCTGTAAGCTGAAATATGTCCGTTAAATGCTACTATCATTCAGTACGTCTTTCACAAAGATATAAAGTTATCTACAGATGTTTAACACTTGTCGAAAACTTTCATTCATCGTGAAAGAAAACGAAAAGTTTTCTTCATTTGTTTAACAATTGTTGAAAAGGGGGTGTCATGGCAAGAGATTTCTTTCCTTTTGTTGAGGTAAACACAAACCAGAATGAAAAAGACGCTGGTTCTGATAATTTTCTCACCGTCCGTTATGCTGCACGTATTGCAGTGTATGACGATAAAGCCGCAGCACCTCGCGTTGTTCTTGTAGAACCTAAAGACGTTCGTTCTTATCTTGATGAAATTGCAGCTACCGTTAACCAGCTTGCTCACGAGCAGGGAGGAAAAATTCCTTTTATGGTTATGCGTGAGATTGTGGAAAATTTCATTCACGCTCGATTCGTAGCGCCTACAATTTCAATCATGGATAACGGAAATACCATTAGGTTTTCAGACCAAGGACCTGGTATTAAAGAGAAAAATCGAGCTCTTGAGTTTGGTACCTCTTCTGCAACAGAAGAAATGAAATCATTCATTAGAGGCGTTGGTTTTGGTCTTCCTTATGCTCAGCAATATATGGTTGAGAAGGGTGGAAGCCTTACCCTTGAAGACAATATCTCTGGCGGCACAATTGTTACTTTATCAACACGCCGCTCTAAAGATGC
>JABZHQ010000031.1:0-12513 GCA_015258765.1 Atopobium sp. | reverse complement strand
ACGGCTCCAACACCTACATCACGCGCGGTGGCGACACTGGTCGCTTGAACCGCGTCCATTCTCGCGAAGAGGCTGATGAGCTTGACAGGCGCGAGAATAAACGTCACAAGCGCAACGTTATTCTCGGCGTTCTGGGCGCTTTGGTTGTCCTGGCTCTTGCCGGCTTTGCTATTGCACAGATGCTCGGCAACTCTTCCCAGCAGTATCTGGTTCCACAGTTTGTTGGTCAGACAAAAGACCAGGCTACTCAGGCACTAAATGCTTCTGATAGCCACTTTAAGCTGGGAACTGTTACAGAAAGCTACAGTGATTCTGCTCCTGAAGGCCAGGTCATTGATCAGACACCAAGCGCTAACAAACAGGCTCCTGAAGGAACCGCGGTTAACCTTGTCATTTCTAAGGGCGCTAAACCTGCTGCTGCAGTTAAGGTGCCTGATCTTACCAACAAGAGTCCATCAGAGGCTGAGTCTGCTCTTGCTGCCGTTGGCCTCAAAGCAAGAAATGGTGACTCGGTTGAGTCGGATGATGTAACCGTTGGTTATGTTGCAACACAGGAACCAGCCGCAGGTAGCGATGCTAAAGCTGGCGACACCATCACCTATCACCTGTCTACTGGCAAGGGTAAGGCAGATGTTCCAGACGTCACCGAGATGACTGCCGAGCGTGCGTCCGATGTTTTGAAAGATGCAGGCTTCAAGGTAGATACTCAGAAACAGCCTTCGTCGAGCGTTCCTGAGGGCCGTGTCATCTCCCAGTCTCCAGCTAACGGCAAGGCAGATAAGGGTTCCACGGTAACCATCATTGTTTCTTCCGGTGCTCAGAGTGGCTCTGTTCCAAACGTTGTTGGCAAGGACTTTGAAACCGCTCAGTCCACGCTGGAAAACGCGGGCTTCCAGGTCAACACAGTTTGGGTCTACGACGACAACGTAGCAACCGGAAACGTAGTTGGCCAGACACCATCAAGCGCTGCAACTGGCGCTACTATCACCATCCGCGTCTCTAGCGGACCTCGCCCATCAGCGTAAACGCTGCGGCGTCCAATGCGCTCAATCAATACGTTCAAGCCCTGCAACCGTGTTTGGTTGCAGGGCTTTTTGCTACCACGGAAATCGTTCGGCGGCGGCACGTGTCGTCGCCGGAACCGGTGACGCAAGCACTTCAGCGCTACGAGCATTTTATTGCTGCGATTATCACGACTGTCTTCAGCAACAAAACATCTTCGAATAACTCAGGCTTACTTGCATCATTTTTCGGAATACGACCGATCGGATCCATTTGCTGATGGCCGAACACACCTATGTCAGATAATCTGTCAAAAAGACGTATACATGACGCTAAAAATAGCTAAAGCATGCAGATTATCGTCATTAGGTGTGTAATATGCTCGCAATTGGACAGATTATCCGACATAGGTGTGTTCCATAGATACGGAATTTACCTATAGTTAAATCTTTTATACGACGATATTCATTTTTAAGCATATTAAATAAAGTTTATGCATAGAAATGTATATCAAGTAGTGAGGCTCTCTAAATGTCAGACATTGAGCCCCAGTTGTCCGGTTATCTTGATTAAGAACTAGACAATTTCTCAGCGAGGCGCGGCTAAGATGCACCATTTTGTACGCCAAGCCTAAAAACCGACGCTGACACGCCACAACAGAGAAAAACCGGCAGCACGAAGCTGCCGGTTTAAAATCAATGGTGCCCCCGGGCCGATTCGAACGGCCGACACCCGCTTTAGGAGAGCGGTGCTCTATCCCCTGAGCTACGAAGGCATGTGGGATATTCTACTCACGTAGGCTCGCGTACGCAAATCTCGCCAACGCTTGCGGCGCCGGCAGCAGCACGATGCTGCTACTTGCGACGAGCCTTGCGCTCAGCCCTCTTTCTGTCGTACTCAGCCTGACGTTCGAGGTAGAAATCGTTGAGCTTCTTGTCGGTCATGCCAGCAACCTTAGCCTCGATCTTCTTGCGAAGAGGACGCATCTTAAAGAAGCTGTAGACAACCGAACCAAAGATGCAGAAGTAAGCAAAGACCAGCATGATGGCAGAAATCATACCAACGCCGGTGTTCAGGTCTCTGGACTCTGGAACCATATACGAAAGCACCAGTGTAATGATGGTTGCAACAAAGCCAAGGCCCAGGAAGACCCACCAAACGCGCTCGGCACGATGATAGTCTGGATCCGCGCGCAGCATAGCCTCAAATCCGCGACTACGAATATCCTCGCGCTCGCGCTGGCGAGCACGTGCAGCACGCTTCTCCTCTTTGCTCTTTGGAGCACTGGAGCCAGAGCCGGAGCCACTCACACGTACAGACGCAGCTGCCTCTCGCACTGGTTTAGCAGTAGCAGCAGATTTGCGACCAAAAGCGGAATACGAAGGACGCTCAGTCTCCTCAGAGGTTTCTTTCTTTGAAAGGCTTGCGGTAGCCTCACGCGCTTCTTTGGTTGCGCCTGTAATGGTGTCACGCAGTGACATTGGTCTCCTTCAGTGGTACAAACTCAGTTCCCGTAATAATCTGGAATGCCGTACGATAACGCTCGGACGTGCCCTCAATAACCTCTTCTGGAAGATGAGGCGGCTCTCCTTGCATGTCCCAGTGGGCTTTCAGCCAATCGCGTACATACTGTTTGTCGTAGCTTGGCTGAACATGTCCCTCAGAATAACCCTCAGCAGGCCAGAAACGGCTTGAATCAGGTGTAAGGCACTCATCAATAAGTGTAAGTTTTCCGTCGATAAAACCAAACTCAAATTTGGTATCCGCAATAATAATTCCACGAGTTGCAGCATATTCTGCAGCAGCCTTATAAATTGCAAGCGAGGCTTCCTTCAGCTGAGTAGCAACATCCTCACCAACAATCTCGCAGCAACGCTCAAACGAGATATTCTCGTCATGATCACCAAGCTCAGCCTTAGTGGAAGGGGTAAAGATTGGCTCAGGAAGTTTAGATGCCTCAGTCAGGCCATCTGGCAGCTTAATGCCGCAGACGGTACCGTCCTGGTCATAGGTCTTTTTGCCAGAACCAGTAAGGTAACCACGGACAATACACTCAATTGGCACGGTCTGTGCTTTCTTTACCAGCATTGCGCGACCAGCAAGATACTCAGTGTAATCTGCAAACTGCTCAGGAGTCTGATCTGGCAAAACAGAAATCATGTGGTTAGGCAGAAGGTCCTTGAAGCGATTAAACCAGAAAGCGCTGATACGTGTCAGAATTTCTCCCTTAAAAGGAATCTCGTCAGGAAGAATAAAGTCAAAAGCACTAATGCGATCGCTCGCAACCATCAAAAGTTTGTCGCCACAATCGTAGATATCGCGAACCTTACCGTGCGAATCGGGACGAAGCTCAGCTCCAGCCACAATGACCTCACTTCTGCGCAAAGCGCGTTGTATTGCAGGACTTTCGATTGTACGGCAAAATGCCCAAAAATCGACCTACAACAAAGTATCTGTTACAGAGATATTATTTTGAGCAAGCAGAGGAAGGTGCAGCGAGAAGGTCGTGCCCTTTCCAAGCTCGGATTCTACCGAGATAGTGCCGTTATGACGGTCCATAATCTCTTTTGTAATTGCCAATCCAACGCCAAGACCGCCCGAAGCGCGCTCGCGGCTTTCTTCGGCGCGCCAGAATCGCGAGAAGGTCTGTGGAATGTCCTCAGGAGCAATTCCCATACCGTCATCAGTCACGGAGATAACCGCATCGTTATCGTCGATTGATACGGTTATAACAACATGACCCCCGTCGTCGGTATAGCGGATAGCGTTGCTCAACAAATTGGTCAGGGCTTCTCGGATCATGTCCGAATCAATATCAACAAAACAATTGCCCTCTGGTGTCTTATCCACAAAGGTCAACGTGCGGTTATTCTCCTTGAAGAGCGTTTCTTGTACCGCAACAAGACTCGCCACCATAGCCACAACATTAACGCTTTCTGGGTTGAACTTTGTCTTTCCGTTCTCAAGTCTTGAGAGGTGGAGCATGGCGTCTACCAGGCGAGAAAGACGTCTACTCTCAGACACAATGTTTTCCAAGCGCTCTTCATCTGCGGGCAAGATACCGTCTTGGATTGCCTCAACAGTGGCCATGATAGCCATGAGCGGAGTTCTGAGCTCGTGTGCAACATCGCTGGTCAGACGGCGTTCAAGCTTAATGTCTCTCTCGAGTGAAGACGCCATATCGTCGAAGGTTTCTCCCAGACGCCCCAGTTCATTCTCGCCACGGATGCCTGAACGAGCTGCAAGATTGCCGCTTCTGATCTGAACAGCCGTCTCGGTAATACGGCGTACGGGCTTGGTAAGTGAACGTGAGGCCAAAATACCAATTAACCCAGAAAGCGAAATTGCAATGGCTGCGGCAAGACTAATTGCCTGGTAAGAGCCATTACGGAACGCAATGTCTCGCTGGGTCAGGAACGGCTCAGAACCAAACGTCCAAATTCTAATGCTGCCCACAGGCTCACCTTGTAGGTTTTGGACAACTGCATAAACCACGGCGTCACCCGTCTGAGGGCCAGATAATGCACTATTTCCACCAGGTCGGCGAGCATTTGGTGCCGAGTCGTCATACAGAACCACGCCAGAAACATCTAAGACCTGGATACCAATATCGGAATTGGTTGCAGAGGCCTGACGTGCAATAGAGAGCACATCGGCGTTCCAGCCGTCTGCGCGCGCGTACGCCTGAGACATATTGAGCGCGGTAGTATCAACGGTGTTTTGTAGGTTCTCCCTGGTATAAGTAGTAAAACGGTTTTCCCACACAATGCCCAAAACAGAAATAAGCACCAATACCGTCATGACAGCAGTCAGCGCAAAGAACGCCGCCATACGGGTGGTAAAGCTTTGAGTGCCCACGGGATCGGGCTTAATAGTTTTATAAGAACCCTCAGTTTCCGGAGGGTTCTTAAGAGAATTTGAGTGATGTTTCTTGAAGAGCGCCAAAACTCTAAAGCTTAGGACTCGTGGCTAGCGTTGCCAGCCTCAAAGCGATAGCCGACACCGTGAACGGTGAACAGCCAGCGAGGATTACGAGGATCATCGCCGAGCTTTGCGCGCAAGTTCTTGACATGCGAATCAATAGTGCGCTCATAGCCCTCAAAATCATAACCCAGGACCTTCTCGACAAGCTCCATACGTGTGTACACGCGACCAGGATAGCGAGCAAGGGTGGTGAGCAGCTTAAACTCTGAAGCGGTCAGGTCAACTTCCTCGTTGTTGATGAGAATCTTGTGACCAGAAATATCAATAGTAAGGGTACCGTAATCAAGCACGTCAACAGCAGTGTCTGGCTCAGAATACGTACGGCGGAACAGCGCGCGAACGCGTGCCACCAGCTCACGTGGCGAGAAAGGCTTAACAAGATAGTCATCAGCACCAAGCTCAAGACCAATAATCCTGTCTTCTACCTCTCCTTTTGCGGTAAGCATGATGATAGGCACGTTAGAGGTATCTCTAATTGCACGGCAAACGCGCTCTCCAGAAAGCTTTGGGAGCATAAGATCGAGAATCACCAGGTCAAATGCGTGCTTTTCAAACTCTTCAACTGCACTTTGACCGTCGCCAACGCCCTTAACAACGTAATTTTCGCGCTCAAGATATGCTGAGACGGCGTCACGGATGACTTTCTCATCTTCGACAATCAGAATTTTCTTCTCGTCGGAAGCCATTGTCTCCCCTTTTCTTTTGCCCTGCATGTATGTGCGTATGGCACATTACGATTATTCATTAATTATTTGTATTCATTCTATCTCTATACCTACAAATAATCTACAAAGAAAAAACACGAACTGTCACGGAAGCCGGATATCCGCTGGTAGGATCCTTAACAGTTGAGTAGGTTACAAAAGAATCACAGTTGCCTTCTCGAGCAGGAAACTCTCCATAATCAACGCTTCTATCCATTGAATAGAGCCAGTTTGCCGTTTGATTTTGCGGATCAACAAGTACGTAAGAGGCGCGGCTTTTAACTATGTAAAGGCTACCTTTACCTGCCGATATTGCATAAGGTTCACGCTCAATGACGTAAGGGTTTTCGCCTGAAGCAGGCAGGATATATGTTCCCATCTTGCCCAACAGACCGCCCGAGTCATAACTTGCTTCAACTGACACAATGAACTTATCGTCTACGCGACTTGCTGCAAAAGGTTTGACGGATTGAGGCATAACAAGCTGGTCAACCTTGGTTTTAAGGTTGTCTCCCAGTAGGTATGCTGTAACGCCATAGTAGGTGCCCTCAGAAGCACGAACTCGAGGAGTAAGGGTAACTACGCCCTTAGAGATAGATGGCGCAGTAGCAAATCTACCTGGAGATTCAACGGCATCCGTTCCTTCTGAATCACCTACACGCCACACGTAGCAGTGAGAAGACTCACGGGTTTTCTCGCCCGAAGAAGAAGGCTGGACAAGCCAAACCACCTTATCGTCTCCGCAGGCAAATGGAGCCGGATCCCAGTTTTTATCAGCCTTGTACAGCACCTTTGCGTCACCTGTGAGCTTGCCGTCAGAAAATGGTGCGGCGAGAAGTTCCCAATCAAAGGTTGTGGTATCCACCTCGACCCATGCGTACACAGAGTCAGAGCAGCGGACGTCGTAAATAACGGCGGTAGTATTGTTCATCTGAGCTGTAGGAACAACGTCAACTACCTGGCCAGACGTCAGCGAGAGAGCAGAGCCCTTTACCATAGGCGTAGCAGATGCGCCAGCCGTGGTGACGGGAATCCAATTTCCATCGGCTGGATGCAGCACGCTTCCCAGAGGGAGCGTCCAGGTCTGGCTTGGCTGAGCAGCATATTCCGTAGAGCTATAGGAGTCCAGCACATTTGTGCCAGAGGACTCGTCAAGTACCAGCGGTTTTCCTGCATCTCCCGAGCCTTCTTGATGAGAGCAGCCTGCCGCGATGCTAATTGCACCCGCAACTACGACACCAGCCGCTCCCGTCTTAAAGAAGTTTCGGCGAGAAATGTTCCCAAATAAAGACACGATTTAGTCCAATTCAAGATGCTCAAGACGGTCAAACAAAACGTTTGAACGGGTAAGGAATGCGCGAGGATCAAAGATTTTCTCAAGCTCCTCATGGCTTAGCGTACAGGCTGGATCTGCCTCAAGAAGCTCCTGGTAGGATGGTCCTTCCTTGCACTGCTGAATATCTGCCCAGACCTTCATAGCGTTAGACTGGACAATCTTGTATGCTTCTTCACGAGTAATACCAGTATTGACCAGGGCAAGAAGAACCTTTGACGAGAAAAGCATGCCACGGGTCTTATTGAGGTTGGCCATCATCTGCTCTGGATACAGGACCATGCCATCAAGCAGGAACTCAAGCTTTGACAGCATGTGGTCAAGAGCAATAAAGCTGTCTGCCTGGGCAACGCGCTCAGCGGAAGAGTGGCTGATATCGCGCTCGTGCCAAAGAGCAACGTTATCAAAAGCAACCTGTGCGTTTGCCTTAACTACGCGGGACAAACCACAGATCTTCTCGGCAGTAATGGGGTTGCGCTTGTGAGGCATAGCGGAAGAGCCCTTCTGACCCTTGCGGAATGGCTCCTCAGCCTCGAGGGTATCAGTCTTCTGCAGCGCACGCATCTCAGTTGCAATACGCTCGCAGGTAGCGGCAACGGTTGCCAGAACACCAGCAAGATAAGCGTGGTGGTCGCGAGAAATTACCTGGGTTGAAAGTGGATCGTGGACAAGACCGAGTTTCTCGCAAACGTACTCCTCAACAAAAGGATCAATAGAAGAGTAGGTTCCAACAGCACCAGAAATAGCACCATAGGCAACGTTTTTACGAGCATCCTTCAAGCGGTCAAGGTCGCGCTTAAACTCCCAGGCCCAGCTACCAAATTTCATGCCAAAGGTCATAGGCTCAGCATGAATGCCATGAGTACGACCAACGCACAGAGTATCGCGCTCCTCAAATGCGCGACGCTTGCAGATTGCAGCGCAACGACGAACTGCAGCAATGAGCAAATCACATGCCTGGGTGAGCTGATAGCAAAGGGCGGTATCGCCTAGGTCTGTTGAGGTCATACCGTAGTGAACCCAGCGACTTGGCTTGAGCTCACCCTCTGGAACCTTGGCATCGATATAGGAGCCCATATTGGTCAGGAAGGCAATGACGTCGTGGTTGGTAACAGCCTCAATCTCGTCTACCTCGGCGCGATTAAACGCAGCGTGCTCACGGATCCAAGCTGCCTCTTCGCGAGAAATGCCAATAACACCAAGCTCAGCCTGTGCTTCGCACGCAAGGACTTCAATCTCCTGCCAAACGGCGTACTTGTTCTCCAAAGAAAAGATGTGGCCCATTTCTTTGCCGGTGTAGCGATCTACCACGATGAGACTCCTTCTGCTCGTAAAAGAAAAGGTCGAGTACCACTATGGTACCCGACCTTTGAATTACCTGGTGGGCCGTTAGGGGTTCGAACCCTAGACCTTGGGATTAAAAGTCCCCTGCTCTACCAACTGAGCTAACGGCCCATTATCGGGCGTGGCAATTTTACCACGCAACTAGGATAGTGTAGCAGTTTACTCCCATGCCCATTGTCCATTTACGAAAATTGGTGTTTCTTTTCCATCGGCAGAAATTCCCCAAATGTTCAAATCGTCTGCACCAATCATAAAATCAACGTGCGTAGTGCTCTGATTAACACCGTGGGCCAAGAGCTCATCTGGACTCATCTCAAGGCCGCCCTTCAGGCACTCTGGGAAGCCCATTCCAAGTGCTAAATGGCAGCTAGCATTCTCGTCATACAGGGTGTCGTAAAACAGAATACCGCTCTGGCGAATAGGCGTGTTCTTAGAGATAAGAGCACATTCTCCCAGGTACTTACCACCCTTTTGAGAAACAATAGAAGTCAGAACGTCTTTGCCCTGCTCAGCGCCGTAGTCAACAACCTCGCCGTCTTTGAAGGTAAACCAGAAGTTTTTGACAATCTGACCGGCATGAATCAGAGGCAGTGCAGAGTGAACAGTGCCGTTTACCTTGCGATAGTTTGGCGTTGTAAAGACTTCCTCAGTAGGAATGTTAGGGAAGAACAACGTTCCATCCTGCGTCTTTCCAGCGCCGCCCTCCCAAAGATGTCCTGGATTCATACAAATAGTCAGATTAGTTCCATTTGAAGACTCGTAGCGGAGCTCCTCAAATTGATGAGAATTCATGAAGCGCTTGGTCTTCTCAAATGTTGCATTGTGGGTCTCCCAAGCACTCTGAGGATCTTCTCCGCTTGCATGAGCAACGTCCAAAATTGCAATCCAAAGCCTGTAGATTGCCTCAGCCTCAGAAAGCTCTGGGAAAATTACCTTTGCCCATTCGGCTGCAGGAACACCAGCAATACACCAAACGTTTTTACCAAAGTCCATACCATTTCTAAAGACGTCGCACTCCAGGTTTCTTGCGCGAGAAACAGCAGCTGGCTTTTCTGGATCAATTCCCTTTAGACCATTTGGGTCATCAGACGAGAGGAACAAAAATGCTGCACCCTGCTCTGCAAGGGAGTTAAGCTGCTCAATCTTCCAGCTTGGTGTCTTAGAAAGACGCGCTAGGTCAACGTTTTCGTACATAATTCTTGAGGACTCTTGATCGCCCCAAATAACTGTGACAAATTCTGCGCCAGCCGCATAAGCTGCTCGCTGAACCCTACGGGCAAAATCAGCAATCTCAATTGAAGCGTTAATTACCAGCTGACTTCCCTCAGAAATTGCGCATCCCTTCTTAACAAGAAGCTCTGCGTATTTATCAATCTGATCAGACAGCGCATCAAGAGCAATCTTTACCTCTTGATCTGTCATAGGAATTTGTGCCATGTTGTTCCCTTCAACCATCAATCCGCGTAATTCGAGTACTTAAGCACGCTCTATCAAAGATATATCCAAAATATTTCCGCTCAACTTCTACCCGAACAACCTTCTTCACAACGCCAAATTTCAATCTTGTCCATAAAAAGAGCCCCGAAGGGCTCTTGTATGTCTTTGGAGCGGGCAACGGGATTCGAACCCGCGGATGATGGCTTGGGAAGCCATTGCCTTACCACTTGGCGATACCCGCAATTGTGTAGATTTTATCACAGTATTTTTTGCCTTTTAATCGCTTGCTTGGCAACTAGATAAAAGTTTGATGAGTTGTTTTCTACCTAGCTGCGCATATACAACAAATATGCGCCTACACAAATTTTCTCCGTCAGAAACTGGACAGGCGCTGGTCAGAATAGGCGCAAAGTCACTCTTTAGCATGCTCTCCAACGAAAGGAGCGCTATGCAAAAGTACTTCTGGCGAGAGACCCCCGCACACCACTATCCCGCCTCTTATAGGCGCCTGCTCTCCACCCGACAACTCCGCCTTCCTCGGGCAAAGCTGCTTGGCGGAGACCCCGTCATGCCAAGCAGCTTCCCTTCTGTAGGACATGCGGGTCTGCGGGCACGTCTAGCAGACAGGTTTTCTCGCAAACCTGAGGCTCCGCCATAAAGAAAAAGACCGGTGAAGCACCGGTCTTAAAGAAAGCTGTTTTGTTGCAACACATTAGTTAACGCTGTGATTGAGCGCTGGGTTCTTAGCTAGGCACTCGTTACAAATACCCGTAAAGCACAGAGCGTAAGAGTCAATCTCGCCGCAAGAATCCTTGGTGAGGCTGGTAAGGTCCCTCAGAACTGGTCCGTCGACATCAAAGACACGGCCACACTCATGACACTGGAAGTGTGCATGCTCGGTTGTAGTTGGATCAAAACGAGAGATATTATCGCCGGTATTAACAACCTGGAGCTCGCCTGCGTCAACAAGCTGCATAAGGTTACGGTAAACAGTTCCAAGAGAGATGTTTGGTAACTCCTCTCTTACTGCTGCATACACACTATCTGCTGTTGGATGGTCATGGCGACCTTCCATGTAAGTACGAATTGCCTCACGTTGCTTGCTGTAACGCACGATAACCTCATTAATTAGTAAGTGTTACTGATTACTGAATACGTTAACACTAATTGTCTATATGTTGCAACAAAAGCTCACATTTATGCATTACCAAATATCTCCATATACGCAATCTACCTCTGATTCTTCAGTTTGGAGGCACGCATGTTTATCACAAAATCCTCAAAACCTAAGAAGGAAACAGCTACACGAAGACAAACTCCTTCTTCTGTCTTTCACTTCTGGTTTATCCCTCTGTTACTTGGAGCCCTTCTCCTCAGCCATTTTTTCCTAAAGCCTGCTCATAGGCTTGCTTTTGCACAAGAACCCTCATTTACCGTTGCACAAAGAGAAGATTTTCCTGGTGGACAGCAAATTCCCATGTGGACTGCTAGCGATGGTACCTATCTTTACTGTGGAGATGAATTTAACCACTATGGTGCATGGCCAGGAGCAACGGGAAGTGTGGTTGACCCGCAATCTTATACAAAGCTCACCTCAGCCAACGGCACTCGCGGTGGAACGTATACAAATGAACAGCTTCGAGCTATTGATTACATCATCTATCACGGTGCTACTGCATCCCAAGAAAAGGATGTGTATGGATATACGGGATGGAAGGCACGAGCCATCACGCAGTTTACACTATGGGCTGTTATGCGTGGTGAAGCCCATGCGCTTGCGGTAAGTGTTCCTCAGGCAGAGCTTCATCAGCCTATTGAGCAGTTCTATTCCGATGCTATGAACTATGCTCAAACCAACGGCAGCAGTCCAGAAAACGGAGTTGCCAAGCTCTTTGTACCTACAGGAGACAAGCAAGTTCTGTTTTTCTTTGGGCAGCAAGCTGGCTCACTCAAAATTACCAAAAGCTCCTTATTGCCTGATGTCACCTCCAATAACGAGTACTACTCCCTAGAAGGCGCTGTCTACGGAGTATATTCCGACGAGAGTTGTACCAATCTTCTTTGCAGTCTCACTCTTGATAAATATGGTTCTGCAACACTCAATGAGCTTCCAGTTGGAACGGTGTATGTAAAGGAAACCTCTGCTCCAAAAGGTTTTCTTCTTGACCCGTCGGTTTATGCTGTAGAAATAACAAACCAGAAAGAGAGCACTCTCACGGTTACCGATACTCCTATTGGAGAGTTTGATCTACGCATTTCAAAACAAGACTTTGACCACAGCACTAGCCTCGACGAAGACGCTCGTTCTGAGCAGCAAAGCGCTTCTCCCCAAGGAAACGCAACGCTACAGGGTGCGCTTTTTAAAGTGACCTATAGCGGCTCTGCTGAAACAACACTAAGAACATGGGTTTTCTCGACAGATGCTCACGGTTTAGCTTCTTTTGATGCAGACCATAAGGTTTCTGGAGATGACCTCTTTACTCTTGGCGAGAAACCCTGGCTACCTTTGGGGTATTACCAGATCGAAGAAATTCAAGCTCCTGAGGGTTATAAGCTCCCAGAACTTTCTCTTCAAACCTGGAAGCTATCAAATCAAAACGGCAATCTTATCTGGACAAATCTTTCTAGCGGAAAAGAGAATTCCTCGTCTAAGCACTCCTTTACCTTCAAAGACGAGGTAATAAGAGGAAATCTTAAAGTTAAGAAAAT
>JABZHQ010000106.1:0-2710 GCA_015258765.1 Atopobium sp. | reverse complement strand
TTGCAGGTGCAAACCGCTTTATCAAGCGCGCATGGCGTGTAGTTTGGGAGCTTTCCCGCACCGCTGATGCTTCTGCCGTACTCGACCATACTGCCTTGGACGCAAAGTCGCTTGAGCTCAACCGTGTTCTTAACGCTATGGGAATCCGCTGCACCACCGAGTTTGACAAGGGTCAGTTCAACACTGCAATTTCTGCAGTTATGGAGCTGGTTAATGCAGCAAGCGCCTATATCAACGAGGTTCCTGCAGAGTCCAGAGATACAGCACTTTGCTACAAGGTTGCTAATGACGTTGTAGCTATGCTGGCTCCAATCATTCCTCACTGGGCAGAGGAGCTCAGCCATGAGGCTCTGGGCAAAGACACACCTGTCTACCACCAGCCTTGGCCAGAGTTTGATCCTGAGCAGGCAAAGAGTAATACCGTAGAGATTGCTGTTCAGCTCAAGGGCAAGGTTCGCGCTCGAATTGAGGTTTCTGCCGATGCTTCTGAGGAAGAGCTCACTGCGGCCGCAACTGAGGCTATTGCTGATCAGCTTGAGGGCAAAGAGATTAGAAAAGTTATTGTAGTTAAGGGCAGACTTGTGAATATCGTTGCCTAACAGCAAAAACACTTGACGAGAAGCCCTTTATCTCGTAAGATATCTCTAAACGTAGTTGTTATTAGTTGGAAGTGGGGTTGAGTTTTGACCCCGCTTCCTTTCTGTATGTAGATGAGGAGGTCAAATGCAAAACGAAGGTGCAACACAGAAAATCTTGTCCGCACTCGAGCAGGCTGCACTCAATCACCACATTGATATTGTTGATGTTGAGATTGTTGGTTCTTCTAAGAATCCTGTGGTCAGAGTAAGAATTGACCATGATGATGAGACAGCAGAGACCATTTCTCTTGATGAGGTTGCTCAAGAAACTTCATGGATCTCAGAGACCATAGATGAGCTTGATCCTTTCCCAGCATCATTTACCTTGGAGGTTTCTTCTCCAGGAATGGCACGTCCACTTCGTCGTGCAAAAGACTTTGAGCGCTTTGCAGGAGAAGAGATTCAGCTTCAGACTACTGCTACAGAGGGACGCCGTAAATTTACCGGCAAGCTCTTGGGCATTGAGGGTACAACTATCTCAATCCAGACAGAAGATGAAGTCTGTACTGTTGATTTGTCTGAGTTAAAGAAGTGCGTTATTAAACCAGTTTTTGATTTCTCGGCCTCAGCCAAGAAGTAGATAGAGAGGATTATTCATGGCATCTGAAATGATGGAAGCTTTGATGTTGCTTTGCCAGGAGAAGCACATCGATGAGTTGTATCTTCTGGACCGTTTGGAGCAGTCTCTGGCAAAAAGCTATGCTGACGTCCTCCATCTTGATTTTGGCGCCCGTGTCACCATTGATAGGGCTACTGGCCGTGTCTACGTCTACGAGCTTGTCCCTAAGGGTGAGCCAGATGAGGAGACTGGTGAGTACACTGAGTTTGACGAGGTAGACGTAACTCCTCCAGATACCAGCCGTATTGCTGCACAGCATGCTAAGGCAGAGATTAAGACCCTTGTGCGCAATGCCGCCCGTGCTCAGATTTATGATGAGTTCCGTGGCCGCATTGGTGACATCATCACAGGTACTGTTCTTCAGTCCACTCCTGATTTCACCATCATTAAGATTCGTGAGGGTGTTGAGGCAGAGCTTCCACACTTTGATCAGCGCCGTTTCCCTGATGAGCGCGATGAGCGTCCAGCAGGCGAGCGTTACCTTCACAACCAGCGCATTAAGGCAATTATCGTAGACGTTCGCGATCCTAATGCAACTCAGCCAGCAGTTCGTGGTGAGCGTCAGCGTCCACCAATTGTTGTTTCTCGTACCCACCCAGATCTTATTCGTCGTCTCTTTGAGCTTGAGGTTCCAGAGGTTTATGACGGTGTTGTAAGCATCCGCTCCATTGCTCGTGAGGCTGGCGTTCGTTCCAAGATTGCTGTTTCTTCCGTTGACGAGCGCCTTGATCCAGTTGGTGCTTGCGTTGGTCCTAAGGGCAGCCGTGTTCGCACTGTAGTTTCTGAGCTCCGTGGAGAGCGCGTTGACGTTGTGCCTTGGTTTGACGATGCTGCTCGTTGCGTTGCATCTGCACTTTCACCTGCACGTGTTTCTCGCGTTATTGTTGATGGCGCTACGGGACACGCAACCGTTATTGTCCCTGATGACCAGCTGTCTTTGGCTATTGGTAAAGAGGGGCAGAACGCTCGTCTTGCTGCTCGTCTGACAGGTCTTCACATTGACATCAAGAACGAGTCCCTTGCTGCAAGCATTTTGAACAACCTTCCTGAGGTTGTTGAAGAGACTGTTGACGAGGAAGAGATTGCTCATCGTTGCAAGTATGTGAGCCCTAACGGTACTCCTTGCCGCAATATGGCAAGACCTGGTTCTGATTTCTGCGGCATTCATGATGATATGGAGAATGCAGAGATTTCTTCCGATCCAGACTCACTGATCTAGTCAACTACCTGTAACTATCCCGTCAACCGGAAGGTTTTCATATATGGCAAAAATGCGTGTACATGACCTTGCCAAAGAATATGGTATGCAGAGCAAGGAATTGCTCGAGCACCTTGCGGACATGAAGATTCCTGCAAAGTCTGCTTCTTCTACGCTTGAAGATGCATATATCTCTATTGTTCGTAAGAAACTCCAGCCTATTATGGAGGCTCGTGCCGCTGAAATCGCAGCTCA
>JABZHQ010000105.1:0-2710 GCA_015258765.1 Atopobium sp. | reverse complement strand
CAATTAGGCCAAGCTTTGTCTCAAACGAAACGCCACGAAGCTCAAAGTTTGGCTGATCGCGAGTAATTTCCATGGACTCGCAGACAAACTCACCAGCAAACTCAACCGCGTCAGCGATTTCCTGACCGCACATAACTGCAGCTAAAAGCGCAGAAGCAAACAAATCGCCGGTGCCGTGCAGCATGTAGGGGAGAAGCTCGGAGACAATCTCGCCACGCTCGGACTCGGTAGCAACAAAGTTGCGAATGAGACCGTCGCCACGAACGATGCCCTTAAGAACGACGCACTTTGCACCCATTGTAAGCAGCGCATCAAGTAGCTCATCTACCTGCTCATCTGTTAAATCCTGACCAGCGTAAGGGATACCAGTCAAAATCGAAGCTTCAGTAAGGTTAGGCGTTAAAATATCAGCGCCGTTTACCAGGGACTTCATTGCGTCACAAAGCTCTTGCGTATAGGTTGGATACATCTTGCCGCCATCGCCCATAACTGGGTCAACAACGCGAAGTGCCTTTGGATGCTCCTGGTACAAGCGCTGAATGCTTGCAACCTGCTCTGCTGCGCCAAGGAAGCCAGAATAAATGGCATCCAGGTCAATGCCCTCTTCCCGCCATGCATCAAGATAGTCCTCAAGCATGTTGGTGGTGTCGTGCATGTAGAACGTAGGGAACTTGGTGTGTGCCGAGAAAAGCGACGTAGGCACGGGGCAAACGTCACATCCTGCTGCAGAAAGCACCGGAATAGCTACGCCCAGCGAGCATTTTCCGTATCCGCAGAGGTCATGCACTGCGGCGATGCGAGGGATGTACGAGCCTTCTCGCTGGTACAGAACAGAGTTGGTTTCATTCATTACAGTTTCCTTTCACGTGGACTGATGGACCAACGTTCAAGAAAATCATACTCTATACTGTGAGGTGGATATTTGACGTATCCACCTATTTTAAGAGACGTAACAAAGGAGCAGAGATGGCAGATCAGCCTGTTGTCGGTATCATCATGGGATCTAAGAGCGACCTTGCAACTATGGAGGGATGCACCGCCGAGCTCGAGCGCCTTGGCGTTCCATACGAGCTGGTTATCGCTTCTGCACACCGCACTCCAGACAAGGTTCACCAGTGGGCCGAGACCGCCGCTGACCGTGGCCTCAAGGTAATCATCGCAGCTGCAGGAAAGGCCGCTCACCTGGGCGGAGTTGTTGCTGCATTTACTCCACTGCCTGTCGTTGGCGTTCCAATGAAGACCTCTGATCTCGGCGGTATGGACTCCCTGCTTTCCATGGTCCAGATGCCATCCGGCGTGCCCGTTGCCTGCGTTGCCATTAACGGCGCCAAAAACGCAGCTATTTACGCTACTCAGATTCTTGGCGCATCTCTTCCAGAGTATCGCGAGAAGATCGTCCAGCTCAAAGCCGAGATGGCTGACGCATAAGCTGACGCGCGATCGCGAATAAAACTTCACCGCACCCGCACCCGCAACCGCACGTAATCACACACGAGACCCGCGCTTTAGAAAACCTGAGGCGCGGGTTTTACACACTGCAAAATGTGATTATGCGATGACTTCATAAGATGCACAGAGATTTTTGTTTCGTGCATAGCTAAACTTTTAAGGGGTATCACAAGAGTATGACAAAGGTATGACAAACGAGTACCTTCAGAAGGGAAGTGCATGGAATCAAAAAACGGCAAGCATTTTGCTTCATTCGCCGCTGCTGATCAGCCGGCTGGAAATACTCACACCTCAAAAACCTCCGTCGGGATGGCTTCTATGAAAAGCTCCGCTTCTTCAAAAAAAGACAACAAGAAAACCTCTCCTAAAAAGTCTGGTGAGAAACCCACTAAGAAGAAGGGTTTTGCCTACATTCTTTCCACAATCTTGCTGGTAGTTGGCATTGGGCTCTTGGTTGTTGCTGGCGTTATGTTTGGTAAGACTCAGCTTGAGTATCACGAGCAAGATGTCATCAACGAAGAGCTCGCAACATACGCAACAGTTTCCGAGAAAAAAGATGAGGCTCCAGTTATTGATTGGACTGGTCTTCAGGCAGTAAATAACCAGGTAGTCGGCTGGATTCAGATTCCAGACACACAGGTCAACTACCCTGTTTATCAAACCACAGATAACGACCACTACCTGCACACAAACGCAAAAGGCGAGTGGTCAATCGGCGGTCAGATTTTCATGGATTACCAGAACAATCCAAATGGCCTCACTGACCAGCAGACTATTCTCTATGGTCACCATATGAGAAACGGCTCAATGTTCCAGTACATCGGAGCAATGAATGACCAGGCTACCTTTGATAAGGTCGAGACAATCTGGTATGTCACGCCTACTCAGACGTACGAGCTTGAGCCAGTATTTACCTATCACACCGACGAAGATGACGAGGAAGTCCGACAGTTTAACTTTGGCTCTGTCGATGAGTTCAGGTCTTACCTAAAAGATAGACTTTCTAGGGCAGTAAGTTCTCGTTCCGATGCAGCAGATGTTATTTCTCGTGCAGATCATGTTCTTACGCTCTTTACCTGCAATTACACCGACCAGTACGGCAGGACCATGCTCATTTGCGTCCCAAAGACTGAGGCCCAGCCAAAGGCTCAGTAGCTGGTGCACAGGCGGCAGAAACTCTTGCAAGAGCGGTCCGTTAAGCTCAACAAAATGCCATTTTCTTAAAAAATTGTTACACGCTCCGAACATATTTGTTCGGATC
>JABZHQ010000104.1:0-2718 GCA_015258765.1 Atopobium sp. | reverse complement strand
GGGGCGGACAGAACATGTTTGTTGATATCTCCGCTAAGCAGAATTTGGGCATCGACGATCTTCTCGAGACCATTCTTTTGCAGGCAGATGTCCTTGAGCTGAAGGCAAACCCAGACACCTTTGCTTCTGGTAACGTTCTTGAGGCTAAGCTTGACCGTGGTCGCGGTTCTGTTGCTACTGTTTTGGTTACACGCGGTACGCTCCACATCGGCGATGCTCTTGTTGCTGGTATGGCCTTTGGTCGCGTCCGTGCAATGCTTGATCCTAAGGGCAACGCAGTCACTACTGCAGGTCCTTCTGACGCAGTTGAGATTCTTGGTCTGCAGACCGTTCCTGGTGCAGGCGATGAGTTCCGTGTCTTCCAGGAGGAGCGCGACGCTCGAGAGCTTGCTGACCAGCGCGCTCTTAAGGCTCGTATTGAAGAGCAGAACCGTGTTAAGCACGTTACCCTTGAGAACCTCTTTGACACCATGGCTGACCGTGACGTCAAGGAACTCAACCTCATCATCAAGGCTGATGTTCAGGGCTCCATCGAGGCTCTCCAGGACTCCCTGGACAAGATGGACCAGTCCGAGGTTCGTATCAGCACCATTCACTCTGCTGTTGGTGGAATCACCGAGACCGACGTTGTTCTCGCTGATGCATCCAACGCAATCATCATTGGCTTTGGCGTCCGTCCAGATGCAAAGGCTAAGCTTGCTGCAGAGCGCGTAGGCGTTGAGATTAGAACGTATAGCGTCATCTACAAAGCTATCGAAGAGATTGACGCAGCTCGTATTGGTATGCTTAAGCCAACTGAGCAGGAAGTCCAGACCGGCGTTGCTGAGGTCCGCGATACCTTCAAGGTACCTAAGGTTGGTATTGCTGCCGGCTGCATGATTTCGGAGGGTGAGATTTCCCGCGACGATAACATCCGCCTTATCCGTGACGGCTTTGTTGTCTATGACGGAAAGATTGCATCGCTCAGGCGCTTCAAAGACGACGTTAAGAGCGTTAAATCCGGCTACGAATGCGGTATTGGCCTTGAGAACTTCCAGGACATCAAGCCTGGCGATCAGCTCGAGGGTTATCGCATTGAGCAGGTGGCTCGTACCGAGTAAGAAGGGACAGCATGAAACAGAATCAGTTTTCTCGTCGTACCAATGAGATTGCTCGAGAAAAGCTCAGCTGGATCCTTTTGTTTGAAATTTCTGACCCTGATCTCCAGCTTGTGACTGTCACAAGCTGCGAGGTCTCGGTTGATAAGTCCTTTATGCGTGCCTACGTAAGCTGTGAGCCTGATCGATACGATAAGGTCCTTGCAGCTCTTAAGCGTGCTAAGGGTAGGATTCGCTCGCTTTTGGGCCATGCGCTGAACTGGCGTGTAACCCCTGAGCTTGATTTCAAAATTGATACTACTACCGATGAGGCTGAGCGTATTGCTCAAGCCCTTGAGATTGTTCCACCAACGCTTGGTGTTGAGAAAGACGAGTTTGGATACCCTCTAGCTTCTGATGAAGAGAATTCTGACGAGGAGGCGTAAGTAAGTGACGTCACTGAATACAAAAGTCAGTCGTCCAGAGTTTGACGAGGTTATAGCTCTGATTGAGCAGGCCTCGTCAATCGTTGTTTGCGCACATACTTCTCCTGATGGAGATGCGATTGGCTCTGGATTAGCACTTTCTTCCATTATTCAGAGAAGATGGCCTAGCAAAACTGTCACCAATCTTTTGGCAGATGCTGATGGAGAAGTACCACGTATTTACAAGTTTCTTGATGGTACTGAGAGCTTTGTCCCTGCAAATAAGTACGAGGGAACTCCAGATCTTTTTATCTGCGTAGATCTTTCTACTGCAGGTCGTTTGGCTGATGCAAAAGCGCTGATGGAGCGCTCTAAGACGGTAGCAGTGCTTGACCATCACCCTTATAACAACGTGTATTGGAATGCAGGGCTTGTGCGTCCTGATGCAGCAGCAACTGGCGTCATTATCACCGAGTTTGCCTGTCATTTAGGTGCAGAACTTATTCCATCTGAGGCACAATGCCTTATGTGTGCGCTGGTAACTGATACTGGTCGTTTCCAGTACCAAAACGCTGACGGCGAGGCTTTTGAGGTAGCAAGTTTGCTGGTAGAAGCAGGTGCTTCTCCATCTCAGATTGCGCTTCATGTCTACCAGAGTGATCGCTTGGCCTATCTTCATCTTGCCGCAAAGGTTATGGGTCGTATTCTCACCTTTGGTGAGGGTCGCGTTGCCTACAGCTACGTTACTACTGCAGATCTTTCTGCATCAGGTGTTCCTCTAGCAGAGATGGATGGCCTGGTAGATATTGTGCGCTGTGTTGAGGGAACAGAAATCGCACTCTTCCTTAAAGAGGTTGATGGCGGCAAAGTTCGCGGCAACCTGCGTTCAAAATCAGAGCTTGATATTTCTGGCGTAGCTCGTCAAATGGGTGGTGGTGGACACACTGCTGCTGCAGGTTTTACCGCTGAAGGCACCATTGACGATGTGTTTACCCAGATAGTCCCTCTGCTCATCGATCTTCTCGCCCTTGACAAGGAGTCATAGGTGAAGCGAGGAGCTAGTGGAATTAACGCACTTATTGCTGTTGACAAACCGCTTGGGCTAACCAGCCATGACGTGGTTTCTCGTGTTCGCCGTGCATTTGGCGAGAAACGCGTGGGGCATGCAGGCACTTTGGATCCTAATGCAAGTGGCGTGTTGGTAGTGGGCATTGGAC
>JABZHQ010000030.1:0-12989 GCA_015258765.1 Atopobium sp. | reverse complement strand
ACGCTGAAAATACCTCAATCATGCAGATTATCGTCATTAGGTGTGTAAAATGCCCGCATCTGAGCAGATTATCCGACTTAGGTGTGTTCCGTAGATACAGAATTTATCGATAGTTAAATTTCTTATATTTCTCTATTCATGTTCAAGCATATTAGATGAAGTTTATGCATAAAGATGCATATCAAGCGGTGCAACCACCTAGCTTCCTGGCTATCTTGATTAAGAACATGTCGATTCTTCGGCAGAACCTACCAAAGCTGCGCTATTTTGTGCGCCAGGCCTAAAAGCCGACGCTAACACGCTGCAGAATCAAATCCCCCGCATATGAACTGCCTCCCATTTCTTATGTCCAAGAAATAGGAGGCAGTCAAATCAAATGGAATACAGAGGCTTTATTCTTACATTTCTGTGCTTGTAGTTTTACAGGTCAAGCTGCATCAGGCGAGCAATGCTGACAATGTAGATCTTAAGAGCACGCTTGAGCCATTCCTCAGAGATTCCCTCGTCAGGACCGTGCTCCATACCAACCCACTCAGGCAGATCTTTTGCAGCTTTGCTGTCATAAGGACCAAAGGCAACGGCACGCTTAAAGTGACGTGCATAGGTGCCGCCACCGATAACAAACGCCTGCTCTTTGCTTCCTGTGTACTCATGGAACGTATCAAGAAGGGTAGTAATCTCAGGAGAGCTTGGGTCAATGTAGAAAGGAACTGCATCGGAAAGAACCTCAAAGGTGCAACCATGCTCGGCGCCCAACTCAGTCATACGAGCAGTAATTGCCTCGCCGGTGGTAGAGGTTGGATAGCGGGAGTCAATAGTCTGTACGTACACATCACCCTTGGTACGGATGGTACCAGAGATGCAGGTCAGAGGACCAAACTTGTCGTCAGCGCTCTGGATGCCCGTACCAGTACCGTCAGTAGTTGAGCAAAGCTGCTGCGAGAAGGTCAAGAAGTCACGCTCTGCCTCTCCACAGAGGTTGTTATCAAGCAGGTAGGTTACAAGCAGGCCAATTGCGTTGACAGTTCCTTCAGGCATGGAAGCGTGTCCGCCCTTACCTGTTGCGTTAATGCGAGCAAGCTTGGTGCCATCATCTTCAACGCCTGCGTCCTCAACCTTAATGGAATCAGTGTCAGCCAAGGTAGATGCGTCAGCGCGAATAAGTGCGCTTGCAAGACCTGGGATAGCGTTAGGTACGGTACCACCGTCAAGCTCAACGATCTTCTCGCTGTGTGTGCCAGCAATCTTTGGAGAAGTGAACTGAGCGTGGTACACGCCCTTCTCGCCGCAGATAAGGGGGAACTCAGCGTCTGGCGTGAAGCAGAATGCTGGCTCTGGATACTTGGAGAGGTAATAAGGGACGTCACCCATGCCGGTCTCCTCGTTGTTACCAACGATGGCACGCAGGGTGTAAGGAAGCTTCTTGCCAGTCTTTTTGACCTGCTCAACAAAGTAGTGAGCTGCCCAGAGCGAGAGGGCAAGAGGGCCCTTATCGTCAAGAACGCCACGGCCCAGAATGAAGCCCTCGCGACGGGTAACATCAAGAGGGTCTACCGTCCAACCCTTGCCCAGAGGAACAATATCGGAGTGAGCGATGGTAGCAAGGTACTTCTCGGACTCACCAGGAAGGTCGCCAAAGCCCAGGTAACCGTCTACATCTGTGGTCTCAAGGCCTAGACGCTCTGCAATCTCAAGACCGCGGTGAAGTGCCTCATAAGACTTAGGACCCCAAGGCTTGCCAGGCTCTGCAAGGGACAGATCCTCAACGGACTCTACCTGCACAAGGTAGCGAATATCCTCAATAATCTCTTCCCAGTGCTCGTTAACAAACGCCTCGGCGCTTGCTTTGAGTTCTGCATCAGTCATGAAAAACTCCTTTAATTCAAACGTTTGACCCTGAAACATATGGAGAGCAGCGGTTTTAGCGACATCTCGCGTATGAAATAGCCAAGGTCGGGAACAAGGTACTAGTTACACTATACTTAATACCCCTTCTCAAAGGAGTTAACTATGACGAAAAAGACTTTTATTGGAAACGCATCATTTCTTGGCGTTTTAACGGTTTTGGGAATTGTTTTGATGGTTCTTAGGCAAACGCTGCCTCAAGACCCTTCTACACCGCTGTTCTATTCCTATTTTGTTGCGCCAATCATGCTGTATTTTGGCATTGCTGGCCTGGTAGGTCTGCTTATTGCACGCAATACGGGTTTCTCGTTGACTAAGACAGTGGCAGTTGTACTGCGCGCTCTTGCAGCAGTCCTCTTTGTGCTGCCATTCTTTTTCTTCCTGATTGTAGTGCTCCCTTGGACTCTTCTCCGAGGACTTTTTGCCCTCTTGATGGTTGTCATGCTCTATGCTCCATGGTTCTGGACGCTCTTTGGCCTGTTCTATGGCTTAAGCTGGGCTCAGCAGAAGGTTATTGAAGACGTCACTGCTGATCCATTTGCAGAAGATACGGAAGCTCAGACAGCCGCTGGCGAGAAGAACGGTGTAGCTGATACAGATACAGCTAACGAAGACGCAGCCAACTAACAGGAAAGTCCCGCGCTCCATACAGTCCAACAAGAAAGAAGCAACGCGTGCTTGAGCTTAAAGGTATTTCAAAGCGTTACAACACTGGTGGATTTGAACAAACTGCAATGGACCATATTTCCGTTGCGTTTAGGGATAACGAGTTTGTAGCAATCCTTGGTCCTTCGGGCTCGGGTAAGACTACTATGCTCAATGTCATTGGTGGTCTTGATCGCTTTGACTCAGGAGATTTGCTGGTAGATGGTATTTCTACCAAGAAGTTCAAAGAGCGAGACTGGGATACCTATAGAAACAACCGCATTGGTTTTGTATTCCAGGCCTATAACCTTATTCCTCATCAAAGCGTGGTAAGTAACGTTGAGCTTGCATTGACACTTTCTGGCGTTTCTAAGTCAGAACGTCATGAACGTGCGCTTGAAGCCCTTGATAAGGTTGGCCTTAAAGCGCACGCAAATAAGCGCCCAAATCAGCTTTCTGGCGGACAGATGCAGCGCGTGGCTATTGCTCGTGCGCTGGTAAATGATCCAGAGATTTTGCTGGCAGATGAGCCAACAGGAGCACTTGACTCTTCAACATCCGTACAGGTTATGGATTTGCTCAAAGAGGTGGCCAAGGACCGTTTAGTTATCATGGTTACGCATAATCCTGAGCTGGCTCATCAGTATGCAACGCGTATTGTTGAACTGGCAGATGGTCAGGTAACTGCTGATTCAGATCCATTTGATGTTGCAAGCGTTGCTCGTCGAGAAGCCAAGCCTTCTCGCAAGACCTCTATGTCGCTTCTGACTGCACTGGGTCTCTCGTTTAATAACCTCATGACCAAAAAGGGTCGCACGCTCATGACCGCATTTGCGGGCTCAATTGGCATTATTGGTATTGCAGCAATTCTGGCGCTGGCAAATGGTGCAAACGGTTACATCAAAAAGGTTGAGGAGGATACGCTTTCAATGTATCCACTCACCATCTCTGAACAGTCCGTTAATATTTCTTCCTTTATTTCTGGAAGTGGAAGCAGCTCTGACTCGGCTGATTCTCAAACGCAAGATGCACAAAGCGAGATGACGCAAAATCAGAAAAATGCAGAAGCTGCAAAGCTAGAAAATCAACCTGCTGAAGGTGCTATTCCTACTAACAACAGGCTAGGTATGCAGGCTGAAAGTATTGGTTCTAATGACCTGACCAGCTTGAAGGCTTTTCTCGACAATAATGGCGGCGGCATTAACACGTATGCCAGCGCTATTACGTATGGCTATTCTGTAAGCCCCTTCATCTACCTGCCGGCAGGCGCGGACTCTGGCTCTTCTGATCCTGTTCAGGTGCAGCCAGACGTTACTTTCTCTAAGGTATCGCCTAAGATTCCGTCATATAGTCCACTGGCTTCTTTTGCAAGTACATCGCTTTTTGGTGAGCTTCCTGGCAATCCTTCTATTTACGAGGATCGCTATACTGTTCGAGCTGGTAGATGGCCTACTGCTTGGAACGAGGCTGTTTTGGTGTTGCGTCCAAACGGCACCATGGATGATTTTTTGGAGTATACGCTTGGCCTGCGTGATTACGCTGGTCTGCGCTCTACCGTTGATAAAATTGCAAGTGGAGAATCCAGCATTATCGAAGAGTCTCATAGTACATACACCTACGAGCAGTTGATGTCTCCAACGTTTAAGCTGGTTATGCCTAATCAACGTTATGTTTGGGATAGTAATCTTGGTGTCTGGACAGACAAATCCGATGATCAGTCATACATGAATAACCTCATTGCCAATGCACCTGACCTGCATATTGTTGGTGTTGTTCAGGCAAAAGACCCAACTACCACGGGAGCGCTTTCTGAGGGCATTTACTACACACCACAACTGACTCAGAAGATGATTTCTGATGCAGAGACATCTCCTATTGTCCAGGATCAGATGAATCGTCCAGATGTTGACGTTTTCACTGGTAAAACCTTTGAGGACGAGAAGAACGGTCAAACTTCTGAGGGACTTTCTATCAGCTCTCTCATTTCCGTTGATTCTAACGTGCTGTCTTCGGCGTTTAACTTTAATTCACAGGCGCTGAACTTCTCGTCAATTAATCTGTCTGGTTTGGATATGTCCTCGCTTGACCTTTCTGACGTGCAGTTACCTGCTTTTGATCCGTCACAGCTTAATTTGTCTGATAGCGATGTTCTGTCTTCTGTTACGTCTTCGCTTGATCCAGCTGCGCTGGCGGCGGCTTTCCCAGAGCTCTCTGCAGCAGACATTCAGCAGATTCTTTCTGGCATTACCGTTAATTTCAAACCAGGGGGACAAGCTGCTATTTCTTCGCTCATGGGCAATATTGCTCTGGGATGGAACTCTTGGAGCGCCGCTAATCCCGGTAAGACCATGGCAGACTACCTTGCAACAGATCAGGTACGTACGCAGATTGTAACTACGGTTTCTTCTGCGGTTGATACCGATGACCTGCAGCAACAGCTGGTTAGTGCTCTAGCAAATAAGCTGGGAACCAACCCAGACCTTCCAAGTGTTCAGGCTGAGGTTTCTCAGAGGCTTATGAGTGCTTATCAATCACAGATTGCAAGTACACTTTCTACAGCTATTACGCGTGCTATGAGCGTATATGTACAGTCCGCGTTGACAAGCGTGATGACGCAGGTTGCTTCAAGAATGCAAAATCAGATTGCAGGCGCACTCAATACAGCTATGCAGGGCGTTGTGGCAAATATGTCCAATGCAATGCAGGTAGATCAAGCAACGCTCGCAAGTGCCTTTAAGCTCAATGCTGACCCATCGCAGCTAGCAGCTATTGCTGCGTCAATGCTAAGGGCAACGCCAGCAACGTATGAGTCAAATCTTTCTAAGATGGGATATGCGGACCTTAATAAGCCCACGTCAATCAACATTTATCCGAAAGACTTTGCAAGTAAAGAAAAGATTGTTGAAATTCTTAATACGTACAACGCTGACGCAAAGGCTGCTGGCGAAGAGTCTAAGGTAATTACCTATACCGACATTGTCGGTGCGCTGATGAGCTCTGTTACGCTGATTGTGGATATGATTTCTGCGATGCTTATTGCATTTGTATCTATCTCGCTTGTTGTTTCTAGCATCATGATTGGCATCATTACGTTTATCTCGGTCCTTGAACGTAAAAAGGAAATTGGTATTTTGCGCTCCATTGGTGCTTCCAGGCGAGACATTGCCAACGTATTCAACGCGGAGACGTTTATCGAAGGTCTTATTTCTGGTGTTATGGGTATTGGCATTACGCAACTGCTTATTTTGCCCGCAAATGCTGTGGTCAAAGCCATGTTTAACGTGGACAACCTGGTGATCTTGCCGCTGAATGGCGCGCTCATTTTGATTCTGATTAGCGTTGGTTTGACGCTCCTTGCAGGTCTTATTCCTGCAGGTAGGGCGGCTAAGTCCGATCCAGTTCAGGCGCTGAGAAGCGAGTAAGGCGCCGCCTGCGCGTCAGTTGGCGAGAAGAACGTCTAGCTTCGTGCATTGCCTCACAAGAAAAGCCCTGTCATACGCACGAATGACAGGGCTTTTGCGTTTTGTTGCAGCTACCAGGCCTAGTTCTCCTGGCCGCCAAAGAGATCGACAACCTCAAGATCAAGCTTGGAAGCTTCAATGGTCTCTTTTGCGCCAAAGACAACAACCGAAAGGTCATCATAGCTTTGAGGCATAGTGCTTCCCAGTTCTTTGATATCTTCAACCTGGGCGTGAAGGATCTTCTCGCGAAGCTTAAGAAGACGCTCTGGATCACGATGGTTGAAGTATTCAATGTCTTGCCTGCGAGCAAGCATACGAGCGGGCACAGGAGCGTCAACGCCTGCTACAGAGGCAACTACGTAGCCCTCAAACTCGTCAGCGTCTGGAGTCCACTCAGAGAGCCAGCTACCCGCGCCAACATAGCGGTCAAGGGTTGCATCAAGTGCAGGGTCTCGGTAGGAGACAAAGCTTTGCAGGCCAGCGATGGAGTTTCTGAACATGACGCCATAAGCGCCACCTTTGACGCGAACCTCGTTCCAGAGATAGTCAAGACCCAGAACTCTGGTGGCAATAAGCCAGTTACCCTGCTGTTCATTGGTTGCATGGGCAACGTTTGGATAAGAGAGACCAACGTAGGAGACGTTTGATGGAATGATGTACGCCACGTGCTGCAGCTTACCCTCGGGGACAACAAGCGTTGGTTCTGCGTTGCCTGCCTGCGATTTGTTGCCATTCGTAAGGCCAAGGTCTCCCGCTGCTTGCCAGAATGCCTCGCGGCTCTGAGCGGAGCCGGTAAAGCTAACCGTAACGTTGTCTGCACGGAACATCTTGCGAGTGAGCGCATCCAGGTCTTTTGCAAGTTGAGAGGCGCGCTCATCCCAGTTGGCAAGTAGGTTCTTTAGGTACTCATAGAAACCAACGCCTGCTAGAGCATCGTTTACACGGCTAGCTGCAGAGTAGGCGGTTAAAGCCTTATTCTGCGCTGCAGTATGACCAGCGCCAACAAAGTACTGCTCCTGCGCAATGCGCCGCTGAATCAAAATGTTCTTTAAGCGGCTCAAATCGTCAAAGCGCGTGCTGGACCAAACCTCGGAAGGAATGCTTGCAAGTCCTTGGGTTTTCTCGGCAAGGGCACTTGCGGCAACAATGAAAGCAGGGTGCGCCTGGTCAAGTGTGTCTTGGTCGTAGATATCCGTGAAGAACGAGAGGTGACCAAGGTTGCTCTCAATAAGAATATCAAGCTCGGATGCGGTATGTGTAGCCGTATCAAGCTTTCCCAGCGCCTCAGTAAGAATGCCCACAAGTGGCAGCTCTTCAAAGGTAACTGCGCTGGTCAAATCAAAGTAATGGTAGACGTAGTCGATGCCGTGAGTATCCAGCTCGTGCGCAATGCACGATAGGGGAGCTTCAACCTCAAAGCCAGCAGGACGCTCTCTACCTGCACCGATATCACTGAGCGAGAGGGACGGCAGCTTGGCTAAGTCTTCTGGAGCGTCAGGTGTTTCTTGCTCCAGACGCAGTGCCTCTACCTCTACGCGGATCTTCTCGACGTCCTCATCAGTGAGCGTGGAGCGAAGTTGTGCCAGTTCAGCGGCTTCTTCCTGAGCCTCTCCCTCGTCTGTAGGGACAAGCTCAACCTGAGCTGCGTGCTTGCTGTTGCAGATGAGCTCCAGCAGCAACTTCTCAAAGCCCTTCTGATCTGCAAGTTCTTTGACGTAGGCAATGGCGTCCTCGTAGCGGATGTAGTCCAGAGGACGAGCGTCGTCGTAGAGCCAGCTTGAGAGCGAACGCAGCGTGTACTCAATACCGTTTGAGTAAGGCTGGTCATTCTCGCGCAGGTTAAACTCTGCAAGTGCAATGGACGCGTTGAGCTTCTTTGGATCAATGCCCTCGGTAGCAATCTTCTGGCAGGTGGTCTCAACCAGCTCACGGAACTTCTGAGCTGCACCTTCTTTGAGGCCCTTGAGCTGCAAGAAGAGCATTGGCTGAGCAAGGTCATCGGAGAGATAGTAGCTAAAGTCATCACCCAGCTCTGCGTCAAGAATTGCACGCTTAAGCGGGGATTCATTGGAGCCCATGAGGGTGTCAAACAAGATATCTGCTGCCATCATCTTATTGCGCTGGTCAGGCGTTCCAAGCACGTAACCCAGGCCGACGCTGGAGTTGTCGGCTGTGGTGTTCATGCGGACCTGAGCAGGCTTGGGTAACACGGGTGCCTGCAGGTTAAGCGGATTAGGGGCATCTGCATTGCGTTTCTCGGCAGCTGCAAACCTCTGGGCAATGAAGGAGAGCTCACGCTCACAGTCAAGGTCGCCGTAGAGGAAGGTGTAGCTGTTAGAGAGGTCGTAGTGGCGAGCGTGAGTGTCCAGGAAGTTCTCGTAGGTGAGCTCGGGGATTGCACGGGGCTTGCCGCCAGACTCTTTGCCGTAGGCGGTATCAGGGAAGAGGGCCTCGCTGACAGAATCGTAGAGCACGCGATCTGGGTCAGAGAGTGCGCCCTTCATCTCGTTGAAAACAACACCGTTGTAGCTCAGATTGCCCTGCTCATCAGCCTCTAGGTGCCAGCCTTCCTGCTCAAAGATGCGCTTGCGCTTATAGATTGCAGGATGCAGAACGGCGTCTAGGTATACGCTCATCAAGTTTTCCAAGTCAGCTACATTGGTGCTGGCCACAGGGTATACCGTCTTGTCAGGGTAAGTCATTGCATTCAAGAACGTCTGCATAGAGGTCTTGAGCAGGTTAACAAAAGGCTCTTTGACAGGATAGGCATCGGATCCACAGAGAACAGAGTGCTCCAAGATGTGGAAGACGCCTGTGTGGTCTACAGGAGGTGTCTTAAAAGCAATGGCAAACGAGCGATTATCATCGTCGCAGGCAAACCACATAAGGCGAGCACCTGTAGGAACATGCTTAAAGATGTAGGCATAGCCAGAAATCTCGTTAACCCACTCAGCTGAGATTACCTCAAAGCTCTTGTCTTCTGCATGATGCGTACCAACAGAAAACGCGCTATCCATCTGCGAATACTTGGATGTCATAAGCTGCCAATCTATACGAAAACTTACGTGAGCATTAATGCCGTTTTGGACCATCTTGCCCATTTGAACCGTTTGGAGACTTGAGACTCCGCACAAAGCAGGGTAAGGTGGATTTTTGTTATTGTGATACTACCGCGTCAGAGAAAAAGTGACACTTGTGTCCGTATTTTGTAATGAAAGATTTATACCCAGATGAATGATTTCATTTCTCATGAGAGCGATGTGGAGTCTTCTAAGGCCACAGACGTTTTAGAGACTTCTGCAGAAGAGGAAGCACTTGGAATCGATGACGCTGAAATAACCCCTAATAACAAGAAGAAAATCTATCGAGGAATGCTCTTTGTCTTGATTGGTGGAGCTTCCTGGGGCGCATTTGGAACCGCTGCAAAGTACCTGCTTGATACCTATCACGTTGATCCGATGTGGTTGATTGATATTCGTGAGCTTTGTGCCTGCTGGTTATTCTTAGGAACTGCTTTTGCGTTTGATAGAAAAAATCTCACAACTGTCATCAGGAAGCCAAAAGAGCTGGCAAAAATATTTGTGGTTAGCTTGTTTGCCATTCTCTTCTCGCAAGTTGCTTATATTTATGCAGTTAATGCTACTAATTCTGGAACCGCAACAATCATGCAGTCGTTGGGCATGCTGGGCGTTTTAGCCTTTGTCTGTGTGGTTGGCAAGCGCTGGCCTCGTCGTCGAGAGATTCTTGGTATTGTTTTGGCGCTTATTGGCACCTATCTCTTGGTAACAGGAGGAAATCCAGGCACACTCAATCTTCCAACTGCTGGTATTTTCTGGGGCGTTATGTGTGCGTTTGCCCAGGCAGCTCTTTCGATTTTGCCAAAGCCTTTGATGGAAAAGTGGGGAAGCTTTACCGTTAACGGCCTAGCTTTTCTGTTCTCAGGCACGTTGATTGCCGTGTTTTATCAGCCCTGGAACCATATGCCTCAGCTGGATGCTTTTGGTGTTTTGTTGGTAGTTATTGGTGTGCTGGTAGGAACCTTCTTGGCGTACGGCCTTTACCTGCAGGGCGTTAAGGACGCAGGCTCACTCAGGGCAGTTCTTCTGGGCACTATCGAGCCCGTTATGGCAACCATTACCACCGTACTGGTGCTTGGAACTACCTTTAGCGTTGCTGACCTTATCGGCTTTGCCCTCATCCTAGCGATGGTCGTGCTCACCGCCTAACCGTGCCCAACAACAAAAACCCCGCAGGTAAACTGCGGGGTTTTAACGTTCTCTAAAGGTTATGTGGCCAGAAGCTTAGATGAGCTCCATCTGCGTAAGAACTGCCGAGTACCAGCCGTTTGGATTTGCTGGGTTGTACTTTGCAGCGCCAGAAACAGAAAGCCTTCCGCCATAGCCAGCAGCAAGACCAGCCGTGTGATCCCAGATAGCCTCTTCCCAGCTACCCCAGCTAGCAGAACCCCAACCCCATGCGTTGTAGGGGAGGAAGTTATACCTACCCTTTGTGCTCTCAACTGCAGAAATAGCAGGCGAGAGACGCGGATCAACACCGTAGGCCCATGCAGCCTCAGCAAAGGTTGAACCGTAACCAGCAAGAGGGGAGCCAGCAAGATACGCATCAATTCGAGCACCCCAGCTGCTTACAAAGTTGGTCTTATCGCTTGACCAGTCAACATTTTGAGCCGAAGGAGTTGATGGGGTAGTGACTTCTGTGGTATTACCAGAAGCGTTGGTAAAGGTAGTCTCAGTAGAAGCTTCTTTCAGAGCCTCTTCTGCAGCTGCTGCCTCTGCTGCTGCCTGCGCAGCCTGCTCTGCTTGCAACTGCTCTCTTGTTGCAATTGCTGCATTCATAGCATCCTCAGCAGCCTTCTTCTGCTCTTCTGCCTCTGCCATCTGTGCATTTAAAGATGACTGAGTCTCAGAAAGCTCTTTGCTGAGGTCAACAAGGTGGTTGATAGCATCTGAATTTTTGTTCTGGATAATCTCAAGATACTGAACAACAGCAATCAAATCATTAAAGTTATCTGCCGATAAAAGCAGATCAATAATTCCCATGGAGCCCTGCTGCATACGATACATAGCTCTAATAGACTCTGCAGCTTTTAAGCGCTGCTCTGGGAGCTGTTGTTCAATCTCTGCAATACGTGCCTCGTTATCTGCAATCTGCTTTTGCAGCTCAGCTACGCGCTGGTTAGCGGCATCGTAATCAGAATTGGTCTGCTCTACCTTGGCCTGGAGCTCTTCAAGAGTCTCTGCCTGAGCTCTTGAGACGCCAAACAAAAAGGTATTAACAACAAGCACTACTACAAGAAGTGCTGTCATAAGGGTAGAGCATGAAGGTAAGCGTCTATGACGCATATATTTGTTCAAATCGACCTCCGCGATTGGGGCTTCCGATTAGTACGCATGTTGTGCTATCCACTCATTACTGGCTTCAAGCGCGAGGTCAGATAACACTTAACCTCCAAAATACGCATAATCGCTTCTCTCCGCTCGTGCGAGGGTGTCAATTCTACTTGTTTTTGACTCCAATTGCCAACTTTGCAGAAAACAAGGCACTTTTAAAGTAGTAAAGTCATTAGATAAAACCGTGAACGGTAGAAAAAGAAAGGGCGAACGGATTGCGTACAATAGGTCCGTAATCAGTCCCCAAGGAGGTTTTAGTGGAGTCGGCAATTTTGTGGATTGAAGCGCTTAAATCAGCGTTGTTTGGCGTGGTTGAAGGTATTACCGAGTGGCTACCTATCTCATCAACAGGCCATATGCTGCTACTCAATCAGTTCTTACCACTCAATGTTTCTGAAGACTTCTGGAATATGTTCCTGGTTGTTATTCAGCTTGGTGCAATTCTTGCAGTATGCGTGGGATTTTTCCACAAGCTCAATCCCTTCTCGCCAAAGAAATCCAAAGACGAGAAGCGCTCTACCTGGAAACTCTGGGCAAAAGTGGTGGTCAGCTGCGTTCCTGCAGCAGCAATTGGTCTGCCGCTCAATGACTTCATTGAAGAGCATCTTGGAAGCCCTTTTGTTATTGCTGCAACCCTTATTTTCTACGGCATCATCTTTATTGTGCTTGAGCTACATCGCGAGAAGGTCGCTGCAACGGTAAAGATTGAAGCACCTCGTGGTAAACACATGCGTCCAAACGCCGCTGCATCCCTGAAGGCCCCTTCAGCCGACAACCTGGCCCGCGTGCAAGACATTGACAATCTTGACTGGAAGACCGCACTTGGTATTGGTGTGTTCCAGGTTCTTGCAATTGTTCCAGGCACTTCAAGATCTGGCGCAACCATTCTTGGCGGCTTAGCACTTGGTTGTTCGAGGGCTGTAGCTGCTGAGTTTACGTTCTTCCTGGCAATTCCTACTATGGCTGGCGCTTCTGCTTTAAGGCTTGTGCGCTACTTTATGAAGGGCAACACCTTCACCGCTCCCGAGGCAATTATTTTGGGTGTTGGTTGTTTAGTGGCGTTTATCGTTTCGCTTGTTATGGTCCGAGCGCTTATGGGCTATGTCCGCAAGCATGATTTCAAGCCTTTTGGCGTGTACCGCATTATTCTGGGTATTGCAGTTATCGCATACTTCCTGCTTGTTAAGTAATTCTCTGACTGAAAGCGTTACAACATATGCGTTCAAGCGCGGTGAGTTTCTCGCCGCGCTTTTTTATGTCAAAACATATGGAAAATACGTGGAAAACCTATGAAAGATATATGTAATCGCTCTGGGTTCATTTACTAAGAATTGCCTTGTCCTATATGCTCTTACAGCTGAATTTTGGCCGTAAGAGTACGTAATTACTTGTAATAGTTCCAGGAGGTTTTATGCGCCACATTAAGACGCTTCAGAGAATTGCGTGTGCACTTGCACTTGCGTTTGTTGCAGTTCTTGCAGTTTCTGCACCTAAACTTGCATTTGCAGATCCTATTGATACATCTACACCAGGTGTAAAGGTTTCTGTTTTCTCGGCTGACGGTAAT
>JABZHQ010000103.1:0-2781 GCA_015258765.1 Atopobium sp. | reverse complement strand
CCATTGCTGAAGAAATGAAACTTCACGGGCTTGAGGCAACCATTGAAGAATTTGACGCTAAGTCTATTAAGAGTCTTGGCTACTCAATCTATCTAATCCTCCTCTTCATTGGCGTTATTTTTGCAGGCACTGGTAATGCAGCACTCATTGCTTTTGGCTTTCTGCTTGTCGCTGGTTTTGGCGCACTTACGTGTCTCAAGTATTTTGGTAATGACATTCTGGGTTCATTTGGATCTTCTATTAGGAGCCAGAACGTTGTTGCTAAACACGAGGCCACTGGTGAGCTTGTCGCAAAAGGCAATCGTCCAATCGTCATCGTTGCTCACTATGACTCTCCACATACAAACTTCCTTGTTGAGTCCCCTGTAGCAAAGTACGTACCGCTTGCACAGAGGTATGCTCGTTGGTGTGTAGTTGCCGTGTTTGTTGCTACGTTTGTTCAGATTCTTCGTTTCCTTCCTGATCCAGTTCGTGTCCTTTTCTGGATTGTTGGTATTCTTGCAGCTCTTCCACTTGTTGTTCTTTCTGTCGCAACTATTGCAGAGCGTTTTGCACCTTGCACTATTGGCGCAAACAACAACAAGTCTTCAGTTGCAGCACTTCTTGGTATTCTCGAGAATGTCCGTCCTACTGGTCATCGACCCGAGGTTGTTCATCATTTTGCAGGAGATGCAGCTGCACTTATCCCAGAGCCTGATGAGGTGGAAGGCGTCCGCCACGGCGAGGAAGTTCTTAATTCACTGGGCATTCTTCCTGAGGATTGCGAAGTAAGCTACGTTGCTTATGACACTACTGGCGCAAGCCAGACTGCATCTCTCGAGGATGTTGCAGAGGCTGTAAATGCAACAACAGAAGAAGAGCGGACTGAGGATGCTTCTGCTGACAACACCGTTGCGTATGATTCTGTTGACGATGAGCTCAATGCAACTATGAAGCAGGTTCACGAGTCCGCTGATGCAGATGCAACGCAGGTACAGCCTGAAGCAACACATGAGCTCCATGCTAAGAACGATTTTGCTCGTCGGGCATCCCTCTTTGATCTTCCTGATCCTTCCGGCGATGCCGTCGATCCACTGGCTCCATCTTCTGAGCCAGCTCCTCACTATGTTCCAGCTCCAACATCTGCACCTTCTCCAGAGGTAGAAGACGAAGAGAGCCCATTCGACACCATTTCGGCTGATGAGGGTCTCACAGAGGCACAGGACGCAAAGACTCCTGAGGCAAAGCGCCGTTCTTTTAGACTCTTCGGTCGCAACGACGGTCCATCAGATGACTGGAAGGGCGGTGCAGCACCATCTGCTGAGAATCGTGAAGAGACCGACTCTGAAGATGCAGCCGCTATTTCTGAGGATGATCTTCGTAATGCTGTTCTTTCACTTTCTGATGACGAGCTCATTGCACACGATATTTGGTTTGTTGCACTTGGAGCGTCTGATTTTGACCACGCAGGCATGAGGGAGTTCCTCGCAAAGCACAGAACTGATATTCGCGGTGCTTTTCTCATTAACCTTGATTGTGTTGGTGCTGGTACGCTCTCCATTCTTAAGAATGAGGGAATTGGCAACGTTCGCCGCGCTGACCGTAGAATGACTCGACTCCTTTCTACTATTGCAACTGATCTTCATATTGATGTTGAGCAGAGCGCATTTGATTGGGGAACCACTGACGCAACTCCTGCAATGCGGAATTCAGTTCGTTCCGTTACCTTAATGGGCTTAAATGAAGATGGACTGCCTGCACTTAGCCGTACCGCCGCTGATGTTCGCGAGAACGTTAACGCTGGTCAGTGTGCTGATGCTGCAGCTCTTGTTACTGAGCTTATTAGACGCTCATAAACGAACAAGAAACTAGTACAAATTTTAAGAAAGGGCAGAGAGTTCTGCCCTTTCTTTTTTAGCGCTAAGGCAAGGTTTCTCAACTAAAAGGAGCGTCTTATTTTTGCTGCAAATAAGTGGACACATCCAATAAGTACCGATCCTGCCAAGGCGAGTAAAAGGGGAACTGCGTAGGCATTATCTGCTGTTCCAGGAAGATGGGGCTTAGGTGTCACACGAATAGTTTGTGCTTTAGAGTGACTGTCGGTGTGCGAAGCAACTTTCTCACCATCTTTTGAGATGGTTTCGTAGGCGGTAACCTCTTTGCCCTCCAGTGAGGCAGTCCTTACAGAAAAGGGAACCGCAGCTTCTCCTGATGAGGTAGGAGCTTTGAAGTGGACAGTTCCGCGAGCAACAGGCTCTGCCGTACCTTCTTGGAGCTGCTTTGTTTCATAGAGTTCTCCAGTAATTTCGTACTCTTCCCCTGGAGTAAGCCCTTCATATTTGATGTGATCAACAAGATTGAGCGTCTCGGCATATTCAGGTTTTTTTGATCCCGCAGTATCTACAAGCATTGTTTGTAAAGAAATTCTTTCATCAATAAGCTCGGGTGCTTCTACAGTCTCTTCAGAAGTAAGAGTAACCGTTGGGTTCCATTCTTTGTTGAGAGAGTATCCTGCTGGAGCCGTAACCTCCTTAAGTGAATAGGAGCCAAAAGGAAGACCTTCGACGGTAGCCTCTCCAAGCTCGTTTGTATCTACTGTGGTGACAACTTCGTGAGGAGCAATCCATTTTCCCTGATAGAAGATGGGTCGAACAGAGCTATTAGTTAGCTCAATTTTGGCGCCCTTCAGACTTGGCATTTTATCTACTTCAGAATAACCATCAGGTGAACTTAGGGAAGTGTGTCCAATTTTCTTAACTTTAAGATTTCCTCTTATTACCTCGTCTTTGAAGGTAAAGGAGT
>JABZHQ010000029.1:0-13434 GCA_015258765.1 Atopobium sp. | reverse complement strand
GATTCACTTTGGGCGAGAAACCTGCACCGCTCGCAACCCCAAGTGCGTCGGTTGTCCCATGAGCGACATCTGCCCTTCCTACGAGCAGCCCAATCGCTGGTTCAAGGGGTAAGTGCGGGGCCCAGCACGCTGGCCCGGCGCTGAGCTGCGAGTGCGCGGGTTTCTCGCCAGGCGCGCAGGCTACGAGCGCGCGGGTTTCTCGCCAGGCGCTTCTGAGTTGCGAATCCAGACTTAAGCACCGCGATAAGCCTGAAAAGTGAATGGAGTCTGAGCGAATTTACTCAGACATGACGAGAAAAACCGGCAAATAGCTCAGACTTGGCGTACTCTTCCGGCAAATCGTTCAGACATGACGATAATATCAGGCTCCCTGGAAGGGTGAGCCCGGACACGCTTTAAATCCCGCCTGAAAAGTGAGCCTGAAAAGTGCAAAGATTCTGTATTTTGGATACAGATTCTTTGATGAAATCAGGCAAATCCACAGATTCTTTGAAGCATTTAGGCAAAAGTTACAGATTCTTTTAAGAAATCAGGCGCGCACCGGGCGGTTCACGGAACACATGTCAGGCGCGCGCCGAGCGGTCCACTAGATGCGTTAAACACATAGCGAGAAACCCAATCTCACCGCAACATCTACGCACAAAAATACCCGCCAGCAAGCCGATGACCTGCTGGCGGGTACATTTTTAACGCACTAAAAGTTGAAGCTGCAACTTAGTAGTTGAGGGACTGCTCCTCGAAGTATGCCTGTGGGTGACCGCAGACTGGGCAGACCTTTGGTGCAGATGCGCCAACGTGCAGGTGACCGCACTTGAGGCACTTCCAAACCTTGACACCCTCGCGCTCAAAGACCTCACCGGACTCAACACGCTCAAGAAGCTTCTGATAGCGCTCCTCGTGAGTCTTCTCGATGTTACCGACAAGACGGAACTTAGCAGCGATCTCTGCGAAGCCCTCCTCCTCAGCTACCTTAGCGAAATCAGCGTACATGGTAGTCCACTCGTAGTTCTCACCAGCAGCTGCGTCCTTGAGGTTCTCTGCAGTCTCTGGAATCTTGCCACCGTGGAGATACTTGAACCAAAGCTTAGCGTGAACTTTCTCGTTGCCAGAAGTCTCGGTGAAAATGTTGGAAATCTGCTGATAACCATCTTTTGCAGCCTGGGAAGCATAGTAGCTGTACTTGTTGGTAGCCTGGGACTCACCAGCAAAAGCTGCCTCGAGGTTCTTCTTTGTCTGAGAATTCTCAAAATCTACTGCCATTTTTTCTCCTCTCCCGCGCTAACGAGTGGCACGTTAACGCATGTCAAAGCGCTTGTGAGCGCGATGTTAAGCGCCTGGGTAGCGCCGTGTTACCTGTGGTGAACAAATGCAAATGATAATCATTAGCACTTATGCTCATATACTGACCCCTTCGTCAGCACTATGAATTATAACCATTTAGGGCAACCAGTATTCATCATTTTTCTGACAAAAGCCTTCCTTCGCAAGTTCTTCAAGTAAGCCAAGGGTAACCTGCTCATCAAGGGTTTCTCGCCCCGCGTTGACCTCAATCTGGCAGAGCTCCTGGTGAAGCGTTTCAAACTCCGCTCCTCCCTCATCTTTATGGGCGAGAAGAACGCGCAAGAGCTCAGCTCGCTTCTGCCGATGTGATCCCTCAAAGCGCGACTGCTTGACGTGGCTTTTGGACCTTCGCGAAGGGTTGGGAATGGTTTTCTTCAGGTACGCACCATAGTCGAGAAGGGCGTAGTACCAGCTACGTGGTGTGAGCGTCGCTGTGGCATCGTTCGCAGTGCTATCGGCGTTCGCAACGTTCGCAACGTTCGCAGCGTCTGCGGCGTCCGCCGCATCCTCAACACTCGCAGGACACGTTAGCTCTACCAGCGGGACAAGCTCGGAGTCTGGCACGCCCTCTGCCTGCGGATACAGCTCGTGCAGGAAGACCGTGCGCACGTTAGTCTCCAGGTAAACACCGTGCAGATTAAACGCAAACGCACGAATACCCGCAGCAGTGGCCGGACCAATGCCTGGAAGCTTTACCAGCTCCTTTGGATCTTGTGGAAAGACTCCGCCGGCCTCAGAAATTGCCTGAGCAGCTCGATGCACGGACAAAGCGCGACGGTTGTAGCCCAGGCCCTGCCATTCTTCAAGCACGTCCGAAGGCGCGGCGGCAGCCAGCGCATCGACCGTTGGGAAGCGCTCCAGCCATCTCTGCCAGCGGCCATCTACGCGGCTGACCTGCGTCTGCTGAAGCATAACCTCAGAAATCCAGATAGCATACGGGTCATACGTGCGACGCCAAGGCAAATCGCGATACAACTCGCGACCTTTCTTGGCTACGAACTCGACAAATACACGCAGTTCCGGCGTGAGTTCTGATGCGGGTTCCACTTCGCCACTCATTTTTGTATGTGAGATTTTCTTATCGACCAATATTGAACTCGTAAGGCTTTTTCTCGGCAGAAATAACCTCACCATCAAGCAGGTTATCGAAGGTGCCGGCAGTAATCTCAGCCTCAATAGCGGCAGCGGCATTCTGGATAATCTGCTCATTACGCTGGGCATTCTCATTCTTTACCAGATGGAACTCGCCCACCATCTCTGGCATAAGACCCTCAACAACAACTTGATGCAGAGTCACGGACGCAAAGAAATTACGTAAGGTTTTCTCGGCACTGCACCAAAGGGGTCCAAAATAGCACGAATTATGACGAGGGCATGGCTCATTATTAGGACCTGCCCACTCACAGCTAGAAATAAAAACAGGTCCCTGAACTGCCTCGACAATATCAAGAACGCTTACTTCCGTAGGATCAATGGCCAGCATCATGCCGCCGTGAGCGCCGCGCGTGCTAACAATCACGCCCGCGATGACCAGGTCATGCTGGATTGAGCGAGCAAAAGAGTATGGAATATCGTTTTCTTCTGCGGCGTCGCGAACAGAAAGAAGCTTCTTTGGGCTTCTTACCAGCGAAGAAAGCATGCGGATTGCATAGTCAGTTTTGCGCGAAATTTCCATTGGTTCTCCAAGTACCCCTCGTGCGTCCGCTTGAGGGACTGCTTTTCTCACTTATCTGGCTTGTGACCAGGTCGGCCGTTGTTACAGGTTGGTTCTTGCTATCGGTTCAGGTGCTGCTCTTAGTTCAATCGTTGCTACCAGTTCAAAATTTTCCAGCCGCGCTTGTTTGCAAGTCTGGCAAGCGTTGGACCAGGGCAAACAGCGCACGGCGTTTGAGCTGCAGACAAAAGCGTTGCGTCCGAGTAGTGATCGCCGTACGCGTACGCAATCTCCCAGTTGCCCTCGCCAAAGCGCTGGTTGCACCACTCAGTTGCCGAGACCAACTTCTGAGCGCCCTCAATCACGGGGCCGTCAACTTTACTGGTATAGTGCCCGTCGGCTCCCACCTGCATCTTTGTGGCGAGAAACGCGTCCACTCCCAGCTTCTGGGCGGCCAATTCCGCGATAGGTTCAAACGTTGCTGAAACCAACAGCACGCAGCAACCTTCTGCCTGCCGACGACGCACCTCTTCCAGCGCCTGAGGACGATACATCCCCTCAATTACCTCGCGATGAAAATCGTGCATGACAGCATTTGCAAACTCAACGCTATACTGCGTAAGTGCACCAACAACCAGCTCACGAGCCTCTTCCTGCCTTTGAGGAAGGTGTAGCTTGTAGCGAGCTCCCCACCACACAAGCTTGAGCGTGCGTGCAATTGAGGACAGATGACGGCGAAGCAAATACGCAGAGAACAAGAGTCCTGACTGTCCAGAAATGACGGTTCCATCAAAATCAAAAACAGCAATTTTCTTGATCAAATCTGAAGTGTGTTCCGTATTGGAAGATTCAGCGGATATGGAACTTACGCTATCGCGTTGCGACAGCGCATCCAAAGTATTCTGATTCCGCACAATCCACCTCACTTTACCTCTGCTTTTAAATGTTTCTGTAGCAGAAGCACTTAGACACATTCTGATGTAAAGATATCACACAATGCTCTATTTTCTGACTTGGTTTCAATAAATTAAAGATGTAATTTAAATCTTTTATGCTGGACTTTTTTGGTAATGAAAAAGCCCTCCGAAGAGGGCTTGAACATGCAATGGCGGGATATGCGGGGCTCGAACCCGCGACCTCCGCCGTGACAGGGCGGCGCTCTAACCAGCTGAGCTAATACCCCGGACGCCTTGTTGCGAATTGAAATAATACAGGGAACTTTTATTCTTGTCTAGCGTTATTTCCAACGAATTTGAAAATTTTCTTGAAAATAACCACTTGGCGAGAATATCCGCAGCTCAGAAACATGAACGCCCACTGGAAATCCACAATTTCTTCGCGTTGCTTTTACTGAAGAGCAACGCTGGTGGTGTTTCCTGTGGAATCGGTTACCTTAAGTGTAGTTCCGTCAAGCGTAGCTGCAGTGATAGTACCGTTTCCGCCAACAGCCTTGCCGTCCTTATCGGCAATAAGTGTTGGAAGCGAGCCGTCTACCAGGGCGCATGCCACAACATCCCAGCCAGAATCGCGATTCTCTGGAACCAAAATGGTGTCGTTAAAAAGAATCAGGCTAGTAGGAGTTCCCTCAACCTCAAACAGAACGCTCTTAGTTCCCGAGTCACTGGTGCGAACAACAGCAGTTTTGCCGTCGCTTTGCTTCTCCAGAGAGTACTTCATACCGTGGAAGGTAACTGAGCCGTCAACTGCCTGCTCATCCTGCTGCTTCTCGTCGGCATAGGCTGACTGGGTCTGCTTTGGCTGCTGGCTTGCAGATTCGCTCTTAGTGCTTGTAGCGCAACGAACAATAAAGAACAGAGCAGTAAGCGCAACAATAGCTGCGACCACCAAGATGATGACTGATTTTCTATTTGGAGGTTCTGGCGTGTTATCGGCCTGTCGTGGGCTCTGAGGAATTTGTGCGCCCTGACCAGCACGAAGCGTTGAAATGTTCTTCATGTCAACCGATGAAGCCTCAGGGGTCTTCTCGCCAGATGAACTTGTTCTCATGTGGTTTGCCATGCTTAAACCTCCCGACGTGCTTCAATTGCACGTCCCAATGTTACCTCATCAGCGTACTCAAGATCTCCGCCCACGGGAAGTCCACTTGCCAATCGGGTAACCGTCATTCCAAGCGGGTTAATGGTTCTGGAAAGGTACGTTGCAGTTGTTTCTCCCTCAACGTCCGGATTAGTTGCCAGAACTACCTCGGTAACGGTGCCATCGGCCAGGCGGGACAGCAACTCGCGCACGTGGAGCTGCTCGGGACCAATCTTGTCCATAGGCGAGATTACGCCGCCCAGAACGTGGTAGAGGCCGTGAAACGCACCAGTACGCTCGATTGCCGAGACATCCTTAGGCTCGGAGACCACGCAGATTTTACTGCGATCCCTGGAAGAATCCAGGCAAATGTCGCAATCGTCACGCGTCGCATAGTTGAAGCAGATAGGGCAAAAATGCACCTGCTGCTTAAGCTCCAAGATAGCCTGCGCCAAACGGCGAGCCTCCTCGGAATCAACCTCTAGAAGATGGTAGGCTATGCGCTGAGCAGACTTTGGACCAATGCCTGGTAGTCGGCCTAACTCGTCAAGCAAACGCTGCAGCGCGCGACCATCATTTGTGGTATCAAACGCCATAAATTAGAACAGTCCTGGAATATTCAGTCCGCCAGTTACTGCGCTCATCTGGGCAGATGCCTGAGACTCAGCGGACTCAAGAGCATCATTTACAGCAGCCAGAATCATGTCCTGCAGCATCTCAATATCCTCAGGATCAATTGCCTCAGGATCAATGGTGATATTGGTCAGGCGCAGGTCGCCAGATGCGGTTACCTTAACAGCGCCGCCACCAGCACTTGCGGTTGCCTGCATAAGAGAAGCCTTCTGCTGAGCTTCCAGCAGCTGCTCCTGCATTTTACGAGCCTGAGCCATCATCTGATTGCGGTTCATACCGCCCATGTTAAATCCACCACGTGCCATATGTTCTCCTATCGTCGTATCTATTTTAGACAAGTTGCGCTCTTTGCGCTGGCGCATGAGGATCCATGCACCAAAGCGTCATATCACGAGAATATCGTGAGAAGTTCTAGTTATTTGCAGGGTCTACGGGAGTTTCGGCATCCAGCTTCTTCTCTACCGACAAAGAAACTGCTGGTCCAAATACCTTTTCAAGCATGTCTGCCACGCTGTTGAGCTCTGGTGGAAGCGCTGAACGAGCAGCAATATCCTCTGGTGAAGCTGGTACTGGAGCGGGCTTTGGAGTCGGAACTGGTTCGGGTTCAGGCGCTGCAGGTGCAGGTGCTGGCGCGGGTACTGCGGGTTCAGGCGCCGGCGCGGGTGCTGCGGGTTCAGGCGCTGCGGGTGCAGGCGCTGGTGCAGGTGCAACTGGAGCCACTGGTGCAGACGCAGCCGCAGGTGCAACTGAAGCTGAAGCGGCATCTTCAACGGAGTTGTCCAAAACTGCAGCTACATCGTCATCGCTGTAAGGTACCTGATCGCGGTCGAGAGTCTCAGTAGGTGCACTGCCAGACGCAGGCTCATCCCAAGGCATCGGATATGACGCCTCTGACGCTGGTGCAACGGGAGCTGCAGGTGCTGGAGCAGGCGCAGGTACCTGAGCGGGAACAGAGGCAGGAGCGGGCTGCGCAACTGGCTCAGGAGCTGGTGCGACGGGAGCCGGAGCTGGAGATGCAACCGGTGTTGGGACTGGAGCCGGAGCTGGAGATGCAACCGGTGTTGGGACTGGAGCCGGTGCTGGAGCTGGAGCCGGCACCTGATCTGCACGTTTTTCTCGAGAGATTGCCGTTGCGGCAAGGCTTGACTCAACATATTTGATGCGGCGCGGGCCCATGACCTGGGCAACGCACTCTTTTACAAACTCGGAAACTGCTGGCGCGCTGAGCATCCTCATTGCAAACGAGGAGCCCTTGGGCAGCGTAACTACCAACTCAGAGCCGTCGTCCGATTCGAGCGTTGAACTGACCAGCAGTGCTGCATGAGCGGCATTTTTGGAGGCACAAACCTTGCCGACTTCTTTCCACTGTCTGACGAGAAGTGCATCTGCCTGGTCAACTTCTTTTGGAGCAGGCGCAGGTGCCGGTTGCGGAGCTGGCGCAGGCGCAGGTGCAGATTGTGGCGCAGGTGCCGGTTGTGGCGCAGGTGCGGCAGTGGGTGCTGGTGCAGGCTGCGGTGCCGGAGCTGACGCAGGTGCAGACACAGCGACTGGTGCAGGAGCCGGAGCTGGAGCTGGCGCTGGGGTTGCAACTGGAGCGGGGGCCGCCTGTGGTGTGGGTGCTGGAGCCGCCGCTGGTGCGGGTGCAGGGGTGGGAGCCGGCGCGGCAACAGGAGCCGGCTGTGGAACCGGAGCAGGTGCGGGAGCTGCGGGTTTCTCGCCAGCAGGAGCCGCAACAACACCGTTTGCAAGCTGCTGCTCAAGAACTGCTACCCTATCAGCCAGTGCTTCCAATGAAAGCTCCGTGTTAGGACGCGCCAGCTTAGTGAATGCAACCTCCAGGACAAGTCGCTGGTTAACGGCGGTACGCATCTGATTTGCAGCGTCGCCCAATACGGTCAGAACCCTGGAGAGCCTATCAACCGACCCAAAGGCCTGAGCCTCTTTGGTAAGCTGCTCGGTTGATGCGGTGGAATTTGCCAGCGCTGGAGAATCAACGCCTACAGCTGCGGCAATGTAGAGATCTCTTACGTGAACGGCAAGCTCGCGCGTGAACTGCAGCAGATCTTTACCACCTTCAAACAGCGTATTTACCGTGGTAAAGAGCGAAGAAATGTCTCGCTGAGCCAGAGCCATCGCGGCATTGTTAATAAGAGAGCCGGACGACTGACCCAAAACGTCGCGAACTGTCTGCTCAGAAATGACGCTGCCGCCGTAAACGGAGAGCTGCTCAAGAGAAGAGAGGGCGTCGCGCATACCGCCACGCGCATGACGAACAATAAGATCAATAGCTGCGTCTTCGTAGGTAAAGCCCTCGTTTTTGCAGACGTTGACCAGGTGTTCTGCCATCTCGTCAGCAGCAATGGAGCGGAAATCAAATCGCTGCACGCGGGACAGAATGGTTGCAAGAATTTTCTGAGGATCGGTGGTACACATGATAAACGTCACGTGTGAAGGAGGCTCCTCCAGCGTCTTAAGCAGGGCATTAAACGCCGCCGAGGTAAGCATGTGCACCTCGTCGATAATATAAACCTTGCCCTTGCCACGCACGGGAGCATAACTAGCGCGAGAAATAATCTCTTCTCGCACGTTATCAACGCCGGTGTTAGAAGCGGCATCAATCTCAAAGACATCTGGATGCTGACCGGCAGCAATCAGCTGACAGTCCTCACAAGTGCCGTCGGGCAGGTGACCAGGAGCCTCGTGACAGAGGATGGCCTTTGCCAGCAAGCGAGCCATAGTGGTCTTACCTGTGCCGCGAGGTCCGCAGAACAGGTATGCGTGGCTGAGCTTTTGCTCCAAGACCGCTCGCTCAAGGGTGCCGACCACGTGCTTCTGGCCAACTACCTGCTCAAACGTTTGCGGGCGATACTTTGTATACAGTGATTCCATTCGTCCTCCGACGGCAGATTTTTCACTTTCAAGTATACCCTCTGAGTTGAGAGGGTTTCTCGCCAAACAAAAACGGGGCAGCCGAAGCCACCCCGATTCTGTACTCTGCGGTTTTGCGCGAGCAAATACCTGCTACTCTGCAGCCTCTTCGGTTGCAGGTGCCTCAACCTCAGCCTCAGCCTCTGGCTCTGCAGCTGGTGCGTTCTTTGCGAACTCAGCAGCACGCTTTGCCTTCTCAGCAGCCTTAGCCTCAGCAGCAGCCTTACGAGCAGCCTCCTGCTCAGCAGCCTTAGCAGCCTTTGCCTCCTTGGCAGCCTTAGCAGCCTCGAGAGCAGCGTTTGCTGCGCCACCGAACTTGTCGGCGAAGCGCTGGACACGTCCACCAGTGTCGACAAGCTTCTGCTGACCCGTATAGAATGGGTGGCACTTGTCGCAGAGGTCAAGACGCATCTCTGGAACAGTTGCGTGTGTGGTCCAGGTGTTTCCGCAGGTGCAGCGAACGGTGCACTCTACGTACTCTGGATGAATACCTTGCTTCATGCAGGACTCCTTACATCGGCTCTGGTTTCCGACCAGAGCAGGGGTGTCTTTATGAGCACGTGCTCAATCAAGACAATAAGCTGAAAAAGTATAGCAGAACAACACCTCTGTTGCTAGAAGCAGTTGGCGAGAAATTCACATTTTGTTCAGACAATTCTTGTGTGCGACAACTGTGTGGCAACTATGCGACAACTGCAAAACAACTTTTTTCTACCTCACGACAACTTTAGAGATGCGCCCAATGGGCTAAAATCCAATACGTCATAAAAAAGCTGGTCTACAGCCCTCGGAGGCATAATGTTTTTATCGATTGATGTGGGTAACACGCAAACTGCCATTGGCTTATTTGACAGCGAAGGCACTATGGTGCGCGGCTGGAGAATGCCTACCGATCAAAGCGACACCTCCGATATTTTGCACGGTCGTCTCTTCACGTTCTTCCAGAAAGATGGACTGAGCCTAGACGACGTTGAGGCGGGTGGACTTTCGTGCGTAGTTCCTGTTATCACACGTGCTTGGCAACGCTGCTTTGAGTTGCTGCTTAACAAGCCCCTGACCCGCATTAACGCGCTTTCCACGGATAAGATTCGCTTCAATATCCCCCACCCCGAGCTTGTGGGTGCCGACCGCGTAGCAAATTCCGTTGCCGCAACTGAGCGCTATGGCTATCCAGTTATTGTGGTTGATTTTGGCACCGCAACCAATTTGGACGTTGTTGATAAGGACGGCGTATTCCGCGGAGGCGCTATTTCACCAGGTATTATGATTTCTGCAAACGCTCTGTTTGCGCGCGCAGCTAAGCTTTCTAGCATTCCTATCAAGGCTCCCGAGACTGTCTTGGGTAACACTACAGAAAGCGCTGTTCAGGCAGGTATTGTAGTGGGCGCAGCTGCTCAGGCAGAGGGTTTGGTTGCCAGAACGCTCAAAGAGCCTGGTATTGAGGGCGCAACCGTTATTGCAACGGGTGGTCTGGCAAACACCGTTAGCGAAGCAACAGATGTCTTTGACGTGGTTGATCCGCAGCTTACTATGCGTGGCATTTATCTGATTTGGAAGCAGTCTGCTCAAGCCGCCAAATAGCTGATGCTGCGGCTACGTTGCAGCCGCGTTACCGCAGCTAAACCGGCGGTTAAACCGCTGGAACTACAGAAGCTTCGTCCTCACTTACAAGGATTTCTTTACCGTCCTGGTCAACAAGGATGGCATGACCCCACACGTCAATGCCGCCAAATCGAGCGGTCAGCGCAACGTTGCCGCTGGGATATACCTTATTGACCTGCTGTCCAAGCAGAGGAACCATATCAAAGTAGTCGCTCAAGATCAGTGCGATGGGTCCCGCAAAACTCCTTGCGCGCTTAACCTGCTGCTCCCATGCGCTTACGCTCTGAACCACCAGTTCAGAAACCTTTTTGGCGAGAAGTTCTTTGTTGTCTGTAACGTCAAACACTGAGCACAGCGCCTCAGAATCTGCTGCAATGCTTACCACAGCAAACATGCCCTCTTGATAACCTGCGGTTGCCTTAATTGAGGCAATTACCTGGTCTTTATAGCAGATATCGTAAGGCCAGCGGATACCAAAGCCCTCATCTTTTGCACGCAAGAACTGACAAAGTCCCAGCGCTACAACGTATGGAACGGCAGGTACATACGGCATCGAGACCCCTAGGCGCACAACAGTTGCAACCTCAAAGGGTTTCTCGCCAGATGATGGGCGCGCTGATGCCGGCGCGCAAGCCGATTCGGAGCAGTCGTCTTGGCTAGGTGCAGCACATTCCTGCACGTCAGAGATGCGGAATACAAACTCGCCCGTTTGTGCGCCACTACGTGCTAGCTCTAAAGCTTCCTGTGCTACTCCCACGTAATAGCTCCCAAGTCCTCGGTTACGTGACCAACACGCTGGTCAGGAGGGACAATCTCCACGCCGCCATGAGAGAAGAAGCGCACAGGATCGTGCATCAGGTCCTCCATAGGAACAAGCACGTAATCGCGCTCGCCCATGCGTGGATGAGGCAAAGTGAGGTGTTTACCTGCGTGTTGTTCGCCCTCAACCCACAGAAGGTCGCAGTCGATAGTGCGAGGTCCATGGCCCTCCTCGCCCTTCTTGCGTGTGCGGTTGAGAGCGTTCTCTACCTCAAGCAGTTTGTCCATCAGTACCAGAGGATGGAGCTCGGTTCTAATCTCAGCAACAGCGTTTACCACGGGCGTCGCAATGCCGTATGCAGGCTCAGTCTCGTAGGCGTGGCTGACCGAAACAACGCAGGTCAGAGGAATCTCATCAATGAGTTGCGTTGCACGAGCTAGATAGCCCACGCGATCGCCCACGTTGGAACCAAGCGCCACAAATCCCTGGCGAGGGTCGCGCTCGGTCATGGCCCAGTAAGCGTTGATGGCCTGAGCGGCTCCTGCAACGTCGTGAACGCGCAGGATACGGGCACCGTTGGTAATTGCGGCAATGCAAATTGCGTGCGTAGCTGCGTCGCGCTGGGTAGCCTCGGTTACGCCAGAAACAGCCCCAACAAAGCGCTTTCTAGACACGGCGCAGAGCAGCGGATATCCCATAGAAACCATCGAACGAGTAGCACGCTGAATTACAACGTCCTCGTCGGCAAACTTGTCAAAGCCTGGACCTGGGTCAATGCAGATGCGGTCCTTGGAAACGCCGGCGCGCATCAAACCGCGAGCCTGGTCGCCCAAAAAGCCCATAATCTGGCGCATGATAGGCGCCTCTTCAGGCAGGGTAAAACGACGCTGCGAGCTCAGCGTGCGTGTCTCGGCTCCTGTAGCTGCGGCTCGAGCAGCTGCGCTACCAGTAGGGCGAGAAGGGCGCATATCGTCCAGCTGCACCTGCTTGCGCTCAACACGAGCACCGAGGCCGTCCTTATTCCAGTGCATCACAATGCAGCCGCAGTCAGACTCCGCAGCTACAGCAACCATTTCTGGATCGGTGAAGCCGGAAACGTCATTGATGATTGATGCTCCAAGGCGGACGCACATCTTTGCTACCTCGGCGTGACGTGTGTCGATGGAGACAATTGCTCCAGCAGCTACCAACGCGCGCACCACAGGTACTACGCGCTCAGCCTCTTCTGTAGGCAGAACAGGCGTGTGACCTGGGCGAGTAGACTCTCCCCCAACGTCAATGAAGTCGGCGCCCTCATCCAGCATCTGCAATCCACGAGCAATTGCAGCATCTGGATCAAAGTTCTTTCCGCCATCAGAGAACGAGTCTGGAGTGACGTTGAGAACGCCCATAATCCTAGGACGCGCCAACGAGATAGTGTGAGTTCCACATTGCCAGGTGTTGTAGCTTTGACGAAGCATGAATCCTCCTTGCCAGCTATGAATGTTTCTATTGTAGCGGTATTGGTGGCGACTAGTCGTATACCATGGATTTATTGAAAGTTTATTGCCGCAAACGCACCGCTTGGCGCCGTAACTGGAGCGTGGAACGCGCGTCACTCGCGGCTACTGTGATACAAATCCACTGCGACCCAAACTACCAGGTCACAGTATGAAAGAGGAGTTATGAGCCAAACTCAAGAGTACAAGCTGATTTCCTGGAACGTTAATGGCCTGCGCGCCGTACTTAAAAAAGATCCTTCGTTCACGGAAATTTTTGAAACCATAAATGCTGATATATTTGCGCTTCAAGAAACTAAGCTGCAAGAAGGCCAGGTTGAGCTGGACCTTCCCGGCTACGTTCAAACCTGGAACTACGCAGACAGAAAGGGCTATTCGGGCACAGCGGTTTTCTCGCGAGAAACCCCTCTGCAGGTAATTCGTCAGATTGGATGCCCCGTTGCTGACGACGAGGGTCGCGTTTGTGCGCTGGAGTTTGAGAAGTTCTGGTTTGTGTGCGTATACACGCCAAACTCAAAAGACCAGCTTGCGCGCTTGGACGAGCGTCTTGAGTGGGATCAGTACTATCGTGAGTTTTTGGCTGAGCTGTCTGAGCAAAAACCAGTGATTACCTGCGGCGATTTTAATGTTGCCCACAACGAGATTGACCTCAAGAACCCTTCGTCTAACAGGCAAAACGCAGGTTTCTCGGACGAGGAGCGCGAAAGCTTTACCAAGCTGTTGGATACAGGCTTTACCGATACGTTTAGGTACCGCCACCCCGACATGACCGGCGCTTACAGCTGGTGGAGCTACCGCTTCAACGCTCGCAAGAACAACGCCGGCTGGCGCATCGACTACTTCCTGGTCTCCGATCGCATTGCTGAGCAGATCAAAAGCGCATCCATCTTGAGCGAGGTCTACGGCAGCGACCACTGCCCCGTCGAGCTGAGTATTGAGCTGTAGTCCGTGCAGGTAGCGAGAAGACCGGTCTTCTCGCC
>JABZHQ010000102.1:0-2875 GCA_015258765.1 Atopobium sp. | reverse complement strand
TCGGCGTTTCTGAGCAAAATGCCGTCCGTCTGATCAACGCCGGTAGGGGCCGGATTCATCATAGAAAGCACATCGTGAGGCTGGCTCTTCAAAAAAAGACGGGCCAGCGTCAGCGAATACACGCCAATGTCCAGAAGGGCGCCACCGGCAAGCTTGGGATTGAAGAAGCGATTCTCCATGTCAAACTCTTTGTAGCTGCCAAAATTCTCCTGAATCAGGTTGACTGGACCAAACTCGCCAGCCTCCACGCGGCTAACCAGCTCTTTGTAGAGTGGCATGTGCAAAATGGTACAGGCGTCCATGAGCTGAACACCGTTTTGACGTGCAAGTTCTTCAGCCTCAAGCAACTCAGCGGAATTGAGCGTAATGGACTTCTCGCACAGAACGTGCTTGCCCGCTTGAAGTGCTTTGCGCAGGTAGATGATGTGTGTGTTGTGAGGCGTGGTCAGATACACCGCGTCAATCTCGTCGCTGGCGAGAAGATCGTCGATGCTGTCATACACACGTTTGACGTGGTGTCTTTGCGCAAATGCAACGGCCTTTTCTTGCGTTCTGTTGGCTACGCCGTCGATGGTTCTTCCGACCGAAGCCAACGCCTCTGCCATCTGGTTTGCAATGACTCCGCAGCCAATAACACCCCACCTGAGGTGTGGTGCGGCAAAGATGGTGTCCACGGCGCTCGCGGCATCCCGTGCGACGCCCACAGCGCTCTGCGCGGTGCTCGTGGCGCTCTGTGATGTCTGACCTGTTGTTTGGCTCATATTTACTCCTCAACCTCGTCGTCGCCACCAAGCTCTTCCAGAACTCCTAAGGCGGCGGGCATCAGCTGCTCTTCATTTCGGTGGAACGGATACGCCAGTTTATGCGTCTTTGGATACACGATAGCACCGCGGCCCTTCAGCTTGAGGGCTTGTTCGCGAGGAATTTCTACACCCAGATATACCAGGCGACCATTTGTCAGGCTTACTGACGTTGCGCCCAAACGTTGCGCGCGGATGCGCACGCGGGCACGATCAAACAAGTTCTTGCCCGCAAGAGGCAGGGCGCCAAAGCTATTCTCGGTATCTTGCTGAAGTGCATCAACATCAGAAAGCTCTGTAGCTGCGGCAAGACGGCGATACACCAAAACGCGTCGATCAACCTCTGGCAGATAGTCCTCATCAAGATAGAAATCTGCAGGTAGATTGATGGTCACCTCGGCCTGCTCCAGCTCAGCGGACTCACCGCGAGCCTCAGCAACTGCCTCGCCCAACATCTGCGTAAAGAGGTCAAAGCCAACGCTGGAAAGGTTTCCGTGCTGCTCAGCGCCCATAAGGGAACCGGCACCTCTAATCTCCAGGTCACGCATGGCAATACGCATGCCACTGCCCAGATCTTGGAACTCGTTGATTGCAGTCAGTCGCTCGGTTGCCTCTTCCGTCAGCGGCAACTCCGCCGGGAACATAAAGTACGCGTATGCCTGCTGCCTACCACGACCAACACGGCCCTTGAGCTGGTACAACTGAGCCAGTCCCAAGCGCTGTGAGTCCTCGATGATAAGCGTGTTAGTGTGCGAGTTGTCAATGCCGGACTCAATGATGGTGGTGGCCACCAAAACGTCAATCTCGTGCTCCTGGAAGGCAAGCATGACGTTTTCTACCTCGCGAGCGCTCATCTGGCCGTGAGCCACACCCACGCGAGCTTCCGGCGCAGCTTCCTCCACGCGAGCCACCGCCTCATCAATAGTGGTCACGCGGTTGGACACGTAGTACACCTGTCCTTCTCGCTCCAGCTCACTTCTAATAGCTGCGGAAACAAGATCTGGGTTGTACTCGCCCACCATCACCTGAACAGGCTTTCTACCAGGCGGCGGCGTCAGAATCAAGCTCATGTCACGCACGCCGCTCATGGCCATCTGCATGGTGCGCGGAATTGGCGTTGCCGAGAGCGTCAGCACGTCTACCTGCTCGCGCATGTTTTTGAGCTGCTCTTTATGCTGAACGCCAAAGCGCTGCTCCTCGTCGATGATAACCAAGCCTAAGTCGTGTGGATTGACGTCAGCTGAGAGCAACCTATGTGTTCCTACCAGCACATCTATGGTTCCGTCCGCAAATCCCTCAAGCGCTTTTTTCTGCTGAGCAGGCGTAACAAAACGCGAAAGCACGCTCACCTTCAAATCAAACGGAGCAAATCGCGAGAAGAACGTCTCGTAGTGCTGCTGAGCTAAGATGGTAGTTGGGCACAAAATCATAACCTGACGAGCATCCTGGCATGCCTTAAATGCAGCTCTCAGCGCCACCTCTGTCTTGCCAAAGCCCACGTCGCCGCAAAGCAGACGGTCCATTGGCTTGCGCGCTTCCATGTCCAGCTTAATGTCTGCAACTGCGCTTTCTTGGTCTGGTGTCAGCTGATATGGGAAGCTGGACTCCATCTCCTCCTGAGCGGGAGTGTCCAGCGAAAACGCATAGCCCGGCACTGAAGCGCGACGCGTATAGAGGTCTACTAGGTCAAATGCCAGTTTCTTGGCAGACTTTCTTGCCTTGTTAGTAGCGCGCGACCAATCTGCCGTGTTAAGCCTGGTCAGACGTGGATTATTGCCGTCAGGTCCTACATAGCGCGTAATGCGGTCAACCTGCTCCAGGGGCACATAGAGTTTATCGTCATTGGCATACTCAAGCAGGAAGTAATCACGCTCTCTACCTGCAACTTCTTGACGCACAATAGCGGTAAAGTGCGCAATACCGTGCGTTGCGTGGACAACGTAGTCGCCCGGCTTAAACGGGAACGTCACCGTTGTGGGGTCAATACGTTTGGAGCGCTTCTTATTGCGAGCGCTCCTGGCCGTCAAGTCCGAGACAGAAAGCACTGCTAGATTAGCTGTAGGGATAATGATTCC
>JABZHQ010000101.1:0-2906 GCA_015258765.1 Atopobium sp. | reverse complement strand
GGTGAGGTCATCGGTATCATCGGTGGTACCGGTTCTGCAAAGTCCACGCTGGTGCAGCTTATTCCTCGCTTATACGATGTAACCGCTGGTAGCGTTTCTGTTGGTGGACACGACGTCAGGGACTATGACATTGACACTCTTCGTGGTGCTGTTGCCATGGTTCTTCAGAAAAACGTTCTCTTTAGCGGTACCATCAAAGAGAATCTCCTGTGGGGTAACCCTGACGCTACCGATGAAGAGATTCTTGAGGCAGCTCGTCTTGCTCAGGCTGATAGCTTTGTTCAAACCTTCCCTGATAAATATGAGACTCATATCGAGCAGGGTGGCAACAACGTTTCTGGTGGTCAAAAGCAGCGACTCTGTATTGCGCGCGCACTGCTTAGACGTCCAAAAGTACTTATTCTTGATGACTCTACCAGTGCTGTTGATACAAAGACAGATTCTTTAATTCGCTCTGGTCTTAAAGATTTCTTGCCTGATACCACCAAGATCATCATTGCTCAGCGTACTTCCAGTATCGAAGAATCTGACAAGATTATTGTTCTGGATAACGGTCGCGTTAACGCAATTGGTACGCACGAAGAACTCCTGAAAGATAACCCAATCTACCGCGAAGTGTACTTCTCACAGAACAAGCAAAGTGTTGATGAAAATCAGTCTCAGGAAGGTGAGGTGACTTCTCATGAGTAGGACAACAGAAACAAACAACACAAGACCAAAGCTTCCCGTGGGAAAAATTCTTACTCGAACCATTAAAATGCTCTGGGAGTTCTACCCTGTCCTTCTCCCTATAGCACTCCTTGGTGCTGTTATCCAAGCAATTATGCAGTCACTCCCAAGTGTCTTCTTGGAGCGAATTCTCTCTATCATCTCTAACTTTATTGATACTGGTGACTGGAGTTCTGCTGAAGGCTTAGTCTTCCAAAACGTAGCTCTTCTCGCCACCTTCTACGTCATTGGACTTCTTGCGAATATCATCTCTACCCAGGGTATGGCTATTGTCACCCAGGGAGCTCTGCAAAAATGGCGCTCAAAGATGTTTTCGCACATGCAGGACTTGCCTATTAGGTACTTTGATACGCATCTCAATGGCGACATCATGAGCTATTACACCAATGATATTGACGCAATGCGCCAGATGATTGGTACCAGTCTTCCAAACCTCCTCTTTACCTCTGTGGTTATCATCGCAGTAGTATTCATCATGTTTTACTACAGCGCACTTATGGCCATGGTTGTTCTGTTTGGATTCTCTTTGATGGGCCTTGCTACTAAAAACCTTGGTGGTAAGTCCGCAAAGAACTTTGTTAAGACTCAGAAGACTACCGCAGATGTTGAGGGTCACATTCAGGAAATGATGAATGGCGAGAAGGTCGTTAAGGTCTTTAGTCATGAGGCAGAAACTATTGAATCATTTGACAAAATCAACGATGAGCTGATGGTTGTTGCAAGAAATGCAAACCTTTATGCCAACACGCTTATGCCTATCCTCAACAATCTGGGCAACATTATGTACGTTGTAGTTGCTGTAGTTTCTGGTGTTTTTATTACTCTGAACATTCAAAACGTTTCTTTGTCTGGACTACCTTTCACCATTGCTGTAGCTGTCCCCTTCCTCAACATGACACGTCAGTTCTCCGCTCAGATTAACCAGATTTCTAGTCAGATTAACTCTGTTGTTATGGGTATTGCTGGTGCTAATCGAGTTTTTGAGCTACTTGATGAACCAGCAGAGACTGATGAAGGTTACGTTACTTTAGTCAACGCAGAAACCATTGACGGTAAAGTTCAGGAAGCTGAGTACCGCACCGGTTACTGGGCTTGGAAGTATCCACACAGTGACGGCACGGTTACTTACACCCCTGTTAAGGGAGACGTTCGCCTCTTTGATGTTGACTTTGGCTACGAGCCTGGCCACACCGTGTTGCATGATATTTCTCTTTATGCAAAACCTGGTCAGAAGGTTGCCTTTGTTGGCGCAACAGGTGCAGGTAAAACAACTATTACTAACCTGCTCAACCGCTTCTATGACATTGAAGACGGCAAGATTCGCTATGACGGCATCAACATTAACAAAATTAGAAAGAGCGCTCTTCGCCGTGCTCTCGGTATTGTTCTGCAAGACGTCAATCTCTTTACGGGTACCGTCTTGGATAACATCCGCTACGGCCGTCTTGATGCTACTGATGAGGACTGCGTAAAGGCTGCAAAACTTGCTGGTGCCGATGACTTTATTAAACGCCTTCCAGAGGGTTACCACACCATGCTCAAGGACAACGGTAGTGCTCTCTCCCAAGGACAGCGACAGCTCATCTCCATTGCTCGCGCAGCAGTTGCAGATCCACCAGCCATGATTCTGGACGAGGCTACCTCCAGCATTGACACGCGTACTGAAGCAATTGTCCAGCGTGGTATGGATGCTTTGATGTACGACCGCACCACCTTTGTTATTGCTCACCGTCTTTCTACGGTTAGAAACGCAGATGTTATTGTCGTTCTTGACCACGGTCGCATTATTGAGCGCGGTACACACGACGAACTTCTCGCCAAGCGAGGAACGTACTACCAGCTCTACACAGGAGCTTTTGAGCTTGAATAACAGCTGACACGTAAAACGCAAAACGCCTTGTCATCGAACTGCCTCCCATTTCTTGGACATAAGAAATGGGAGGCAGTTCATATGCGGGTGATTATGATTCTGTAGCGTGTTAGCGTCGGCTTTTAGGCCTGGCGTGCAAAATAGCGCAGCTTTGGTAGGTTCTGCTGAAGAATTGACATGTTCCTAATCAAGATAGCCAGTCAGCCAGGCGGTCTCACTGACCGATATACATTTCTATGTATAAACTTTATTTAATATGCTGAATAATGAATAGGAATATATAAAGAATTTAACTATAGGTAAATTC
>JABZHQ010000100.1:0-2907 GCA_015258765.1 Atopobium sp. | reverse complement strand
TTGGCTCGTCAGTCAGTCCAATGTAGTTGCCGTAAGACTTACTCATCTTCTTAGTGCCGTCAGTACCTACAAGCAAAGGCATAGTAAGCGCAATCTGAGGCTCCATGTCCATATCACGCATAAGATCGCGACCAGCAAGCAGGTTGAAAATCTGGTCGTTTCCGCCCATCTCTACATCTGCCTTGATAACAACAGAATCGTATGCCTGAAGAACTGGATAAATGAACTCGTGAAGCGCAATTGGCTGCTGATTATGATAGCGATTAGAGAAGTCTTCTCGCTCAAGAATACGAGCAATGGTGAACTTGCTCATAAGGCCAAGCATTGTCTCAAGATTCATAGGCTTAATCCAGTCACCGTTATGAACAACGGTAGTTCTTTCTGGATCAAGAATCTTCATTGCCTGGTTGACGTAGGTCTCTGCGTTGGCATCTACCTGCTCTGCAGTAAGCGGAGGACGGGTAGAGTCACGTCCAGAAGGGTCACCAATCAGCGCGGTGCCACTACCAATAATTAGCGTGACATTATGGCCAAGGTCCTGGAACTGACGCATCTTGCGCAGCGGAACTGCGTGACCCAGGTGCAAATCAGGGCTTGTTGGATCTACGCCAAGCTTGATGTTAAGAGGAGTGCCCTTCTTGAGTTTCTCTTTTAGACCGTCCAAAGGAACAATCTGCATAGTTCCTGAAGTAATAACACGGAGCTGTTCTTCTACTGAAAGCACTCTGTATCCTCTCAACGCAAGCCTGTTAAACCATATAGTTACTGCTACAAATAGTATCAATCAAAAATGTTATCTATCAGAATACAACAGAGTTGTAACTCTTTATTCACTGAAACATAAATATCAGACTATAATAGTGAGAGCTATGACAAGGAGGCTCAATGGGTATTAGAACCCGTCGTGCACGGAAACACGCAAATACACATGCCGTAGGTTTTGGCGTTGCTGGATTCTTTGGCTTTATGGCTCTTCTCGCGCTTGCACTTGCTCTTTCTTTGGGTGCAGCTGTTTCTTCATGGCTCGAGGATCTGCCTGATTACAACTCTGCTGATGCCTATCTGGTAGCAGAGCCCACCCGCGTTTATGACTCCAAGGGTAACGACATTGCTGACTTCTATCTGCAGCAGCGTCGTTCCGTTACCTTGGATCAGATTTCTCCTTATGTTATTCAGGGCACCATTGATACTGAGGACAAGCGCTTCTATTCCCATAGCGGTATTGACCCCTGGGGTATTGTCCGCGCATCTGTTGGCTCTTTGTTTGGTGGCGGCGAAGGTGCTTCCACTATTACACAGCAGCTTGTTCGTAACACTGTTCTTTCCAACGAGCAGTTTGAGCGTTCTTTGAAGCGTAAGGTCCGCGAGGCTTACATCTCCATTCAGATGGAGAAGAAGTTTACTAAAGACCAGATTCTTAATATGTACCTCAACACCATTTACTACGGTAATGGTGCTTACGGTATTGAAGCAGCAAGTATTATCTACTTCAACAAGCATGCAAGTGACCTAACTCTTGCTGAGGCTGCAACACTTGCTGGTCTTCCAAACGCACCTTCTGCCTATGACCCAACTGTTAATCCAGAGGCAGCAAGAGAAAGGCGTAATACCGTTCTTGAGCGTATGCTTCGAGCGGGCGATATTACACAGGAGCAGTACGATGAAGCTGTTGCTGAAGATTTAGTACTTAACCCTGGTACTTTGACCGATAACATTGGCCAGTTCCCTTACTGGACTGACTACATTCGTAGCCTGCTTCAGGAAGACTTTGATAGCGATACCATTCTTCAGGGTGGATTGCGCGTTTACACTACGCTTGATCCTGACCTTCAGAAAGATGCTGATGAGGCAGCTAGAAGGCGTATTGCTGAGCTTGGCAACCCTCGCCTGGGCGCTGCTTTGGTTTCCATTGATCCTCAAACTGGCTACATTAAAGCAATGGTTGGTGGACAGGATTACTCAAAGAGCCAGTACAATATCGCAACCAGCAGTAACCGTCAGATGGGCTCCAGCTTTAAGATGTATACGCTGGTAGCGGCCCTTTCTGAAGGTATGAATCCAGAGATTGTTCTTAACGGCAACTCTCCTATGCAAATTACGCCAACCTGGCTGGTTAAAAACGCTGGTAACTACAGCTATGGTGCAATTACGTTGCGTCAAGGTACGGTCTACTCTTCCAACACTGTTTACGCACAGGTTGCAGAAGCCATTGGTATCGATAAGATTCTTCAGACAGCTTATGCCATGGGCATCCGCACACAGCTACAGCCATACCTATCTACCACTCTTGGTTCTCAGGGCGTAACCCCTATTGAGCAGTGCACAGCATTTGCAACCCTTGCTGCAGGTGGTGTCCGTCGTGATGCTGTTGCAATTACCCGTATTGAAGACCGTAACGGAAATGTCATCTATGAGCACAAGGACAACCCAGTTCAAGCTATTAGTCCTGCTGTTGCTGCAGCTGCTACAGATGTTCTGAGCGGCGTTCTTACCTCTGGTACTGGTCGTTACGCTAATAACCTAAAGACCTTCAATCAGCCAGTGGCAGGTAAGACTGGTACTTCCGATAACTCTGAGGATCTTTGGTTCTGTGCTTATACCCCACAGCTTGCAACGGTTGCTTGGTGCGGATATCCAGATAGTCGTGACCCTGTTATCATCGGCGGTGGAGAGTCCTCTACCTTTGTTACTGCTCAGTATGTTTGGGCGTACTACATGAACGCAGCTCTCTCTGGTGTTGCTCGTGCTGAGTTCCCTAAAACTACTGAAACTATCTCTTACAAGCCTGATAGCTACTGGAAGTTTGTTGGTGGCTCTGCTAATGCCAAGCAAGAAAAGAAAGATGACGACGAAGAGGAAGAGGAAGAGGAGGAAGAGGAAGAGGACGATTCAACCACTACTCCTACT
>JABZHQ010000028.1:0-13797 GCA_015258765.1 Atopobium sp. | reverse complement strand
CAAAACAACATAGTTAGCTATCGTTTACATTGCCTCAGGAGCAGAAACACCAATCAGATCAAGAGCAATTGCAAGTACGCGACGAGTTGCATCACACGCAGCAAGACGAGCCTTAGAAAGCTCTGCGTCCAGTGGGCGTCCATCAGAAGGAAGTACCTGGCAAACGGTATAGAATGCATGGAACTGACCAGCAAGCTCTTCAATGTAATGCGTAATGCGGAATGGTGCCCTATCGCGAGCACAACCCTCAACAAGACCTGGGAACTCAAAGAGTTTACGAGCAAGAGCCTGCTCGGCGTCTTCAGAGAGCAGCCCAAGATCAACCTCAGAGCCAATAGCCTTATCTGCAACAGCGTCCATACCAAGTGCCTTTGCCTCATCAAGGTCAACGCCAGCAGCGCGGCGCAAAATAGAACAAATACGAGCGTGAGCATACTGAACGTAATACACAGGATTAGAGCTGTCCTGACGCTTTACCTGCTCAATGTCAAAGTCAATCATCTGGTTGGAAGACTTTGAAACAAGGGTGTAGCGCGTTGCATCAACACCAACCTCGGCGAGAAGCTCGTCAAAGTGGATACCAGTTCCCTTACGCTTAGACATTCTGACGGCAACGCCGTTTCTGAGCAGGTTAACCAGCTGACCAAGCAAAACCTCGAACTGAGTTGGGTAACCAAGGGCAGTGGCAGCAGAGCGAACACGCTGGATATAGCCGTGGTGATCTGCTCCCCAAATATCAATAACGTGGTCGACACGCTGGAACTTGTTCCAGTGGTACGCAACGTCGGAAGCAAAATAGGTATACTCGCCATTTGTTTTGATAAGTACACGGTCTTTATCGTCACCAAAATCAGTGGAACGGAAGAACAGCGCGCCCTCATCAGAACGATACAGGTACCCAAGCTTATCAAGAGCATCGAGCGCACGGTCAACAGCGTCTTTACCCTGGTCATCCTTGACATACAAAGAACGCTCAGAGAACCAAACATCAAAGTCAGCACGGGCGTTGTGGCAGGTATTTTTGATGGACTCAAGCATCATCTTGTAGCCGCGCTCACGGAACTCTATCATGCGCTCATCTTCAGACTTGTCTGCCCAGATCTCTCCGTCATTTTTAAGGAAGAAAAGACCCAGGTCAACAATGTAGTCTCCAGCGTATGCATTACCGCCAAGAGAGTTGATAAACTCGTCAGTAAACGGATGCTCCTCTGGATGAGCATCATCTTCATCTGCAACGTAAGCGTTGCGATCTTCTGCAAGCACCTGAGCAGCTGCGTCAGCGTCAATACCACGCTTCTGCATGATATCAATAAGCTGCAGGTAGCGCTTAGAGATGGAGTGACCAAAGACGTCCATCTGAGAGCCATGATCGTTGACGTAGTACTCGCGCTCAACGTTATAGCCTGTGAAGGCAAGAATGCGGCTTAGAGAGTCTCCCAGCGCTGCCCAACGGCCATGACCAATATGCAGAGGACCAACAGGGTTTGCAGAAACGTACTCTACCTGAACTTTCTGGCCAGCGCCAAAGGTAGAACGACCAAAATCGGCGCCCTGCTCACGAACGGTGTTAAAAATCTCATTGCCCGCAGCAGTTGACAGATAGAAGTTTACAAAGCCAGGACCAGCAACCTCAACGCGCTCAATCTGCACGTCCTCGGCAATATGAGCTACAAGAGCTGTCGCAATATCACGAGGAGCCTTATGTGCCAGCTTTGCAGAACGCATTGCAACCGTAGAAGACCAGTCACCATTTGATGAGTCCTGTGGACGCTCAAGTCCCACGTCATCAATCTGGAATTCAGGCAACTCACCCGCAGCCTGGGCGTCTGCCAAGGCTTGACGTACAAGTTCCTCGATCTTCTCGCGCATGGTTCTCCTTTAAATTCAGTGCACGTGTGCAGCGCAATTACGTAGTTGGTTGTGTAGTTGGTTGTGTAGCTTCTAAAGGACTACTCAGTTTCCTCGGAAGATTTTACCTGATGTTGAGCAGCAAGTTCGTGACGCAAATTGGCCAGACCGCGCTCAAGACCCACAGGATAAATCTGAGGGTTCAAGAAACGTGTATACGCTGCATCCAGGCGCATGAGTGCCGCGTGGCAGCGATCGCGAGCAACCTCAATAGACTCGCTCTCCCCTACGCGCTTGCCGCCTTCTACCAGCCTTACCATCAGCTCGCGAGAAGTTCCTTCAAGCTTGTGAGTTGAATACGGGTCAATGATGTCGACAACAGTTGCCTTAGACTCTGGACTCTTGGTGACCAGGTAATCCGGGTCAAAAATCATGTCGCCTGCAGGGCAGCCGTTTGCATCGTAGAAGCGGCGAATGTGCTGAATGCCTGGGACGGTACGCTTGTAGGCCATCTCGGACAGCTTGATAACAGGAGTCCAAGGCTCAGTGGAAGACTGACGACGAGCGGTTAGCTTGTAGACGCCGCCAAGCGAAGGCTGAGGATCGCAGGTGGCAAGCTTGGTGCCAACACCAAAGGCGTCAATAGGTGCTCCCTGAGCAAAAAGCGACTGGATGGTGTACTCGTCAAGGTCATTTGAAACAGAAATCTTGATGTAAGGAAGGCCAGCCTCGTCAAAAGCCTTGCGAGCTTCCTTAGAAAGGCGTGCAAGGTCTCCGGAGTCAATACGAACAGCACTTAAGCGCTCGCCACGCTCTTCCATCTCTTTTGCCACAATGATGACGTTCTTGATGCCCTCATGAACGTCATAGGTATCAAGCAAAAGTGAGCAGTTGGTTGGACTAGACTTTGCAAATGCTCTGAAGGCATCAAGCTCAGTATCAAACGACATTACCCAAGAGTGTGCGTGGGTACCAAAGACAGGAATGCCGTAAATTTTGCCAGCAAGGACATTTGAAGTGCTTGAAGCACCTGCAATATAAGAAGCGCGAGCAACTGCCAAGCCGCCGTCTGGACCCTGTGCACGACGCAGGCCAAAGTCAGAGACGGGATTGCCCTGAGCAGCCTTGATAACGCGAGCACACTTAGTTGCGGCCAAGGTCTGGAAGTTTACCAAGTTTAGCAGGGCGGTCTCAATGAGCTGACAATCAACAATAGAACCCTCAACGCGGACCATAGGCTCACGTGGGAAAACAAGCTCTCCCTCGGGGATTGCATCAATGGTTACATTGAGCTTGTGGTTGCGCAAAAACTCAAGGAATGCTGGCTTAAAGAGACGACCGCCACCAGGAGAATTAATGCTTGCCAGGTAGTCAATATCGTCATCTTCATAGATAAAGTTTTCAACTAAGTCAGCAATTTGACCAGTACCACAAGAAATTGCAAATCCGCCATTAAAGGGATTCTCGCGGAAGAATGCGGTAAAGCATGCCTCTGCATCAACAAGACCGGCTTCCCAATAACCTTGAGCCATCGTGAGCTCATACAAGTCTGTATTAAGGCTAACGTCTGAGGGTTTGGTACGATCAGTGAGTGACATAGTTGCTCTTTTCGATTGGTCAAAAACTGACAGTGAGACGATATATCTAGAGTAGCAGTCCTACAAAATAAATTGGCTTACAACAAAGATAACTGCGAGAATTACCACAGTTCCAATAACAATTTTTTGCCCCAGAGGCATTTTGATGTCTTCGTCGTCTTCATCTGGCTCCATGAGAGCACGGCCCTTTGCGCGCTGCTCCTGAATGCGACGAATTTGCTCGGCCTCCTGCTGAGCTGCCTGACGTGCAGCACGCTGCTGATCTGCAACAAGCTGAGCATCTTCAGCGGCAGCTGCCTCTGCTTGCGCTTGCGCTTCTACTTGGGCTGCACGGGTCTTCTCGGCACGAAGCGTCTCAAGCTCAGCGCGCTCTTTCTCTGCGCGAAGAGCCTCGAGCTCCCTGCGCTCTTTCTCTGCGCGGAGCGCTTCCAGCTCGGCGCGCTCCGCGTCCGTGAGCGCAGCCGCCTGTGGCGCTGGGGTGGTTTGGAGCTCTTCGGGTTTCTCGACAGACATGGTTACTCCTCGGTTTGCGTATCGGGGATGCTGGTGGTGGCGTCGTTGGCGGCATGGCCAGCGGCACAGGCGTCGGTGGCGTTGCTGCGAGCCGAGCGGAGCTTGAGCGCGGGACCCTCAACGCCTGTTGCGTCAAAGGCTGGCACAAAACTCTCGGAGACGGTTCCGCCCTCCTGCCACCACAGGTTCTCAAAGCCCAGGTCATCCGCATGACAGAGCACCAACTCGTACTCCTCGTCAGAAAGCGTTCCAGAAAGCGGACCGCCAGCTGCACGCATGCGCTCATTGGGCGTGTACTGATTCATGATTGATACGTCTACATCATTATGACAAAGATTCCAGACGCGGTTGAGCACCTCGCAGGAATCATCCGCGTGCGTGGGCATGACCAGGTGGCGCACAATGATGCCCTGCAACATGCGACCGTCATCATCCAGCTTGCGCCCGCCACGACTCATCACCGAGTCATGCATAACCTCAAGTGCCGCCATAGACATCTCTGGATAATCTGCTGCGTACGATAGCTCTTTTGCCAGCGCAGGGTTTGCGTACTTGACGTCCGTTAGCCAGATGTCAATGACGCTCGAAACTTTCTGCACCACCTCTGGCAACTCATATCCCGAGGTATTGCACACTATTGGGAGCGTCGATCCCGCTTCTTTTGCCAGCGTCACTGCTTCAATTATGTGTGGCGAGAAGTGCAAAGGTGTGACAAGGTTGATGTTGAGCGCACCCTGAGCCTGCAGTTCAAGCATCATCTGGGCTAGGCGCTCGGTTGTGACTGGCTTACCAAAACCTTCCTGCGAGATCTGGTGATTCTGGCAGAACACGCATCTGAGCGGGCAACCCGTGAAGAAAATTGCGCCTGATCCGGCCTCGCCCGAGATGGGAGGCTCCTCCCAGAAGTGCAGCGCTGAACGAGCCACACGAATGGTGCTTGAAGCTCCACAAAGGCCCGCTTTACCGGCGTTTCTTTGAGCATGGCAACGCCTTGGGCAGAGTTCACAGACGTCGTAGGCAGAAAACGTAAGGGCATGAGGTGATGGTGCACTACCCAAGGGTTTCTCGCCTCCCGTCGTATCTGCCCAGGCAGATGGTGGTATAAAAAACGCGCAGGGTCTCTGCGCGCGTCAAAGTCATGGTGGAGATAAAGGGATTCGAACCCTCGGCCTCTGCCTTGCGAAGGCAGCGCTCTCCCAACTGAGCTATATCCCCGTTGCGGTACTTATTGTGGCAATCAGGGGCAGGTATGTCAATGATTATGCGGGCGGAATACTGTGAAGATACCGCTTTATACAGCAAGTTGAAATGACCCAAATTTGCATGGCGTTTTACCGCGGCACGTAGCCTTCTAGCGGTCGGTCTGGGCACAAAAATATCCTTCCCCGCAGTCATCTATGAACCCACCTTCATAAGGTGGGCGCCGCGCTCGGGCTTTCCAGCTTCCTTAACAACGAAGGATGCCTGTACTGAACACGAGATTAGGCTCCCTGAAAAAACTTGTCGGTTCACCCAGTTTAGACCGCGGGAAAAGGACAATTCTTACTATAAAGAGATTATAAAAAGATTAAAGTCTTGACTTGTTTTTTAATGAGCAGCACAATTAAATGGTATGGATTTTAGCAGTTAAATACTGTTTTTTATTGGAGGGTATACGGCTTGAACCTCTGGGTAACCATGTTTTGTGTTTTCCTCTCGGCTGGTCTTGGTTCAGCTCTGATTACCCCTGCCGTTCGTCAACTGGCTTGGAAGCTTGGAGTTGTCGATAAACCCTCTGCTCGTCGAGTCAATAAAAAGCCTATTCCTCGCATGGGCGGCGTTGCAATTTTCTTTGGGTTAGCCGTTGCTATTCTGGTGCGTTATGGCGTTGAAGCAATCCTTGGACATGCCGAGATTACGCTTTCTTCTCGCTATTACCTGAACGTCAACTTCTGGATTGTTGGCGCCGCATTTGCGGTAATTTTCTTGACCGGATTGCTTGACGACATTTTTTCTCTCAAGCCTATTCAGAAACTCGCTGGTCAGGTAATTGCTGCAAGCATCGCGGCTGCAGGCGGTCTGATTATCGGTAACGTTGTTGATCCGTTTTCCGCGTACGGCTTTGTGGATCTTGGATGGCTCGCCTATCCAGCAACTGTCATTTACCTGGTTGCTTATGCCAACATCATTAACCTGATCGACGGTCTTGATGGACTTTCTTCAGGAATTACCTGCATTGCCTCTACCACTATGTTTGTGCTTTCCATTTGGGCGGGCCGCTTTGATGCAGCGCTTTTAAGTGCAGCAATCGCGGGCACCACGCTGGGATTCTTAGTTCACAACTCCTATCCTGCAACAATCTTCATGGGCGATTCCGGTTCGCTGACCTTGGGATTTGCTCTGGGAACAATTTCACTTTTGTCCGTCACCCGTTGGGCAGGACTCACAACCATCATTGTTCCTCTCGTCGTTGCAGGTATTCCAATCATCGATACCTTCTCCGCAATTGTTCGCCGTACCCGCGCACACGTCAGTTTTGCTACTGCCGACCGCGGACACATCCATCACCGCTTAATGGCTCACGGTTATAATCAGCGCCAAGCGGTACTTTTGATGTACGGTTGGACTGCCCTTCTGTGCGTTGGCTCGCTCATTATGACGCAGGTCAATACGATTCCTCGTATTGCAATTTTTGTCATGCTACTTACTATGTCTGCTTTCTTTGCAAAGTACCTGCATCTTTTTGAGCCTGTTCTGCTTCACCATACTGATCCAAAGACTGGTGAGGACGAGCTCATTACGCCTAAAGATCCAGGCTTCGATGAAGAGATTAAGCAGCTCCATGAAGAAGAGCATGAACACATCGAAGAACTCATTCACAGAGATTATAAGAGCGAATAACCTGGGGAAACGACTGCTCGCAAGCCAACTTTCCGTGAACTCGCGGTTTCGTTTACGTGAGCTGTGGCTGCGGCTACACGGGTTTCTCGCCGTTCGCCAACAACCAGCTCACGCGCCTAAAAAGTGCAAAGAATCTGTATTTTAGATACAGATTCTTTGACAAAATCAGGCAAATCCACAGTTTCTTTTGCATTTTTAGGCAAAATTTACAGATTCTTTGACGAAATCAGGCACGTGAAAGATAGGTGTTTCGGCCCTGAATTTTTAAGCCTGAAAGCTGCATCATGTCTGAGTGAATTTACTCAGACATGGCGAGAAAAACCGGCAAAACTACTCAGACTTCGTGTACTTTTCCGGCAAATTGCTCAGACATGGCGAGAAAATCAGGCACGTCGTGGCTTAACCGGACATTGGAACCCGTCTGCATGCCGACAATCCCACCGTACACAAAGACCCCACCGGGTTTCTCGCCAAAAGAAAACCCCGCACATCCAAAAGGACATACGGGGTCTAGCTATCTAGCTGTAATGAAATTGCTCAGTGCAAGCTGAAGTTACTCAGCGAGAGCCTTCTTAGCGATCTCTGCAAGATCTGCGAAGCCCTGCTCGTCAGAGTAAGCAATCTCTGCGAGAACCTTGCGGTCAAGCTCAACACCAGCGAGCTTGAGGCCGTGCATGAACTTGCTGTAAGAAAGGTCGTTGATGCGTGCTGCAGCGTTGATACGCTGAATCCACAGTGCGCGGAAATCACGCTTCTTGTTACGACGATCACGGTAAGCATACTGACCAGAATGCTGTGCCTGCTCCTTCATACCACGGAAGGTACGAGAAGAAGTTCCGTAATAACCCTTTGTGCGCTCGACGAGCGTCTGACGCTTCTTGCGGCCAGCAACTGCGCGCTTAACTCTTGCCATATCTAATCACTCCTTGTTATTTGATCTGGTGGGTGGCGCGCTTAGTTCTTAGCGCCCATACGCTGAGAAACTACTGCTGCATCGCCAGCGGAAAGAACAGCTTCTTTACGGAAGCCACGGATACGCTTCTGGGACTTCTTGGTAAGAATGTGGCTCTTAAAAGCCTTAGCACGCATAATCTTGCCAGTACCGGTGCGGCGGAAACGCTTAGCCGAACCCTTGTGCGTCTTCATCTTAGGCATACTACTTCTCCTCCTGTGTGGTGCCATCCTCAGCACCCTCGGGCTTCTCGTCAAACGCTCCCTTGATTGGAGCAACGAGCATGTGCATGTTACGGCCTTCAATGAGCGGTTTCTGCTCAATTGTGGCAAAAGGCTTCAAATCTTCAGCAAGGCGATCAAGTACAATACGGCCCTGCTCTGGGTGAGCCATCTCGCGTCCACGGAACATGATGGTGATCTTGACGCGTGCTCCCTTCTTGAGGAAGCGCAGTACGTGACCCTTCTTGGTCTCGTAATCGCCCACATCAATCTTTGGGCGGAACTTCATCTCTTTGACTTCGATCTTGACCTGGTTCTTGCGAGCTGCCTTGGCCTTGCGAGCCTGCTCATACTTGAACTTACTGTAATCAAGAATCTTGCATACAGGAGGCTCGGCATTTGGAGCAATCTCTACGAGATCAAGACCGTGCTCACGAGCTCTCTTCATTGCATCATTGACGCCAAAAAGACCAAGCTGACTACCATCAGCGTCAATAAGACGGCACGTGCGAGCAGTGATTTCCTCATTAATGCGAGGACCATCGTTCTTGGCTATCTTGTACACCTTCCCTCTTGGACAATTGCTTGTCCGCCAATAAAAAAACCCAGTGCACAAGCAACTGGGAGACAATACGCACAGGTAGCGTGCGAAGGTTAAATTGTCTGACCAGACAGCTGCTTTTGCGCTGTGTAGGTGGGGACTCACGTTCAATCCCGCTTCAAAAGTACCTTGTAAGGTTACCTCTAACAAGAAAACATTACAAGTACCAAGTTAGATATGACGAGAAATTCACATCTAGCTTAAACTTTTAGCTGGTGCCCGAGGTGGGACTTGAACCCACACGAGTTTCCTCAAAGGTTTTTGAGACCTCCGCGTCTGCCATTCCGCCACTCGGGCTAAAAAGTTTGCATAGGTACTATACCGCACCTATGCAAATCTGTCTTGCTAAATCATCAAAGTTATAGCTGATTTAATCCTGCAAGAATGGATTAGTTGCTATCTCTGCCTCAAGAGACGTTTGATTTCCATGTCCTGACAAAATAATGGAGGTTGGGTCAAGCTCTGTCTTGATGCGGTTCAAAGAAGCCTTAAGTGTCTCAAAGTTGCCGCCTGGAAGGTCTGTTCTTCCTGCAGAGCCCTGGAAAAGCGTATCGCCTACAAAAACGGCGCCAGTAGCAGTTCCCTCACCCACCAAAACAATGCCGCCAGGAGTGTGACCAGGAGTTTCCATAATCTTGAACTGTGCAGTTCCAACAGAGAGAACATCTCCCTCGTGGAGAAAACCGTCTGGCTCTGGAGCATCATCATAAATCTCGTTTGAGTTATGAGCCCTCTTTGCAAGCTCATTATCTGCTTCATTGATTAGGTACTGAGCGCCAGGCACAGCAAGCTTCAAAGCCTTAACGCCGCCAACATGATCAGCATGGCCGTGAGTAGCAACAATGTACTTAAGCTCAAGGTTCAAGAGCTGTGCAGCAATCTCTGCACCCGATGCACCGGCATCAATAATCATGCACTCATTACCAGAAACGTAAATGTAGCAGTTAGTCTCAAGAGGACCTACTTTGAAGACGCCAATCTGGTCTTTTGCGTGATGGCAACCACCGTGACCGTGATGACCGCAGCAGCCGCCATGACCGTGCTCACCGTGGCCATGCTCGCCATGATGACCGCAGCAGCCGCCGTGTCCGTGCTCTTCCTCGTGATTATGGCCGCAAGAGCAGCCCTCATTTTGATTAGCCATAGAGTCTCCTTCTCATCTGATTAGCGCCTTCACCTGGCATAATACGACGAGCGTCGTAGACAGAAGGCACGCGAGTTACAAATGCAAATAAGGTGTCAAGCAAGCTGGTATCAGAGATAGAAACCAAGAAACGCATACGTACTACGCCCTGCTCGCCCACTTGTGTAGCTGCAGAAAGAATGTTTGCACCAGCGTCAGACAGCGCAACCGTGACGTCCTTAAGAAGGCCCATACGGTCCGTTGCCTCAACGACAATCTCTACCCTAAACTCAGTAGCGCCGCTGGCGTCCCAAGACACAGGGATGATACGCTTTGGATCGTTGAGCAAGTCTTTAACGTTAGGGCAATTGGCGCGGTGAACAGAAACGCCACGACCGCGTGTAATGAAGCCCACAATATCGTCACCTGCAACAGGATTGCAGCAATGCGCCAGATGAACAAGCAAATCTGGATCGCCGTTTACCACAACGCCACAGTTAGACTTCTTGGGACGACTACCCTTGGCGGTACGAGAAATAACGTAGGAGCGAACTAAAGGCTGATCGTTTGCAATTGCCTTGTTCTTCTCCTGAAGACGCGCGGCGTTGCGCTCTTGCTCAGTAACAACCTCGGGGTTTTTCTCTTCCAAAATCTCGCTTACGCGATTGACAACCTGCTTAGCAGACTGATTACCTGCACCAATTCCCGCAAACAGGTCATCTACGCTGCGATAATCAAACTGCTCGGTGAGCTGATCAAGCGCCTTAACGGTTCGCGTAGCGCTGATGCCATAGCCACGCTTACGTAGCTCTTTTGCAAGCTCAGAACGACCGCGTTCGGCATCGTCAGACTTGTTCTCTTGCGAGAAATACTTGCGAATCTTTGCACGCGCGGACGGCGTCTTTACCAGCGTCATCCAATCGCGAGAAGGGCGAGCGTTCTTGTTAGTCAAAATCTCAATGCGGTCACCCATCTGAAGCGTATGCGTCAGTGGAACTACAGAGCCATTGACGCGCGCACCAACACAGTGATTACCAACCTCAGTGTGGACAGCGTAAGCAAAGTCCAGAGGTGTTGAATTGACGCGCAAGCTCATGACCTCACCCTTTGGCGTGAATACAAAAATTTCATGCTCAAAGAGGTCTACACGCAAGTTATCCAAGAACTCGTGGGGATCGTCAATATCGTCTTCAACGGCCCAGTCAAGACTGCGGCGAATCCAGTTGATAGTTGAATCAATAAGCTTGTCTTCAGAGGACATCTTGCCCTTTGAATTGCCCTGCTCCTTATACAGCCAGTGAGCAGCAATACCGTACTCAGATGCCTCGTGCATCTCGGCGGTTCTAATCTGAATCTCAATAGGGCGACCATCAGGGCCAATAACTGTTGTGTGTAAGGACTGATAGAGATTTGCCTTTGGTGTTGCAATGTAGTCCTTGAAACGACCAGGCATTGGATGCCATAGCGCATGGATAGCGCCAAGTGCCGAGTAACAATCGCCTACGTTTTTAGTAATAACACGCAGAGCGATAAGATCGTAGATGTTGGAGAACTCCCTGCCCTTGCGGACCATCTTTTGATAAATGGACCACAGGTGCTTAGGGCGACCCGTAATCTGGAAGTCAGTAAGACCGGCAGCATTAAGCTCATCTGTCAGAGTCTTTTTAGCATTGTTGAGGTCATTCTCTCTTTGTGCACGAGAGTCAGAGACCATGCGAGCAACACGCTGGTACTCCTCTGGTTCAAGCCAGAAGAAGGACAAATCCTCAAGCTCCCACTTAACCGAAGAGATACCCAAACGGTCAGCAAGTGGTGCATACACGTCCATGGTTTCTCGCGCCTTAAACAGACGACGGTCCGGTGGAAGTGCTGCCAACGTACGCATGTTATGAAGGCGGTCGGCAAGCTTGATGATAACAACGCGGATGTCCTTTGACATGGCAAGGAACATTTTGCGCAGGTTAAGTGCTTGTTTCTCGTCCATTGAACTGACTTCGATGGACGTAAGTTTTGTGACGCCATCAACAAGCTCGGCGACTGACTTACCAAAGCGAGAAGAGATTTCATCAAGTGAAGCAGACGTATCTTCTACGGTATCGTGCATGAGGGCAGCGCAGATGGTGTCTTCATCCATATGAAGATCGTGCGCAAGAATAAGGGCCACTTCAACTGGGTGGTTGATATAGGGTTCACCGGAACGGCGACGCTGGTCTCTATGGTAGTCAGCAGCAAAGGCATATGCGGCAGCAACCTTTGCCTGGGCTTCCTCTGGTAAATATGTGCGCACGGCTCCCTCAAGCAGACGGTAATTATCCGCGCCTGGCGCCTTGGCCTCTTTTGTGGTCCTCTCGTCACTCATCAGAGGACTCCCTTCCCCCATCAAACGTTGAACCAATTTCTGGAACGATGGGTTTTGTTATAGCATCTGCCAGCTCATCTGGTGAAGCAGAAAGTACCCACTGAGCAAATGATTCAAACTCAGCGTGCGCTTTAAGCCCCTCAGCGTAGCGTGCAGACTCCAGCAAGTCCATGTGCGAAGCTTGACTATTGACGGAGATTGTTCGCGTTTGATCAAATCCTTCAATGCTAATAAACCCTAGCTCAGCAAAAACGTCAAGTGCAACACGAACGGTTTGCTCGTCAGCCTTAGATCGCGGGTCAATTTCTAGCGCCATCTGCGCAATATCTTCATCAGTGAGTGCTGAATCAGCTGTCTGAACACCAAGCTTTGGCTGCAGTGCCGTAAGCGCGCGGTAAACAGCTACCAGGGCTTCTCGCTGTGGTGCATGAGAAGAAAGGATGCGCTCGTTAACGCGCATATCATGCGCATCAAACAGCATCTGAATTACAGAAGGCTTACCGTCTCTACCTGCGCGTCCGCTCATCTGATTGAAGGCAACGCGACCAAACGGTAGGTGATACAGAATAACCTGGCGAATATCAGAGATATTGACGCCTTCGCCAAATGCACTGGTAGCAATGATGCAACAAACGTCTCCACGCCTAAAAGCGCGCTCAACGTTCTTGCGTATCTGAGATGTTAGGCCCGCATGATAGAACGCAATCTTATGACCAAGTTCTGGAATACGATGGCGTAGCATACGCGTCAAAGCCTGCGCTTGCTCCCTTGAATTGACGTAGACAACTGTTTTTGTGCCATCTGACACAAGAGAAAGCAGCGCACATTCCCTATCCTTAGCACCACGAAGGTCCCTGAGTTCAAGGTTAGTACGAGCCGTTTTGTCTTTGTATACATGCTCTGCTTCAATGGAGAGAAGCTCGCAGATATTCTGGGCTGCCTGCGTGGTAACCGTAGCTGTTGTGGCAAGTATCTGCGGACTCCCAAGCATCTTTAGTACCTGCGGCATGTGTGCATACGCAAGTCTGCCCTCAGAAGCATTCATGCCCACATGATGTGCCTCGTCAAACACTACAAATGAGATGTTTTGCGCCTTGGCAAATTGATCAGCGTGGAGCGAGAAGAACTCTGGAGTAGTCAGCACAATATCAAGCTCATTGTTTACCATGCGAGCAAACAGGTCTTCTCGGCTGGAAAGGTCTGTTTCTCCGTTGAGTACCTCGACAGAGATTCCCAGGGGCTCAAAGGTGTTTTTTATGCTTTGAACCTGGTCGTTGATGAGGGCGCGCAGCGGATAGACAAACACGCTCATTTTATGTTGCAGCAACGCAACACGAGCAGCATGAACCTGGAAGATAAGCGATTTACCTCTACCTGTTGCCATGACAGAGAGACAAGACGTTCCTTGAGAGAGAACCTCTAGTGTTTTCTTTTGCAGAGGCAAAAGCTCTCTTGAACCAATCATAGACGTGACTAGGGTCTGGGTAAGCTCCTCAGAAGAAAGACTCTCCAGCTCACGGCGCTTCTGTTGCACCTGTTCTTGGGAGGCCGCATCAGCCTCTGTAGTCTCCTTGGTAACCACAAGGGGCAAGTCAGCAGCGCTGCCAAGAAGATCTGCTTCAATGGGGCCGTCGTCTTCATCGGTAAAGTCTCTGTAGAGAATATCTCTGACCATGAGTTTTGGCTTAGTTCTACCCTGCCA
>JABZHQ010000099.1:0-2921 GCA_015258765.1 Atopobium sp. | reverse complement strand
CCCTGACGCTGGGTATCTACCTGCTCAACTGCCATCTTGCGGCAGAGCTCACGGATCTTCTCGGTAGACAGCTGATTGAACTTCTCTGTGCCAAGCATCTGCTCAACCTTGTGCTCGATTGGCTGACCATGGCAGTCCCAACCAGGAACATAAGGAGTCTGGAAGCCCTGCATAGCCTTATAGCGGTTGATGATGTCCTTGGAAATCTTATTCTGTGCGTGACCCAGGTGAATTGGACCGTTTGCATAAGGAGGTCCATCATGAAGGACAAACTTGTCATGTCCCTCATTCTTCTTCATCAGGAGTTCATAGACGTTGTTTTGGTCCCAATCAGCCAAACGCTGAGGCTCATTCTGCGCAAGTGATGCGCGCATAGGAAAGCCTGTGTTTGGCAGGTTGGTGGTCTTTTTGTACTCGTTTGCCATCAAGCACAACCTTTCTGGGCACAAATAAAGCGCCCGTCCCTCACAGCTGGGACGAAGCGCCACAATACACTTCGTTGTAACCACCCAGCGACGGATTTGTCCGTTTACTCGGCTGGCCTGTCACGGCGACCATTTCCGGCAGCATCTACTAGTACAAAACATACTTGTACGTTTGAACTGCAGCTCCGAGGTGATGTTCACACGGACGCAAATGCGGACTTCCACCAACTCCGCTCGCTTGAGATTTGCGCTACCCAGCTACTGTCCTCATCACAGCTTGTGTAAGTAATACTACCACGTCTTGCACTCATTGAACTAAGTAATACACACGCTTAAACCGTTTTTAACAAATTATGCGGAATCCAAATTTTAAATTTTGATAGAAATAAAAAAAGAAGAGTGGGTACAACAAACCTAATATCTAAGTGAGCTCATATCACATTTGAGCCAAACAGGTAAAGGGACGTGTATGGCAGATAACGATAACAAGCACCGTAGATCTATGTCGATGCTACTCTATATTGCAGTAGCCATCTTTGTATATCTCCTGCTTAGCAACACATTATTACCAGGACTTCTGCGTCAACAGGTACAAACTGTCTCGTACAGTGAGTTCCTTAACAAGGTTGACAATAATGAAGTTACCAAGGTAGACCTTAATACGGGCAACAGAAACATTAGGTTCACAACTGGCTCTGGAGATTCCGAGAAGGTCTTTGAGACCACACAGTTCCCTAATGATGCAACACTGGTTCAGACGCTTAGAGACCACAAAGTTGATTTCTCGGCTTCTATTCCTGACAACTCTACAAATATGTTGCTCTATGCCCTTATTCAGTATGGAATCCCTCTTGTCATCTTCTTGGGCATTGGCTACTTTATCAACCGATCCCTTAAACGCGCCATGGGTGACGATGGTCCTTCCATGAACTTTGGCGGCGGCTTTGGAGGTCTTGGCGGCAATCTTGGTCGCTCAAGCGCCAAAGAAATCAAGGGAGAAGACACAGGCATTACGTTTAAAGACGTAGCTGGTCAAGAAGAGGCTAAAGAGTCTATGCAAGAGATTGTTAGCTTCCTTAAGACTCCTGATAAGTACAAAGAGATTGGTGCTCGCTGCCCTCGTGGTGCCTTGCTTGTAGGCCCTCCAGGTACTGGTAAGACCCTCATTGCTAAGGCAGTTGCTGGTGAGGCTGGCGTTCCTTTCTTCCAGATTGCTGGCTCTGAGTTTGTTGAGATGTTTGTTGGACGCGGTGCTGCAAAAGTCCGTGACCTCTTCAAGCAAGCAAATGAAAAGGCTCCTTGCATCATCTTTATTGACGAGATTGATGCGGTTGGTAAGCGCCGTGATGCTTCTCTCAACTCCAACGATGAGCGTGAGCAAACCTTAAACCAGCTGCTCTCTGAGATGGACGGCTTTGATAACCACAAGGGTATTGTTGTTCTTGCAGCAACTAACCGCCCTGAGACCTTGGACAAGGCACTTCTGCGTCCTGGCCGTTTTGACCGCCGTATTCCTGTTGAGCTTCCAGACCTTAAGGGTCGTGAGGCAGTTCTTCAGATTCACGCCAATGATGTAAAGATGGAGCCAGGCGTTGACCTCTCTATTATTGCTAAGTCCACACCAGGCGCATCCGGTGCAGACCTTGCAAACATCATCAACGAGGCAGCTCTTCGTGCTGTTCGCTTTGGTCGTCGTCGTGTTACCACTGAAGACCTTGCTGAGTCCGTTGACGTTGTTATTGCCGGCGCTAAGAAGAAGAACACTGTTCTTTCTGAGCACGAGAAGGACGTTGTGGCTTATCACGAGACCGGCCATGCAATTGTTGGTGCCATCCAGAAAAACGATGCTCCTGTTACCAAGATCACCATTGTTCCTCGTACTGGCGGAGCTCTTGGCTTTACCATGCAGGTTGAGGATGATGAGCGTTATCTGATGAGCAAAAGCCAGGCAATGGATGAGATTGCTGTTCTCTGTGGTGGACGCGCAGCTGAAGAACTTATCTTTGGCGAGATGACCAATGGCGCTTCCAACGATATTGAGCGTGCAACAGCAATTGCTCGCGCTATGGTTACGCAGTACGGCATGTCTGACAAACTTGGCATGGTTACCCTCAGCCAGCAGCAAAGCCGCTATCTTGGTGGTGGTTCTTCCCTCACCTGCTCTGAGGCAACCGCTGAAGAGATCGACGCTGAAGTTAGACGCATTGTTGAAGAGGGTCACCAGCGTGCACTCCAGACGCTTAAAGAGAACCGCTTTAAGCTGCATGAAATTGCTCACTACCTGCAGAAGAAAGAGACTATTACCGGCGAGGAGTTCATGAACATCCTCAAGCGCGAGAATACCTTTGCACCAGTAGTTGAGAGCACCAATGAGGAAGGCTCCTCTACTTCTTCAGCAGAGTAACTTTGTCTCATAAGTAAAATTAAACGGCCGCCTATTCTGAACTGCCTCCCATTTCTTGGACATAAGAAATGGGAGGCAGTTCATATGCAGGT
>JABZHQ010000027.1:0-14140 GCA_015258765.1 Atopobium sp. | reverse complement strand
AGGGGCATTTTTATGTCGAGAGGATCTCACGTTTGTGGGGTCCTCTTTTTTTGGTGAGAAATATTCGAAAATAGCATAAAAATTTTTACTAAAAATACATATTTATTACGTATTATATATTTATTGTGTATCACAATATTTACATAATTTTCTTAATTAAATACCGTTCACGGAAGATAATTTTTACTATTTGATGTTATCTAATTTCAACATTTGTGCATTTCTGCATACATTTTGTCACTAATCTGTCTTGAATCTGACCATATTTCACCTACCGTTCACCTAAACCTTCTCACTTTCTGACAAATTTAGCTTGATTATTTATCGCACACCAAATTTTGAGACAAGAAATGTTAGAGCGCATGTAGCGCTTGAGTGTTTGAACAGTAAGGAGAGGTTTTATGAAGTCAGAAAACAGAGAAACTGCTGGAACAGAGTCGCTGCTCGGCGGGTCTTCTCGCCATGTGATGGGTGACTATAGCAGGGTAGTTCCACCGCAGCACTTCCTCAGAACAATGGAAAAGACCAATAGGCCGCTCGCGCTTTGTGCAGAGCCCTGCATGGGCAAGACTATGTTTTTGCGTGAGTTGGCGGATTATGCGCGGTCAAACGGCTGGACTGTGTATGAGATTTCTCTTTCTAGTCTGTCGGCTAAAGAGGCAACTCAGATTCTTACTAAGAAAAGTACTTCTATCTGCAATGCTAAGAAATCAAAGGCGGTTAAAAGGTTAGTTCTTATTGATGATTTTCCTCCGTCTGACGAGTATTTTGTTGCTCGTCAGGTTAAATCTATCGCACGACTTCGTATGGCTGGCTGTCTTGTTGCATTTTCCTTATCTCCTGAAGCGCGCCAGTTAATTGATGAAGTTCCGAGCGTATATGTTCTGGGCAAGAATGAGCTTCTTTCCTTTATGCCTGGCATTGATAATTCAGAACAATCCGTTTTGAATAGTATGAGATTGACACGCGGTATTCCAACGCTTGTGTATTCTTTGCCGGTCACGTTCTGCGAGCGTGGTGATACCGACGTTCCTATTACGTATCTAACTAGTCTGGCTTGTGTTGCATCGTATATGCTCAGGAGCACTCTTGGCATTGAGGAACTTAGGCTCAGGCTGGGCATGATGTTGCTCGGTGTTGGCTCATTTGATGATTTGAGCCGTATATGCGGGCAAGTTGATCTTGAGTATTTGGCCAAGATAGAGCAAGATGCGCCTTTCTTTGGCGTGCATGTAGAAACTAGACGTTTCTCGTGTATTCATGCTACAAGATTTGATGTGTTGAACTTTAATAAACAGGAGCTTGTGGCTCTAGCGAGTAAGCACGAAAAGTTAGTTCTGAAAGCTATAGCCCTGCTCATCGATAGAGAAGATTTCTCTAAGGCTGCATTTGTAAGCTCGCTGGTTAGAGAAGAGATTATCTGGGAAATTGTTCTTTCTCATGCAGCGGAATTTGTAGACGCTGGATATATTGAGCTGGTAGATAACGCACTTACTGCCACGCATTCTGACTGTACGCTCGATAACTCAAGTAAAAAAGCTGCTAAGGGAATGGTAGATTCGCTGTCTACTGCTAAGGGGCCGATGAATACTAAAGATGCTGATAGGGCATTCAAAAATCTCACTTCATTTAACGGATTTCTTAAGCAAACGGCATATATGACTTTACTGAAGTTGATTTTGCAAAAGCCTCTGCCACCCTTGAAGGAAGACCTTGAGCTGGGTCCACTAGAGAAGAAAATTGCTCTACATAAACGCGCAATTGATTTAGCTGTGCAAGGAAATTTTAAGTATGCCCTTCAGCTACTGCTTCTTGAGCAGCAGTATGAGAAAGCTGCATCAATAACCTCGTCAATTCAAACTGTTGACGTGGAATTGTTTTACGCATTGCTGGGTGTATATCAAAAAGAATTTGATACACGCACTTCTGGCGCGCTCTCCTTCTTACAAGAAGGTGAGGTCGGAGGCTTAAAGGGGTCTGTAGGACTACTTAAATGCGTTCGCTACCTTTTTGAAAAAAGCTCTTCTGTGGGAGACTTATACGATACCGAGCAGCTCATTAGCCAAGCAGAACTGCAGGGTAATCGTATGATTCAAGTGCCCGCGCTTCTTATTGGAGCTCTTCTCAGCCTCAGAAGCAGAGCATATCCCAAAGCACAGCTCCAGGCGAGAAGGGCGGTGCTGCTAAGTAGGGAATGGGATTCACTATATGTGGTGCAAGTCGGAAAGATTATTGAAGATATTGCGGGATTTTTCTTGGGCGTTAAACCTACGGAGAAAAGCCTTGAGGCAATTACCCATCCATCGCTAAAAGCTGCATGTAGAACAATATACAAAGCTCTCTTTAAGAGCGTAAACGGACATGCTCCCGTTTGGCTGGATGCGGTTGAGTATGGAGTTCCAGAAAATGCCATGTGGCTTATGAGGGCACTTTTGTCTGACGAGTCTGAATTTCAGCAGTGTCTAGAACGAGAAATGCCAGAAGAATGGCTGCATTATTTACGTTCAAATGAGGGTAAGCGAGATGTAACAAAATGGAGGGCATTTAGACAAGGAGCGGGGGATTCTCGGACTGAAAACTCTGTGGTTAAGAGCTCGCGTGTAGAGAAGAAACAGAATGCTCATCCTGGGGTGTACATCGCTCTTCTCGGCAGATTTAGTTTGTCGGTTCAAGGGGAGGAGATTGCCGGAAGAAAAATTGCTTATCGTTCGGCAAAGGCGCTGCTTGTGTATTTGGCGCTGGCCCACAATCACATGAGCTTTAGGTCGCAAATTGCTCAGCAGATTTGGGCTGAGGCTGATCAGGCACATTGGCAAGAGCGCCTGTATCAAGCTACTCGGGTTATTCGCAAAGAGGTGCAGGAAATCAAGAAAGGCTGTGAGCCTTTGGAGGCATCTCGGATTGAAAGAACACTTGGTTTTAATCCCCAGCAGGTAACCGTAGATATTGATATTTTTACGCGATTAGCAAAGAGTGTCGCTTCATCAAACAGTGATGAAGACATAGTGCACCTGGCTAAACAGGCAGAAGAGCTTTATCAAGGTGATTTGTATCTTCCCGAGGATGAGTGCTTTAGGTTTGCAGACCCCATCCGCATTGCTTTGAGAGATCAATACATAGACACTATGGTGACGGCTTCAGCGGCAGCCTTGAGGATTACTCACTATACGCTTGCAGTGCATTTTGCAGAGCTTGCCTACCTTGTTGATGATATGCGAGAAGACACGCTTATGGCACTTATCCAGGCGCTCAGAAAGTGTGGCCGGGCGCAGGATGCGCAGCATTACTACGATTTGTACGTGCAGAAATACGTTATGAAGCGTAGAAAAATGCCGTCTAAACAGCTCAGGATGATTGCAGGTGCAGAAAAGGGAAAAGAATCAATAGAAACTAGTGGTGGAGAAATAACGAAATTGGGATTTTACGACGCCATGTAGTGTGATTCAAGCAGTTAGACGGGGTATGATATATAAGTTGAATACTGTGTCTATCAACCGAAGATAGATGCCCGACGTCAAGGAAAAAGCTATGCCTAATTTCCTCTCTAAGATTCTGTCCTTTGGCGCTGACAAGGACCTCAAAGCATATCAGCGTATTGTCGAGAAGATCAATGCGCTTGAGCCAACAATGCAGGAAATGAGCGATGAAGAGCTTCAAGCCCAGACCGAGAAGTTCAAGGCTCGCTATGCTGAAGGTGAAAGTCTAGACGATCTTCTCCCAGAGGCTTTTGCGACGGTACGTGAGGCGTCAGTAAGAACTATTGGTCAGCGTCACTTTGATGTCCAGCTCATCGGTGGTATCGCGCTGCATAAGGGCACTATCGCAGAGATGAAGACCGGTGAAGGTAAGACGCTTGTCTCCACTCTTGCTGGTTACCTTAACGCACTGAGCGGCGAAGGCGTTCACATCGTTACGGTCAATGACTACCTGGCTAAACGAGACAGTGAGTGGATGGGCACCATCTACAAGTTCTTGGGCATCAGTGTTGGCCTTCTGCAGAACGGCATGCGCCTGAGCCTTAAAAAGCCTGCATATGAGGCAGATATTACCTACGGTACAAACTCAGAGTTTGGCTTTGACTACCTGCGCGACAACATGGTTACTCGCCCAGAGATGCGTGTTCAGCGTGGACACCACTACGCCATCGTCGACGAGGTTGACTCCATCCTTATCGATGAGGCTCGTACTCCTCTGATTATTTCTGGTGCCGGCACTAAATCCGCAGGTACCTATAAGGATTTTGCAAAGGCAGTTCGTGGATTAACTCCAGATGTTGACTTTGAGATGGATGAGGCAAAGCATACCATTGCAACAACAGAGATTGGTCTCGAGAAGGTCGAGCGCGCTCTCAACATTGACGATATCTACAACGATGAGACTGGCCAGCTAGTCAATCATCTTCAGCAGGCGCTGAAGGCTGAGTATATGTTCCATCGTGACCAGCAGTACGTTGTCATTGATGGCGAAGTAAAGATTGTTGATGAGTTTACCGGTCGTATTATGGAAGGCCGTCGTTATTCTGAAGGTCTTCACCAGGCAATTGAGGCAAAAGAGAATGTTCAGGTACGTGAAGAAAACCAGACTCTGGCAACTATCACCCTCCAGAACTACTTCCTCATGTACGACAAGCTCTCCGGTATGACCGGTACTGCAATGACCGAGGATGCAGAGTTCCGTGAGGTTTATCACGTTCCTGTTCAGGTTATTCCACCCAACCGTCCGGTTAAGCGTGAGGACCTCGATGACCTGGTCTATCGTACTATTGACGCTAAGTTTGAAGCTGTCGTAAGAGACGTTGAAGAGCGTCATCAGAATGGTCAGCCAGTACTGGTTGGTACCGTTTCCATTGACAACTCCGAGCGTATTTCTCGTATTCTGTCTAAACGCGGCATTAAACATAACGTTCTGAACGCTAAGTTCCATGAGCGTGAGGCACAGATTATTGCGCAGGCTGGTCGTGAGGGTGCAGTTACTATTGCAACCAACATGGCAGGTCGTGGTACCGATATTCTTTTGGGTGGCAACCCAGATGTCATGGCTGAAGATATCCTTCGTAACCAGGGAATTGAGCCAGCTGAGGCTACTCAGGAGCAAAAAGAAGCTGCACGCAAAGAAGCAAAGGAAATCTGCGCTACTGAGCGTGAAGCAGTAACTGCTGCAGGTGGTTTGTGTGTTATTGGTACCGAGCGTCATGAGAGCCGCCGTATTGACAATCAGCTTCGTGGTCGTTCTGGTCGTCAGGGAGACCCTGGTCAGACCCAGTTCTACCTCTCTCTTGAAGACGATCTGATGCGCCGCTTTGGTGGAGATCGCATGGATGGCGTTGCAGCAATGATGCAGCGCTATGAGCTTCCTGACGATATGCCAATTAAGGCAAAAATTGTTACCAAGCTTGTCGAGGGAGCCCAGCGCAAGGTTGAGGAAGTCAATTTTGCAATGCGTAAGAACGTCCTTGATTACGACGATGTTATGAACAAACAGCGTCAGGTCATTTACGCAGAGAGAAACAAGATTCTTGACGGCAAGGATCTTATGGAGCTCATAGAGACAGTCACTGCTTCTACTACTCAGCGCATTTGCGAGGAGTTCTGTTACGGAGATGCTGACGAGTGGGATCTTGAGGGTCTTGAGAAGTGGCTCACTGAACTTACTGGTAAGACTGATCTTCCAGAGTTTACCGAGGACACCAAGTTTGAGCAGCTTGAAGAGGATGTCACCGCATTTGTCCAAAAGACTTTTGACGAGAAGACCCAGAAGCTTGGCGAAGAAGTTATGCGTGAGCTTGCTGCTCAGGTAATGCTTCGCGTCATTGATACTCGTTGGATGGCATACCTCCAGGAGATGGATTACCTAAAGACCGGTATTGGTCTTCGTGGTTTTGGTCAGCGCGATCCTCTGGTTGAGTACAAGACCGAGGCATATGAGGCATTTACGCTGCTGGTAAACACCATGTATGAGGACTTCCTCCGTACTATTCTCCGCCTTGAGTTGGTTAATCGTCCACGTCAGAATACTGAGGCAGAGGCATTCCAAAATGCTCACTATTCTGGTGGAGAAGAGACCGACGGCGATCAAAAGGCACTTAAGCAAGGCAAGAGCATGCTTAAGAATGCCGCAGCTATTGGAAAGAGTCCACAGGGAACCGGTGCCAGCCAGTCTTCTGTATCAACCTACCGTAAGTCTGACGATCCAAATCCTTACGTCAACGTTGGTCGTAATGACCCTTGCCCATGTGGAAGTGGCAAAAAGTTTAAGAACTGCCACGGCCGAAATAGGTAAGAATGGCTGATACAGAGGTTGTTTCGCTCCAAGCTTTAGCGGAGCGTCTCTCTGAGGTAGAAGGATATCTTCACCTCACTGAGAAGCGTCAGCAAATTTCAGAACTTGAGGCAGAAAGTGCTCGTCCCAATTTTTGGGACGACGCTGAAGCTGCGCAAAAAATAATGACTCAACTAGCATCACTTCGCGATGATGTTGCTGGTATTGATAGAGCTAAAGAGAAACTCGGTGATGCTGAGGCCGCTTTTGAGCTTGGAACAGAGCTTGGAGACCAAGCATCACTCGACGAATCTCAAGCGCTTGCGGCATCTCTTGAAAAAGACTTGTCGGAGCTTGAGCTTTCAAGCTGGTTTACTGATGAACTTGATCATGGTGATGCAATTGTTACTATTAAGCCTGGTCAGGGCGGTCTTGAGGCTCAAGACTGGTGCGAGATGCTTTTTCGCATGTATCTCAAATATTGCGATCGCCGTGGTTGGAAAGTTGATATCAATGACGCTCCTGTTGCAGAGGTTATTGGTCTTGACCGCGCAACCTTTACGGTAAGTGGCAAAAATGCTTATGGCATGCTTCGTGCAGAGCAGGGCGTGCATCGTCTGGTAAGAATTTCTCCTACTGATGATAAGAAACGCAGGCAGACGTCATTTGCTGGTGTAGAGGTTTTACCTGTTCTTCCTGAAGACATTGAGGTTGACATTGACCCTAATGACCTGCGTATTGACGTTTACCATGCATCTGGTCCAGGAGGTCAGGGAGTTAACACTACAGACTCGGCAGTTCGTATTACACACATTCCAACAGGAACGGTAGTAACCTGCCAAAACGAACGCAGTCAACTTCAGAACAAAGCTGCAGCAATGAATATCTTGCGTAGTCGTTTGTATGAGATTGAAAAGGAGAAACGCGAGGCTGAGCTGGATGAGCTTCGTGGTCCAAAGAGAGAAATCTCGTTTGGCAATCAAATTAGGAGTTATGTTCTTTATCCTTATCAGCTCATTAAGGACTTAAGAACAGGTGCAGAAACAGGAAACGTAGAGTCCGTTCTTTCAGACGGCGATCTTGATCAGTTCATCATTGCGTACCATCGCTGGGTTGTTGGCGGAAAGGATTAGTGTGCAAAAATCTACTTGGCAAAAGACCTTTAAAGATTCGTTCTTTATCGTCCTTGGCTGTGCAATTTTTGCAGTTGGCCTTGATGTATTTGAAGTTCCTAACGGACTTGCGGCTGGTGGTATTACTGGTTTTGCAACGATTATTAGAGCTGTTGCACTGCCTTTTGGATTTGATTTGCCTGTTGGTATGCAAACAATCGCTATGAATATCATTTTGATGGCTTTTGTTGCAAAAAGCGGCAACAAAAAATACTTGCTCAAGAGCGTTGTAGGCTTCTTAATTTCCAGCATTTTTGTCGATTTATTTGCACCTTTTTTACCAGCTCTTGGTGCCAATGATCTTATGCTTGCTGCTTTGTGGGGCAGTATTATCTGTGGTTTTGGTCTTGGCCTTGTATTTAGAGCGGGTGGAAATACCGGTGGTACAGACATCATTGCTCAGGCGGTTTCCAAGCGCTTTGGTATTCCATCAGGTACCGCAATCATCATTGTTGATATTGTCATCATTATTGCAGCTATTCCGGTCTTCTCGCTAGAAAACGGTCTGTATTCTAGCTTGGCAATCTTTGTCACAGGAAAAATGATCGACTTTGTCATCGACGGACCAAGGTCCGAGCGTTGCGTTTATATTATTTCTTCTGAGCACGATGCCATCGCCCACGAGATTCTCTATAACCTTAATCGTGGCTGTACGGAGCTTCAGGCGCGCGGACTGTGGAGTGGTGCGCACAAGCCTGTTTTGATGTGCGTTCTTGGTCGTACGGAGGTTGTTCAGCTGAAAGTTATCGTTTCCGAGACTGACCCCGATGCACTGGTATTTGTTTCAGAGGTCCACGAGGCAATCGGCGAAGGCTTTAAGTCATTTGAGGCTTTGGAAAGCTAATCGCTGCTAATCGCTATTTGGTCAGCAAGCTACTTAACAAATGGGCCTGTTGAGCTTCGACGGGTGCATGTAGCTGGATCCGATTAAACACAATTGCACGTAAAAATTTTGCGATGTAAGAAGGCGACCTGTAAAAGGTCGCCTTCTGTGTTCGCTTAATAAATGATGAAGCGCAAGTCTTACTTAGCAGGAAGAATAGAAGGAGTGACGCAGACAACATCCTTGAGGCCTGCAGCTTTGAGCTCACTGATCTGCTCGTCAGTTGCACCTGTATCAGTAATGAGCAGGTCAATGTCTTCTGCAGAACCAAACTGGAAGTTGGAAGTAGTGCCCAGCTTAGAAGAATCAGCAACAACATAGTGCTTTCTAGAGCGCTTGAGCATCTGAGCGTTAATTGCTGGCTCAGGGGATGTTGCAGAAGTAAGACCAAATTCTCCCGAGAAACCCGTGCAGCCCAAGAAGCATTTAGCAGCAGTAATGTGCTGGATGCACTCAAGAGCGGTATCACCAGTCATGGAAGCGCGTGGAGGACGGATGTCACCACCAGTAAGGATGATAGAAAGATCGTGGATGTCCTCAAGCAACAGTGCCTTGCCGTTGTTTGTAACAACAGTTACGTCGTGAGCATCAATCCACTCAAGCATCCCAAGAGCAACGGAGCTGGTGTTGATGAAGATACAATCGCCATCCTCAACGTAGCGAGCAGCCTCGCGGGCAATTGCTTTGTTAGAGCGAATCTGCCTTGAGCCAGAAGGACGACCATAAGGATTAAGCAGGGTAGCAATGCCATACTGACGAGTCAGGATGCCGCGCTTCTCAAGAAAGTCCAGGTCACGTCTGATAGTCAAAGAAGAGACCTCAAAGTGATCAGCAAGCTCTAAAACACTTGCTTGTCCCTCTTTTTCTAGCAGCTCAGTAATTGCCTCGCGACGTGAATCTACGTAAGCCTTACTCCGTTTCATAAATGCCCTCCCTTTATGAGCAACATTTTTTCTTTGAGTGTTCATTCATCAATAAAATAGAACATCAGTAGAAGGATATCAAGATATTTCAGAAAATAATAGTATGAATATATATGAATGTTTTAGATTATAAAAAATTTAACATATAAACTTTACATGGGATAATAGAAGGCGCTTCAATTACGTTCATAAAAACATGAACATTTATATAGTTACTTGGACAAAAGATGCCCTGGAAAAATATGAACAACTTTGATTACTGTTTTAGTAAAATTGATTGAAGTTAAGAACGTTTCGTGGCATATTATCAAGTTATTAAGACTTGTTATGAGACGGCTTTGAGCCAATGTGTCTCATTAAGAGAAAGGCAAGGTGGTGCTGTGTTAAGTGATCTCCTTACCGAAGACCTGGTGCAGCTCAATGTTGTAGCTTCTAACTGGGAAGATGTAATTAGAAAATCTGCGCAACCACTCGTTGATAACAACAAAGTAACTGAGGGCTATGTTGATGACATCATTAAAGGTGTCAATGAACTTGGCCCTTATATTGTTATTACCGAGCACGTTGCTCTTCCACACGCACGTCCTGAGTCCGGTGCACTTGAGCCTGCAGTAGGCATTACCGTACTCAAGGATTCCGTTGAGTTTGGTAGCAAAGACAACGATCCAGTTAAGTTCCTTTTCCCACTTGCTGCAAAAGATAGTGAAGGCCATCTTAGCGCCCTTCAGTCTCTTGTTGAATTGCTGAGTGATCCTGATTTCTTTGCTCAGCTTGAAAAAGCTCAGTCACCAAAAGATGTTGTGGATCTTGTCCACACAAAGGAAGGTAGGTTGTAATGGCTGATAAGAAGTTCCACGCACTGGTTTGCTGCCGTGCAGGTATGGGTTCTTCCATGATGCTCAAGATCAAGATTGACCAGGTCATCAAAGAGAATGATCTTCCAATTGAGACTGAGCACGGTAATCTGGATTCCCTGATTGGTTTCAATGGCGATCTTGTTATTACCATGTCTGACCTCACTGATGAGCTCAACGCTGACGATCGCGTTCCTTCCGCTGTTGGCATCACCAACATTGTCGACAAGGCAGAGATGAAGGAAAAGCTCACCGCCTGGCTCGCAGAGCACAACGCATAAGCTCCCCTTTGTATCTTTTTGGCGGGAGTTTCTCGTCATACGCAACGCTGGTTGCCTTCGGCGAGAAGCTCTCGCCAAACCTTTGACAAGAGGTACTTGTCACTTGATTGAGAGAACTTATCTGAGTAGGTTCGTCGGTTTATTTGCTGAAAGGGATTACGCATGCTCAATGCAATTCTCATGCAGCTTAGAGACACAGCCGTCATTATGGGCATTATTGCTCTTGTCGGCCTCTTGCTGCAGAAGAAGTCCGCTGTGGACGTCTTCTCCGGAACTGTGAAGACCATTATTGGCTTCATGATCTTCAACATTGGTTCTAGCGCTATGTCCGCTCAGGTCAACATTTTCAGCGACATGTTTAGTCGTGCATTCGCTGTTAAGGGCGTTGTTACCCAGGTTGAGGTCGCAACTGCTCTTGCACTGAACACCTACGGTACCGAGGTTGCTCTTGTAATGGTTCTTGGCTTCATCATGAACCTTGTGTTTGCCAAGATTACCCCATTCAAGTCCGTCTTCTTGACTGGTCAGCACTTCCTGTACTTCTCCTGCGTACTCGCACTGGTCTTCATTGCTCTTGGTCTCCCAATGTGGGTCACCATTGTTCTTGGTGGTGTCATCCTCGGCTTCTGCGGTGCTGCACTGCCTTCGTTGTGCCAGCCATTCGTCAACAAGCTTGTTGGTGGAGATTCCATTGCAATCGGCCACTTCAACTGCATCGGTTATGCATTCTCCGGTTACGTTGGAAAGCTCTTTGCTAAGAAGAACGAGGAGGACGGCGAGAAGGAAGCTAAGGAGCTCCCAGAGTTCTTCAAGCTCTTCAAGGACTTTGTCTTCTCCGTTGCTCTCTTCATGATTGTTCTGTTCTACGTTGTTACTATTGCATGTCTTGTCACCGGTCACTTTGGCGATACCCTTGCAAACAACAAGCCATTCACCAGCTACTTTGGTAACGATGTGTGGTGGATTTGGCCATTCCTTGCTGGTCTTCAGTTTGCTGCTGGTATGTCCGTTCTTGTTTACGGCGTCCGTCAGTTCATCGCTGAGATCACCGCTGCATTTGTCGGCATCTCCGAGAAGCTCATCCCAGATGCACGTCCTGCAGTCGACTGTCCTGCAATCTTCCCATTTGCACCAAACGCTGTCATCATCGGCTTCATTGGCTCCTTCCTTGGTGGCCTTGTAGCAATGGCACTTATGGTTGCATTCCACAGCCCAACCATCATGATTCCTGCAGCGGGTATCTGCTTCTTCTCTGGTGGTACTTGTGGTGTTTGTGGTTACGCTTACGGCGGATGGCGCGGTGCTCTTCTTGGTTCCTTCCTGGTTGGTATCTTCCTGACCGCTGGTCCTCTGATTCTCTATCCTGCATTTGCTCAGCTGGGAATTGCAGAGGCATCCTTCCCTAATGTTGACTACAACATCGTTGGTTCTATCATCTACGGCATCGGCTCACTCTTTGGTCTTGCCTAAGCCTAGATTTCTGTAGCACCTACTCAGCTCTACGGTTTCTTAGGGCGCTCGTGGAAAGCCCGCGGGCGCCCTTTTAAAAGCTTCACAACAAGGAAAAATATGGCAGACGAGAAGAACAACAAAAGTGTTACTGAGTCAGTGCTTGGCGATATGTTTGGCCTTAGCGTTGACAAAAAGCCTGCTCCAGAGCTTCCTGAAGATCAGTTAGTTCTAGAAGTTCTTGAAGATAGAACTCGTTTAATGGTTCAGGGAATTCTGTACTTGCTTATGGCGTTTGCTGCTCTTGCTCTGACATTTTTCTTTTGGGTTTACGCCAATGTAAGCGGCAATATTTTGAGTCTTGTTGGCGTTATTGCAGGACTCACTATTACGTGGTTTGCATCACGTGCCATGGGAAAGCGTTTTAGTCGTTTTGCCAGTGGTATTCATGTTATTGATTTTGGTCAGAAACACGTATTTATCTTTGCAAAATCCGACAAGAGAAAAGCACTTGTCGTTCCTTATACCAAGATTAAAAGCTACAAACTCATCCGACAGGGCAAAGCACTTCGCCTACTTTTTGAAGGCGCTTGGGTAAGCCATCCTTCAGGATTTGAATTTGTAGACATCAACCGTCCTTTTATGGCCTCTACGCTTGATGAAATTCAGAAGCAGATTGAGCAGCTTATGGCTCAGCATAAGGTCAAAGAGACGCGTTAATTCATTGTGCAGTAAGTGTCTTTGAGCTTGGACTCACAGACAGATAAGGAGTTGTAATGGCAACTGAAAAAGAGCAGGTTCAGGAGTTTCTCTCCATTGTGGGAAAGTCCCTTCATCAGTACGTACAGAGCATTGATTTTGACGCACTCTCCGCAGCTAAAAAGCTTATTTTAGACGCAGAGGCAAAGGGCGGCCGCCTGCACGTAACCGGTATTGGTAAGCCAGGTCACGTCTCTGGTTATGCTGCATCGCTCTTCTCGTCAACCGGAACTCCAACCTATGAGCTTCATGGCACCGAGTGCGTTCACGGATCTGCTGGTCAGACTCGTCCTGGCGACGTTGTTATTGCTATTTCCAACTCTGGCGAGACGGGCGAGCTCAAGGCTACGGTAACCTGCCTTAAGAACGTTGGCGTGCACATTATTGCGCTGACTGGCAATCCAAACTCTTGGCTGGCAAACGAGGCAGAGGTTGCTCTCATTGCAGGCGTTGAGCAGGAGGGCGATTCCATGAACAAGCCTCCACGCGCCTCAATTTTGGCTGAGATTATGGAGCTCCAGTGCCTCTCTATCCTGCTTCAAAACGAGTACGGCCTTAACCCAGAGCAGTACGTTAAGTGGCATCCCGGTGGAGCTCTTGGCGCGTCCATTCGCGAGGGCAAATAACCCCAGGTAAACACCAAATACGTATAGAGGAGTTTGCATGTCAACTTTTAAGGGCGTTATTGTTCCTATGGTCACGCCGTTTAACCGCGACGAAGAGCAGTCCATCAACTATGAAGCAGCTGAGCAGCTTCTGGAAAAGCTTATCTCCGAGGGCGCAGACGGCATTTTCACGTTTGGCTCCAACGGTGAGTTCCACGTTTGTAATCCTGACGAGAAGATCAAGTTCTCCAAGTTTATTATCGAGAAAACCGCAGGTCGTCTTCCTGTTTACGTAGGAACCGGCGCTTGCTCGACAAAAGAGGCTCTCTACATGAGCCGCGAGGCGGAAGCCATTGGTGCTGACGCACTTTCTGTCATCAACCCTTACTTCCTGGGCATTTCTGATCAGCAGCTGGTTGAGTACTTCAAGACTGTTGCTGCAAGCGTAAAGATTCCTGTCCTTCTGTACAACATTCCTAAGGGAACCGGCAAAAACATCTCTAAAGAGGCCGTTGAGCAGCTGGTAACCATTGAGAATATCAAGGGTATTAAGGACAGTTCTGGCAACATTGATAACCTCAAGGATTATCTGGACACTGCCGCTGGTCACGACGTAGACGTACTTGTTGGCTCTGACGGAAAGATCTCTGAGGCCCACGCTCTTGGAGCTCAGGGTACTATTGCAGGTACCGCAAACCTTATTACTAAGGTTGTCGTTGACCTTTGGAAGGCTCTTGAGGCAGGAAATGCAGAGGAAGCAGCTCGCCTGCAGGCAGAGATTGAGCCAATCCGCGACATCCTGCACCTTGGAAGCACACCTCAGACGCTTAAGCGCTCTCTTGAGCTTGCTGGATATCCTGTTGGTCCTGCTCGTTTCCCCGTTACTGAGGTTGCAGAGGGCGTTGACGAGAAGATCTATGCAATGCTTGACCATTACGGAATTGCTCATAACTAAG
>JABZHQ010000026.1:0-14376 GCA_015258765.1 Atopobium sp. | reverse complement strand
TCCTATTTGTATGGCAAAAACGCAGTACTCATTTACTGATGATCAGACTAAATTGGGTGCTCCAGAAAACTTTAAGATTACCGTGCGAGAAGTTCGTGTTTCTGCAGGCGCTGGCTTTGTAGTCTGCCTTACTGGCTCTATTATGACTATGCCAGGACTTCCAAAGGTTCCTGCTGCAGAGCACATTGATGTTCTTGATGATGGAAGAATTGTGGGTCTTTTCTAATGTCTTATCCCTCTTCACCTGAAGAAGTAGCGTTTACAACCTATAGTGCAGATGCTTATGCGCAACACCTTGCTGCTAAAGAGCCTATTCCTGGTGGCGGTAGTGCTGCCGCTTATGTAGGTGCGCTTGCAGTATCCTTGGCTTCAATGGCCGGTGTCTACGCACAAGGAAAGCCTGCCTATGCTCAGCATGAAGATGATCTTGCAAAATATATTGCTCGAGCCAGCGCGCTCCGTCAGGACTTTATGGAGTTGATGGACGAGGACTCTCGTCAGTTCTTGCTAGTTTCAAGTGCGTTTAGCGTGCCCAAAGATGACCCAAAGCGTGCAGAAATTGTTGAGGGCGCCCTTAAAGAAGCAGCTCAGCCGCCACTAAAGGTTATGAGAAAAGTGTGCGAGTCCATTGAGCTTCTGGAAGAGATGCTTATTAAGGGCTCCCGTATGCTTCTATCTGATGTGGGTTGCGGTGCTGCTCTTGCGCGTGGTGCTTTGATTGCGGCTTCTCATACGCTGTTTGTAAATACTCGTTCTATGCATGATTCGGTGTACGCTCAAACGCTGCTTGATGAGGCAGATAAGCTTCTGGACACCTATGTATCACGAGCTGACGCCGTAAGTGATGCGGTGAGTGCACAGCTGAGACAGGAGGCATAACATGAGCTCAGAGATTCTGTCACAGGAGCTTCGTGGCGCCCCTGTTGCTAAGGCGATAACTGAAGAACTTGCTGCTCAGGTTCAGGAACTTCGTGCACAAGGCGTAACTCCTAAGCTAGTTATTGTTCGCATTGGACAGAAAAGCGATGACCTTACGTATGAGCGCGCGGCATATACGCGTGCAGAGAAGGTAGGCTTTGAAGTTGAGACCATTGAGCTTCCAGAAGACGCCACACAAGAGCAAGTAAATGCTACGTTTGATCAGATTTCTGCTGATGTATTGGTGCATGGTTGTCTGCCTATGCGTCCATTTCCTGCTGGAATTGACGAGCATGAAGCGCTTCAGTATCTATCACCAGAAAAAGATGTTGATTGCGCCACCGATTCTATGCTGCTGGCAACGCTTTGTGGAACTCCTGGTGCACTGGGACCCTGTACCGCAGAGGCAGTTCTTGCGCTTCTCGATTTTTACCAAGTACCCCTTGAGGGAGCGTCTGTTGCAGTTGTTGGTCGCTCAAACGTCATTGGTCGTCCGGTAGCTGCGCTTTTAAGTGCAAGAAACGCTACGGTGACGGTGTGCCACAGCAAGACCAAAGACCTTGCTGCTACGCTTAAGCAGGCAGAGGTTGTGGTTGTGGCTGCAGGTCGTGCGCACCTTATTGGGGCTGACTTCGTAAGAGCTGGTCAGACCATCGTTGATGTAGGTATTAACTGGGATGAAGCAACTCAAAAGCTTGTTGGCGATGTTAATACAGAGCAGGTAGCTCCCCTGGTAAGTGCTTATACTCCTGTTCCAGGCGGTGTAGGTAGCGTGACAACGGCAATTCTTGCACGTCATGTTGTTGCCGCAGCTCAAAGAATGCTTGCATAAGAGTGAAAGGTAGGTTGCCTCATGGCAGCGGAAAATATCTATAAAGAGCTTGACCAAGAGCGCGTAAAAGCCGCGGTCAAGGAGTTTTTGCTTGCTATTGGTGAGGATCCAGAGCGAGAAGGTCTGCTTGATACGCCAGACCGTGTTGCTCGTGCTTGCGTGGAGCTCTTTGGTGGTATGCAGGAAGATCCTGCAGCTCACCTGCGTAAACAGTTCCATGAAGAGGGCAATAAAGAGATGGTTATTGTCCGCGACATTCCTTTCTCATCTACCTGTGAGCATCACATTTTGCCGTTTGTGGGCAAGGCACACGTCTGCTATATCCCGCAGAACGGCCGCATTACCGGCCTTTCCAAGATTGCTCGCTGCGTCAGCGGATATTCTCGCCGTTTGCAGGTACAGGAGCGCCTTACAGGCCAGATTGCAGACGCCATGGTAGAAGAGCTTGATCCTCTGGGCGTTTTGGTGGTTATGGAAGCCGAGCACACCTGCATGAGCATGCGCGGCATTAGGGCTGCGGGCGCTTTGACCACCACGTCTGCGGTTCGCGGCATTTTTAAGACTAACGAGAAAACCCGTGCAGAAGCTATGCGTCTGCTTGGTCTATAAGAGGTATGTACGCAATGAGTTATTCTGTTCCTTTTTCTGTACCTGAGCTGAGCTACGAGCAGTCTTTAAAGGTGCTTCACGATACAAAGAAGTTTGGTATCCAGCCTTTGCTGGAGAGCGTGGAGGACATGTTCAAAGAGCTGGGCAACCCAGACCTTTGCTTCAAAAGTGTTCAGATTGCGGGCACTAACGGCAAAACGTCTACCTCCAGATATACGGCAGCCCTGCTTAAAGGAGAGGGTCTCAAGACCGCTCTGTATACGTCTCCCGAGCTTATCAGCTATACCGAGCGCATGGAGATCAACGGCACACCCGTCTCTGAGGCGGCTTTTGCTCACGGCGTTTCAGCTGCTCAAGTAGCAGGGGAGCGCGTCAATGCTCAGCGAGCCGCCTTGGGCGAGCGCCCTTATGACATCACCGAGTTTGACCTGCTTACCGTTGCAGCTCTAGTGGTCTTTGCCGAGGCAGAGATTGACGTCTGTGTGCTTGAGTGCGGTATGGGCGGTAGGTGGGACGCAACAAGTGCTGCTCAAAACATCACCTCAGTGGCTATCACGGGCGTCGGCCTGGACCACACGCGCATCCTAGGCGATACCCTTGAGGCTATTGCTGGCGAGAAGGCCGCCATCATCAAACCGGGTCGCACCTGTGTGCTTGGTGTGGGAACGACAACTCCTCAGAGTGTCCAGGACGTATTCTTGTCCCAGGCGGCTTCTGCAGACGTTGTCCCAACCCTTCTTGTAGCTGACAAGTCAGAAGACGTTGAGGGAGAGGTTTCTGCTGGTCAGTCGTCTGACCATCCAGAGCTGCCTCACGCACACTTCTTCATTACTAAAAAGCCTAAGAGCATCGGTTTTCCGCTTGAGCTTACGGTTGTCACGCCTCGTGCAACCTACGAAGATCTTGCAGCACTTAAACCAAGCTACCAGGCTGCAAATATTGCCCTGGCAACCTGTTTAGCTGAGGATTTTCTTGGTCGTCCACTTGATGTAGAGAAAGCGTTTTTCTCCACAACCAGGTGTCCTACACCTGGTAGGTTCCAGTTGCTTCAGCCTAAGCCTTTAGTGCTTATCGACGCTGCTCATAACCCTCAGTCAATTGAGACATTCTTGACTGCTATCCGCTCAATTGAGCCAGAAGTTACCAACCGTCCTATGCTTTTGACTGCGGTGTTTGCAGATAAAGATGTTAAGGGCATCGCAGAGCTTCTCGTCAAAGAGTTCCCTGAGGTAGCGGTAACCCAGACAGATAACGATCGCGCCATGGATGCAGATGAGCTTGCTGAGCTGTACAAAGCCTGCGGCGCTAACGTGGTAGCTGTCTACAGAAGCGTTCCCGAAGCAGTGGACGCCTTGCGCGAGAAGGGCTTTATAGCATGTGGAACAATTTCACTTGCTGGCGAGGTTGCTGCACAATTTAGTGATGCTTTGGTAAAATAAATTTATCTGCGACATTACGCTCATTTTTGAGGCGGTTTGTCGTACGATTTAGGAGAGAACAAAAAGCCAGCAGAAGGGGCTGTCAGATGCAGGAGATTCTTGATCAGATTATTACACCTGAGGTACGTATGGTTATTTACCTCATGGTTATTTGCGTCGTAATGCTTTATATCCTTTCCATCATCTACGTTATTCGCGATGCTCAGCGTCGTGGCGCAGAACCTTGGTGGATGTGGGCAGTCATTTCTGTTGTTCCTGTTGTTGGTCTGCTTGCATACGTTATTTTGCGTCCAAGCAGCTACCTCATTGACCGCGAGGAGCAGGACCTTGATATTGCCCTTCGTGAGCACCAGCTGTCTCACTACGGCATCTGCCCTAAGTGCTCCGCTCCAATTGACCGCGATTTTATCGTGTGCCCAATCTGCAATACGCAGGTTAGAAACGTTTGCCCAACATGCCATCGTCCCCTGAACGCAGACTGGAAGGTTTGCCCTTACTGCCGTACTCGCATTCAATAACGTTTGGTTTTGTTCTTTATGATGGCAATCTGGTGTTTTACAACAGAGACTATGTAGGCGTCTGCTCCTAAGCTCCCGTGTGAGCAGAGTAGGCGCCGTGCCTGTTTCTATGAGTAGCTACCTCTGAGGGGTTTTACATGAAGGTTTTATATAACGACGGCCACGTTGGCGAGATTAACGATGCAGCTGAAGAGCTTGAAGTTATTCGCCACGATGCAGCTCACCTGCTTGCTCAGGCTTTGAAGCGTCTGTACCCACACGCACAGTTTGCCTATGGTCCAGCAACCGAAAATGGTTTCTACTATGACGTTGATCTTGGAGACACCAAGGTTAACGAGGACGATTTCCCAGCTATCGAAGATGAGATGAAGAAGATCGTCAAAGAGAACCTCAAGATTGAGACGTTTGAGCTTCCTCGCGATGAGGCTATTGCCTACATGAAGGAGCGCGGCGAGTCTTACAAGGTTGAGCACATTGGCGATCTTGCTCCTGATACGCACATCACCTTCTACAAGCAGGGTGAATATGTTGACATGTGCGTTGGTCCTCATATGCTCTACACCAAGGGTGTTAGGGCTTTTAAGCTGACCAGCATCTCTGGTGCGTATTGGAAGGCCGATAAGAACAACAAGATGCTCACCAGAATTTATGGTGTTGCGTTTGGTTCCAAAGATGAACTTGCTCAGTACCTCAAGATGATTGAAGAGGCCGAGAAGCGCGACCACAGGAAGATTGGTCGCGAGATGGAGCTCTTCATGATGTCCGACTTTGGTCCAGGATCCCCATTCTGGCTTCCAAACGGTATGGCTCTGCGCAACGCTCTGACCGATTACTGGCATGAGATGCAGGCTCGCTTTGGTTATCAGGAGGTTCAGACTCCACTGATCCTCTCGCGTTCCCTTTGGGAGACTTCTGGTCACTGGGATCACTACAAAGAGAATATGTACACCACCACGGTAGATGAAGAGGACTTTGCCATTAAGCCTATGAACTGCCCTGGTGCTTGCTTAATTTATAAGTCTAAGCCACGCTCTTATAGGGATCTTCCTATGAAGCTGGCTGAGGCTGGTCTTGATCATCGTTACGAGATGAAGGGCGCCCTGCACGGTCTGTTCCGTGTTCGTGAGTTTACTCAGGACGATGCACACCTCTTTATCCGCCCTGATCAGATTACTGAGCAGGTCACGGATGCATCTCACCTCATTACCGCTTACTATGCACAGTTTGGCTTCCCATACCGCGTTGAGCTTTCTACACGCCCAGAGGATTCCATGGGTTCTGATGAGGATTGGGAGCGCGCTGAGCAGGGCCTTCGCGACGCACTTGAGTCTATGGGCATTGACTACGTTGTCAACGAGGGTGATGGCGCTTTCTACGGTCCTAAGATTGACTTCCATCTGACCGACTGCCTTGGCCGTTCTTGGCAGTGCGGTACCATCCAGCTTGACTTCCAGCTGCCTCACAACTTCCAGCTTGAGTACATTGACTCCGACGGTACCAAGAAGCAGCCAATCATGATTCACCGCGCTGGCTTTGGTTCTTTTGAGCGCTTCATTGGTATTCTGACCGAGAACTACGAAGGCAAGTTCCCTGTCTGGTTGAGCCCATGCCAGGTCAAGGTCCTTCCTGTCTCCGAGAAGTCTCGCCCTTATGCTCATGAGGTTGCCGATAAGCTTGCAGCCGCTGGTATTCGCGTTAAGGTGGACGACCGTGACGAGAAGATCGGCTATAAGATTCGTGAGGCTCGCTCCCTTGATCGCGTTCCTTATATGCTCATCCTTGGTGAGCAGGAGGTTGAGGCAGGAAACATTTCTGTTCGCGACCGCTCCAACGAGACTCACGTTGCAGAGCTTGACGAGTTTATTGCTCAGGTTGTCAAAGAGAATGCTGAGCGCGTTGGTTAATAAGGTTTCAGACAAAGTGCAGGTTACGGGCGGTGCCGCGCAGGATGGCGCAGGTGGCACGAAGAGTGTCGGCGCAATTGACGGCGTCACGCAAACCGCAACCGACAGCGTCACGCAAACCGCAACCGACAGCGTCACGCAAACCGCAACCGACGGCGTCACACAAACCGCAACCGACGTTGTAGCTGAATACGTAAAAATGACAGGGGCAGGCCGTGCGCGGCTTGTCCCTGTTTCCTATGTAGACGAACTTCTCGCCACACTGGTTCCAGGCGGAGCAAGCGTCGTGGAGCCGCTTGCTGGCGTGCCCGTTGAGGTGTGCGACATCAAAGGCAGAGCCGCAGCAGGGGAGCTGCTTGTGGCAGACGTGCGTACGATTGGAGCCGAGTTCAGTCCCGCGTGCCGTCTGGGAGCAGAGCTTGCAGTGGCCGAGGACGATCGGGTGCCGGGATATGTTGTCGTGTGCATGCGGAAGTGCTGCATACCGTGGGTAGCAGAGGCGGTTGAAGCCAAGGCGTGCCCTGCAGAGGACGTGACGGTTTCTGCCACGGGAGCGGAAGAGCAGGCGAGTGCACGGGTTTCTCGCCACGCGGCGAGCGACGCGGCGCAGGTGGTTGCCGCGTACCTGGCGTGCCATCCGCGCGTCGAGGCGGTGCGCTATCCGGGTCTCAAGACGGACCCGAGCTTTGCGCGCGCAACATCGCAGCTGGTGGGTGGATTTGGTCCGTACGTGGATTACATGTGGAAAGAATCGCCAGGTGAATGGCATAGATTTACAGCAACTGATGAAGACGCCAGAACGCAGATTATAAATTTTGAGAGAGTCGGTTAACGGTAAGCATTTGATTAGCATACCTTGGTATAATTTGAACTAATGTTCCTAAATAGAAGGGGATTTTATGGCAAAGAAGGCTACTCAAATTGAGGATGTTGATACTTTGCTCAAGCGCCTCGAAGAGATGCGTGAGGCACAGACAGAGTTTGCAACATTCACTCAGGAGCAGGTCGATAAGATTTTCTATGAAGCTGCTCTTGCGGCCGAGAAAAATCGTATCCCTCTTGCTCGCATGGCAGTTGAAGAAACTGGCATGGGTGTAATGGAAGACAAGGTTATCAAGAACCATTACGCAGCAGAGTATATTTACAACAAGTACAAGGACATGAAGACTTGTGGTGTTGTAGAGGATGATCCAGCTGCAGGTTATCGAGTTGTAGCCGAGCCAATGGGTATCGTAGCTGCAGTTATTCCAACCACTAACCCTACTTCTACCGCAATCTTTAAGACACTTCTTGCTCTGAAGACAAGAAACGCCATTATTATTTCCCCGCATCCACGCGCTAAAGACTGCACTATTGCCGCAGCTCGCATTGTTCGCGATGCTGCCGAGAAGGCCGGCTGCCCCAAGGGTATTATCGACTGGGTACCAGCTCCTACCATTGATATGACTGCAGCAGTCATGAGCAACGCTGACATCATTCTGGCAACCGGTGGCCCAGGTATGGTTAACGCAGCTTACTCTTCTGGTAAGCCTGCTTTGGGTGTTGGTCCTGGTAATACCCCTGTTATCATTGACGACACTGCAGACATCAAGCTTGCAGTTAGCTCCATCATTCACTCCAAGACCTTCGATAACGGTATGATCTGCGCTTCCGAGCAGTCCGTTACCGTTCTCGACAGCGTTTATGACCAGGTCAAGAAGGAGTTTGCAGACCGCGGTTGCTACTTCCTCCAGGGTAAGGAACTCGATGCAGTCCGCAAGACTGTCATTATTAACGGAGCTGTTAATGCAGGTATCGTTGGTAAGTCCGCTCACTTTATCGCTAAGACTGCCGGTGTCGAGGTCCCAGAGAAGACCAAGATTCTTATTGGTGAGGTAACCTCTGTTGAGCCTTCTGAAGAGATGGCTCACGAGAAACTTTCTCCAGTTCTTGGCATGTATCGTGCAAAGACTTTTGACGAGGCAATTGCTAAGGCAGAGCGCCTTGTTGCTGACGGTGGCTATGGTCACACCAGCTCTCTTTACGTCGACATTAACGAGAAAGAGAAGATTGCTAAGCACCAGGCAGCAATGAAGACCTGCCGTATTCTGATCAATACCCCTTCCTCTCAGGGCGGCATTGGAGACATTTACAACTTCAAGATGGCTCCATCCCTAACCCTTGGCTGCGGCACCTGGGGCGGCAACTCCGTTTCCGGTAACGTTGGCCCACAGCACCTGCTTAACTACAAGTCTGTTGCAGAGAGGCAAGAGAATATGCTTTGGCTTCGTGTACCTGAGAAGGTCTACTTCAAGAGGGGCTGCATGCCTCTTGCTCTCCGTGAGCTCAAAGAGGTCTATAACAAGAAGCGCGTCTTCATTGTCACAGACCAGTTCCTTTACAAGAGTGGTTTCACCAAGACCATCGAGGAAACCCTGGATTCCCTGGGCATCGTCCACTCTTCATTCTGGGATGTTGCTCCAGATCCAACTCTTCAGTGCGCACTTGAGGGCGTAGCTCGCATTCGCTCCTTCGAGCCAGACTGCATCATCGCAATCGGCGGCGGTTCTGCTATGGACGCAGGTAAGATTATGTGGTCCATGTACGAGAATCCGGAGGAGAAGTTTGAGGACATGGCGGCGGACTTCATGGATATCCGCAAGCGTGTCTACAACTATCCTAAGATGGGCAACAAGGCATTCTTCGTTGCTATCCCAACTTCTTCTGGTACCGGCTCCGAGGTAACTCCATTTGCCATCATCACTGATGCTGACAACGGTGTTAAGTACCCACTTGCAGACTACGAGCTGCTGCCTAACATGGCAATCGTTGATACCGACAACATGATGAGCCAGCCTAAGGGCCTGACCTCTGCTTCTGGTATCGACGTCCTTACTCACTGTCTCGAAGCATTTGTCTCCATGATGGCATCTGACTACACAGATGGCATGGCTCTTCGCGGTATGAAGCTGGTCTTTGAGTACCTGCCACGCGCTTACGATAATCCAAACGATGTCGAAGCACGCGATCACATGGCAAACGCATCCTGCCTGGGTGGACTTGCATTTGCTAATGCGTTCCTTGGTATCAACCACTCTATGGCTCACAAGCTGGGCGCTTTCCACCATATTCCACATGGTTGGGCAAACGCAATCGTCCTTACTCGCGTAATGCGCTACAACGCAGCTGAGCGTCCAACAAAGATGGGAACCTTCCCACAGTACGATCACCCACACACCCTCGCACGTTACGCTGAGGCAGGTCGTTTCTGCGGCGTTACCGGCAAGGATGATCGTGAGGTCTTTGAGAACTTCGTCAAGAAGATTGAGGAGCTCAAGGCATACATCGGCGTCAAGGAGACCATCAAGGACTACGGCGTAGATGAGAAGTACTTCCTCGATACCCTTGACGAGATGTCTGAGCAGGCATTCGATGACCAGTGCACTGGCGCAAACCCACGCTACCCACTTGTCTCCGAGCTCCGCGAGCTCTACCTGGATGCTTACTACGGTCGCGAGCCAGGCTTCTACGAAGACTAATCCTCGCACGTAGCGCGTCCACCGCTTCCGACTCGTAGCGCGTAAAGCACAAAACTAGAGCCGGTTACCTAAAACCCAGGTAACCGGCTCTTTTTCTAGCTAACAAAATTCGTTGTCTGATCAGCCAATGAGCTGTTTGATTGAAACCGTGACCCCAGAATCACAAAACACACCTATGTCACATAATCTGTCAAAAAAGGCTATACATTGCTTCAAAAATGAGTGCTTGATGCAGAATATCTTCATTTGGTGTGCTATTCGCATCGAATTTTGCAGATTATCTAACTTTGCTGTGTTGTCACATAAGGCAATTCAGGGATAGTTAAACTTTATATATCATTTCATTCATAAATCTGTATATCGAATCAAGTTTATTCACCAAAATGAATTGCTCATGAGAATACTGACGTAACGTCCGCCTAATCCGGTACAGATTGCTATCTCCCAAGTCCTTTTTAATGCTTAGAAACATATTTTGCATTGCGAGCTGGTTTCTGTAGATATCCGCATTCACAAAGTACTCCTTAATACTCACCGAATTCAGCTCATTTGTTCTTTGATTGTCTTTCCTTTGCTGATAGAAGTCATCGTGATATGCACCGTTATATTCAATAGCTACTAAATTCAATCCAGATAAATTTGATTTGGACATCTTGCCAAAAAGTAAATCCAACCTTCGTTCCTTAGGTTGAACCTCCGGATTTATCTGGTCTTTTATTACATACAATTTGTTCAACGCAATCGGCGTTTGATTGAAACCACCTTCACAATATGGCATGGCAGATCTAATTGCCATTTTGACCTCCATGGGAGAGGCTGCATCAGAAAAGAAAAAGCGCATATTCTTTTGTGTGACATGCAATCCAGGAGAATAAGGTTCAAGCGCATTCAATAGAGATATGAGCTCGTCTGTAGTCAATAACGGCGTATCAAATTCACAGAGGTCACCGTTTGGGAGATGTCCATAACTAGACATCAGCAGATTAGCAAGAACAATTTGATGAAGAGAGCTTTTATTCCTTGAAAGCAAGCAAACTGCTAGGGGAGGCGCAACACAATAGATATTTTGACCCAAATCAATAAGGGATCCTGTCGGCAAAAGGCATTTAAACTGGTGAGATATTCGTTCATCGCAAAATCTTGTTCTCGAATTGTTTCTTAATAGTTCATGAGTAGTTTTTCCTAAGACAATGCCGTATGCTTTCCTTAGAAAACAAAGCTTTTCATCGTATATCTCGGTCGAACACGCTGAATACGTCGCGCGCAAATCCCTTGTTGTCCGTTGCAACAAAACATCTTCATTTCCGCGTATCTTAAGTTGTGCACAGATTTGTAGTGCAGTTTCATGCGAGAAAATAATATCCATTCGTTCCTCCTTAAAATGAGTAACGAATATAACAGCAGGACTTTTCAGCAACCTGTCAGCAGCTTGACAGACTTCCGTTTCTTTTCTGTCAAAACAAGACAAGCCCTCTCATACCTGCAGGTAAAAGAGGGCTTGATAACAGAGCAAATTAAAGTTCAAATGAAACAGTCTAATCAATCATCACAAAACTTATATGACTAATCAAGATGTCAGCTAAACGTGCTTGTAGGTAACAAACTTGAAAGCGATGCCTTCTGGAGTCACGCCGCCATCTTCTTCGTTACAAACTTCCCACGCAGGATCTTCGTCCAGGTTGGGGAAGTACGTATCCGCATTGACCACGGTGTCGTGCTTTGTTACGTACGCGTAAGAGCACTTGTCGAGAAGAGCACGGTAAATCGAAGCTCCGCCAATAAGCCAGACCTTCTCGGGAGCTTCATCCGCAACTAAACGAAGCGCTTCCTCTGCCGACGACACCACCTCAACGCCTTCGACCTGGTAATCGGCATTTCTAGAAATGACAATGTTGCGGCGACCTTTAAGCGGTCCACCAGGGAAACTCTCCAGCGTCTTTCTGCCCATGACAACCGTGCAACCGCGCGTGTGCTCAACAAAATACTTCATGTCGGCCTTGTTGGGGATGAGAAGATCTCCGTCGCATCCGATGCCCCAATCGCGTGTTACAGAAACAATTGCGTTCATGTGGTTCTCCTGGCAAGTATCGTCTTAAATGAAATGATGATCTTAGCTTGAGCGTCTGCTCGGGCGCGCCTACAACGCCAGCCGCATCTGCTCATGCGCGCCTACAACGCCAGCCGCATCTGCTCGGGCGCGTCCGCAGCAACTGCGCCTAAACCGCAATCGGAATGTTCTTGATCTGCGGACCGTGCTGATAATCCTCGACAATGAGGTCGTCAGTAGTGAAGTCGTAGAAGTTGGTGATGTTAGGGTTCAGGCTCACCTTTGGTGCATCAAAGGTAGGACGAGAAATCAATTCTTTAACAATGTCAACGTGGCGATCATAAATGTGAGCGTCGGCAATCATGTGAACAAGCTCGCCGGCCTCCATGCCGCTAACCTGCGCAACCATCATCAACAGGATGGCGTACTGGCAAACATTCCAGTTGTTAGCAGCAAGAATGTCCTGGCTACGCTGAACAAGCAGCAGGTTAAGCGTTGGTTTGTCTTTGCCTGGCTCCTGAGTAACGTTATAGATTGCGTTGAATGCGCAAGGGTAGAGGTTCATCTCGGAAAGGTCGGCAAAGGTGTACAGATTGGTCATAATACGACGACTAAAAGGATTCTCTTTGAGGTCTTTGAGCACGCGATCCATCTGGTCATAATCGCCGTCGGCATAGTGAGAAACCTGTCCAACCTGATAACCGTAAGCTTTGCCAATGGAGCCGGACTCATCAGCCCACGAATCCCAGATGTGAGAGTTGAGGTCGTTAACGTTGTTGGACTTCTTCTGATAAATCCACAAAACCTCGTCCATGGCGCTCTTGAGAGCGGTACGGCGAAGCGTTAGCGCAGGAAACTCCTCACGCAAATCGTAGCGATTGCAGACGCCAAACTTCTTGATCGTGTATGCGGAAGTGCCATCTTCCCAGGTAGGACGAACCTTCTCGCCCTCAGTGGTAGTGCCGTTTTCAATAATGTCGGAGCACATATCAATAAAAATGCGATCTGCTTTGCTCATATTCAATCCTTCAAAATGCCGTTCAAAATGGAACAAACACCTGCTAGTTGCATGTATAGCAAGTCTTTTCCAAACACATTACCAGTTGCTGTCAGTATAAGCGCTGTAAGGGTCCCCAAAAAGCGGGCTTGTGCTCGTGCGAGTGTCCGCAACACAAGAACGTCCCAATCCCGAGAGCATCATAATAACTATAAAAAATAGCAAGCCCGCAGGAAAAGGAGAGCCATCAGGCATCTGCGACGGATCGTTTGGGTCAAAATCAGGGCCCTCGTCGCCAAATTCATGCCCGTTGTGCCTGGTATCTTGGTTGTCGTCTTTCTTTGCCATCAATCCTCAATCAAACGCTTACACTTTGATGATACCCGTCGTCGCCCAAGGATTTCATGGCGAGAAACCCCTCTTTTAGTCACTCCACATACTCTGCAAAGTATTCTGCACACGACAGCTCGTCCACGGCTGCAGCTCGCCTACACCCGTAGCGCTCGCGCCCGCGGCACGCGCGCCCTGCGCTCTCTACAGCCTACAGGTGCTGCGACGCAAAGACATCGTTCCAGAACGTGCCAAGCTGCCTGATAAGCTCGATGTCCGCAGGAAGCCACTGCACGTCAAACAGCTCGTTTTGAGCAAGCCAACGAAGCTCTGAGTGAACCTCAGGATCTGCAACAGGCTCCTCAGACTCGCCAAGTGTGCAGACAAAACAATCCATATGCAGGTCAAAGGTAGGGTAGGAGTAAGTTACCGTGTCATAGAAGAATGCCGCTTGCACACTACAGTGCAGCTCTTCCTGAATTTCTCGACGCAGGGCCTGCTCGGAGGTCTCTCCAGCTTCAACCTTTCCGCCAGGAAACTCCCAGAAGCCAGCATTATCCGCATCAGCTCTACAAGCGGCAAGAATTTTGTTGTCTTTGTAGAAGATAGCTGCAGCTACATTGACTGTTTTGGCCTCGGCCATGTTACCCCTCCAGCCTGACTGTTGCAAAGACGGTGGAACTCTCGGCATCTTTGAGCACTACCGAGAAACCCGTCTCATCGGTGTATACCTGGGGAGTAATGGTGTCGCCCAAGCGTGCCTGACTTCTGTACTGAACCACAATGCGGCGCAGCTTGTGAGAATAGCCAAGGGCCACAAGCGTGTCGACAGCCATGAGCACGTACTGAGCATTGTTGACGTGCTTGTTTGTATCCAGGTGCTGCTGAGAAACAAGAATGGCTGGACCATCAACGGCGTTTCCCTCAAGTGCAATTTTGCGAGGAGTTGGCGGCAAATCTACGCGAGGCTCGCCGGTAATGTAGACGCTCTCGCTTTCTGGAACACGAGCCGCCTTGCCTTCATTGATATCCATCAAATACCAGGTAGAATCCGCTTTTACGATGGTCGCACCGTCTGCATCATTAATAACAAACGACCTAGATGCTTGAAGACCCTTCATCTGATATGACCAGGTACCTACGCAGATCTTCTCGCCAAATTGAGGAAGACGGTCAACTTGGATTTGCCACGTTGCCAGAACCCATGCGTATCCCTCGCTGGTCAGCTGCTTAAAGCCGCGGCCAATATCTTCTGAGTGGAACG
>JABZHQ010000098.1:0-3084 GCA_015258765.1 Atopobium sp. | reverse complement strand
ATGAGCTGTTTGAGACCAACCTAAAGGGTGCGCAAAGCGCTGGTCTTGATGTAGGTGTGTACTTCTTCTCACAGGCTATTAACGTGGAAGAAGCTCGCGAGGAGGCTGCTTTTGTTTTGCAGCAGCTACGGGAAGCGGGAGTTACAAAGCTTGCTCTTCCTGTTGCATTTGATCTGGAGCCTTCTCCCGATTACAGCGGTCGCGCCGACAACCTTTCCCCTGCAGAAACTAACGCTATTGCGCGCGCGTTCTGCACCACCATTCAAGAAGCGGGATATCGCGTCATTGTGTATGGCAACAAAGTTGATTTAAATCGCTTTGACCTGGTCTCGCTTGACGAGCCTATTTGGCTGGCACAATACGTTGATCAACCAGACGTAAACTTTAACTTTTTGATATGGCAATACACTTCAACAGGACAAGTTGACGGTATTACCGGTTCAGTTGATTTGAATTTGGACTTCTCACGCGTCTCTACAAGTAAGAGCCCAAAATAGAGCTTACACGCCAGCCACAAATGCTAAACGCGTCGCAGCCCGTAAGGCTATCCGACCTTCACGGAACCAGTCAGGGTAACGGTAGGATCAAGCGCTTGAGCATGCGCAAAAGCGCCTCCTGGGCTACATGAACTTACCAGCGTAAACACTACCCACAAGATGATGGCTGCAAGCAATACCGCCAGCGCCACACGACCCAGTCTCATGCGAGAAGAACGACGTCTTCTAGCCGCATATGCTGCCTGAGCTTCATCTCTGGGGTTGAGCGTGCCATAGTGATTGCCGTAAGCAGTTCTTGCTCGACCACGTGCACGGGCGGCATCTGCACGGGCATGGTTAACGGGATTTGTTGGGCGATCTTGCGTCATCCTACGCTGCGCCTGAGCGCGGCTTCCAACAGCTGCGTGACGACCTCGTACCGCACGTGGAGAAGTAGAAGACTCCCCATTACGAGAGACAGTAGGTGGAACTTGAGCTGGACGCTTTTTCTTACCAAAACCAAAGAGGTTGTTTTCTGCCATCAACAATCCTTGCTAAAAGATTCGTTTACCGAAAAAAGAATACACCGACTTTGCTTTTCTCGCCTTGAAAAGCATCTATCCCGTTACAATAAAGCGCTATACAGACTGATTTTCTGTAAAGTCTGCACAATTGGAGTTCATGGGGGACGTGTGAAGAAACTTTTACTGATGGCAACAGGAGGAACTATTGCTTCTGTTTCCACTGAATCGGGCTTGGCTCCCTCACTTTCAGGAGAAGAGCTTTTAGCCAACGTCCCTCTTGTTCATGACCTCTGCGAATTTGATTTCAAACAAGTCATGAATATCGATAGCACCAATATGCGTCCTCAAAACTGGCTCCAGATCAGAGACGCCATTATTGAGTCATACGATGCCTACGACGGCTTTATTATCCTTCACGGCACCGATACCATGGCATATACCGCTGCTGCCCTCTCCTACCTCATTCAAAATAGCGAGAAACCCATTGTGCTCACAGGCTCTCAACAGCCAATGGCAAATCCGTTTACTGACGCCAAACTCAACCTCTACCACTCCGTTCTCTACGCACTCGACGACAGAAGCGCCGGAGTTGTGGTGGTTTTTGGCAACGAGGTTATTGCCGGCACCCGCGCTCATAAACAGCGCACACTGAGCTTCAATGCATTTACGAGCATGAATTATCCACCGCTTGCCCACATCCGTGGCAACAAGATTATTCGTAGTTCGCCAAATGAAGAGCAGGTAGATGGTGGCTTTACCACCTATGAAACGCTCAATACGCGCGTCATTGTGCTTAAACTGACCCCCGAGCTTAATCCATCTATCTTCTACCTTCTGAAGAATGACTACGACGCCATTGTGCTTGAAACCTTTGGTATTGGCGGCATCCCCTCATACGACGGCTCTTTTGAGGAAGCTATCACCGATTGGATTGCGTCTGGTCGCACCGTAGTTATTACTACACAAGTTCCTGAAGAGGGTCTTGACCTGGGTGTATATGAGGTCGGTAGAACCTATCAAGATATGCCCGGCGTTCTCTCTGGAGACGATATGACTACCGAAGCCCTGGTTGCAAAAACTATGTGGATGCTTGGTCAGACCTCCGATCAACGAGAGCAAGATAAACTGTTCTACCAGGTAATTTGTAACGACAGAATTCCACAGTCAGTGGATACAGAAATTTGCGAGTAGCCGATGAGAGACGCCACATTTAAACCTACCGTGCTCTACCTAATTGCGCTTATCATCTGCGGTTCTAACGGAATCGTTGCAAGCTTTATCAATCTTCCTAGCTACCAAATTGTCTTCTTCCGTATGCTTTTGGGCACGCTCTTTTTGCTTGTGGTTAAACTTGTGCATAAAGAAGCTTTTACCATTCAAAACTACCCCAAAGACTTCCAGGCGCTCATTGGATCAGGCATTGCCTTGGGTCTTCAGTGGACCTTCCTTTTTGAGGCGTATCACCTGGTAGGTGTTGGTATTGCAACACTTGAGTATTACTGCGGACCCGTCATTGTAATGGCACTCTCTCCCCTTTTATTTGGCGAGAAACTCACTGCTAAAAAGATACTAGGATTTCTTGTAGTTGTTATTGGAGCTGCCCTTATTATTGGCTATGGAGTTGGACTGAACCTCTCGCCAGTTGGTCTTCTTCTAGGCGCTCTCTCTGCTGTTCTTTATGCCGTCATGGTTATTTGTAACAGACAGCTCAAAGGTGTTTCTGGTATTGAAGGCACCAGCATTCAGCTGGGCATTGGCTGTGCCATTGTTGCTCTGGTTACTGTTGTATTCCATGGCATTGAGCTGCCTGCAGACCCAGCGTCGGTAAATTGGCTGGCCGTTTTGACCATCGGCCTCTTTAACACAGGCCTTGGATCATTTTTGTATTTCCCACAACTTACCAAGATTCCAGTTCAGCGCGTGGCAGTCTTTGGCTACCTTGAGCCACTATCTGCAGTTATTTTCTCGGCACTTATTCTTGGCGAGCCTTTTGGTCTTCTCAAAATAATAGGCACCGCCTGCATCATAGGCGGTGCCATCTTTGCTGAGCTTTCAGGTTCCTCTTCGAACAAATCAGAGGCTAT
>JABZHQ010000025.1:0-14424 GCA_015258765.1 Atopobium sp. | reverse complement strand
ATAACTATACATAACAATTATCAGCATTTACCTATATATACCTAGGATGAAATAGACATGAAACATTAAATTGCGACGATAACAGCAAAATCTATTTACCTGCACTTTTTGTCAACTCATATAGGATTTACCTATATACAAAGATAAATAATGACTAAGCATTTTTGGACAGTTGTCCACTATGTTCATAAAAATATTGGCAGGTACCAAAGAGATACCTGCCAATACAAATACCTGTAAGGAGAAGAACGCTCTGTCTTAGTGCTTACGCTTCATAAGTCCGGCGGCTGTCAAAGCAGATACACCCATAACCATAAGAGGCATTACCATAAGCTCTTCACCCGTATTTGGAAGCTGCGCTTTCTTCTTCTTTGTCTTCTTCTCTTTTACTGGAGAAGCAGGATTGGAAGGCTCTTCTGGAGCTGGCATTGGTGTTGGAGCTGGAGTATCAGACTTAACAGTTAGGGTAACTGTCTTTGCCGCCTCATAGTCATTACCTGCAGCTGCAGCATTACCGTTGAAGTAATAGTAATACGTAACGGAGTATGCACCAGGAGTCTTAGAAATCTCTTCTGCCTTCTGAGCAACAGTTGCTGCATCCATAGTTGCTGTATCAAGTACAACTGTACCGCTCTGATCAACAACCTTAACGCGAGCGTCAGCAGAACCAGCAGCAGGGGTAACCTGACCAGCGCTGTGATCAACCATAGCATCAAGGTTATCAAGAATGGACCAAGAATCCTGGTTAGCGGTAATAGTGCTGTCGTGTGCCGTAACTACCTGCCTGAGCTCTGTATAAAGAGGAGAAATAACGCCGTTATTAAGATCAAGCTCGTCAGTTGAATTCTCAGAAGCATTGATGACAAGGTTGCCGCTAGAAAGAGAAGTGTACGAATACTCCTGATACACATCATCAGTAAGGTCATTATCAACAGCAAGCTGCCAGCCAGGAAGGTTTAGATACAGTCCCCTATTGGAATTTCCAGTGTGAACTGAATAGCCATAATCCCTCATGGCATTCTTAATATTGGTCAAATCAATATAGTATGCACCGCCGGTATACAGAGCATCGTTCTCCGTTGCGCTGTGGCGATCTTCATACAGGATATTGTCAACGTGAATATCACTTGCAGAAATAGTTGGCATGTAATTCCACTCGTCCTGTGGGATAGCGTAATAGCTACCGTCAGGCCTAATAATTACGCCAAGATATTTCTTATTGCTGCTAAGAATGGAATTGTTTGTTCCCTCTTCCAAGACCTGCCTTGCAAACCTAACTGAAACACGAGGGTTTCCGTAAGAGGTTCTGTGATCAAGCAGGTATTGAGTAAGACCTACATAGTTGGTGCCATACAGATTAAGAGTAGAACCATTGGTAAGCGTCAAAGGAACGGTAAGTGTAATGGTTTCACCAGCAGCCAGGGTACCAGAAATGGAAATGGAACGCATCTCAGCATTGTCCTGACCAGCTGCCTGGTATGCAGCATAAGCATTAGCTGCAGGCTGAGAGCCAGAACCACCGTTCAGTCCACTAATGTTCAGATTAATTGCAGTTGCTGTATTAGTTGATGAGAAGGTAAATCCAGTTGCACGCAAATCAGGATTAGGGCTTGAGCTGACATAGTAAGTAAGTGGCAGCTGCATAACCTCGTTTACAGAAACTGGAGATGAAGAGATGTTGGTAATCTTTACCACTGCCTGCAGATTCTGATACTTATCAATATCTACAATGGAGCGGTTCATCTGAGTGGTGTCATTATCCTTATAAGCGTAGTTAGATGTCTGACCAGAAGCATCTGTAAAGTAAATAGAACGCTCAATAAGGCCATCTGCACTCACAGATGGAGACACGTTAGTAGTAGTGCCGTTATAGAACGAATTGTTACTTGCAGCGTATGCAATATTTGGCATAAAGATTAAAGCTGCCAAAAATGCAAACATAACAGCAAGAAAACTGCGGCCCTGCATCTTTGATGTCATAGGCGTATTCCTCCTCAGAATAAAAACTTAGCGTTATATTTTCGCATTAACACCCTGTTGAAGGAATGGAGATATTTGTTACTTACATAAAAAGAGACGCCATCTTTCGATGACGTCTCTTGACAAATCTCTAGATGCGCAAAGTGCTCTACTCTGCAGCCTCTTCGGTTGCCTGTGCGTTAGCCTCAGACTCAACAAGGTGAGCCTCAAGATCAGCCTCAGCCTCAGCTGCTGCTGCCTCTGCTGCTGCACGCTCCTCCTCTGGAAGTGGAGTGACCTCAATGTCAATGCCAAGGGTCTCTGCAGCTGCCTTCATAGACAGGGAGATGCGACGACGGTCAAGATCAATCTCCATGACCTTTACCTGTACAACGTCGCCAACCTTGCAGACCTGAGATGGAGCGGTGACGTGCTGCTTAGCCATCTCGGAGATGTGGACGAGGCCCTCAACGCCGTTGCCAAGGTCAACAAATGCACCGAAGGTAACAAGCTTGGTGACAGTGCCCTCGATGATAGCGTCAACTGGGTACTTGGAAACAAGTACACGCCATGGATCCTCGGAAGTCTGCTTAAGACCAAGGGAGATACGCTCACGGTTAAGGTCAACGTCGAGAACCTGAACCTCAACCTCCTGGCCAACCTTAACAACCTCAGATGGGTGGTTAACGTGGTTCCAAGAAAGCTCGGAAATGTGAACCAGGCCGTCAATACCGCCAAGGTCAACAAATGCACCAAACTCAACGATGGAGGAAACAGTACCCTTGAGCTTCATGCCAACCTGGAGCTTGCCCAGGATGTCCTGACGCTCTGCCTTACGAGCCTCCTCAAGAACAATACGGCGAGAAAGAACAACGTTGTTGCGGTTGCGATCCATCTCGATAACACGAGCCTCAATACGAGTGCCCATGAATGCACCAAGATCCTTGACACGACGGAGGTCAACAAGGGATGCAGGCAGGAAGCCACGGAGGCCAATGTCAAGAATCAGGCCGCCCTTAACAACCTCGATAACCTCGCCCTCAACGGTCTCACCAGCGTTGAACTTATCCTCAACTGCCTTCCAAGCACGCTCGTACTCAGCACGCTTCTTGGAGAGAACCAGACGACCCTCTTTGTCCTCTTTCTGGAGAACAAGAGCCTCGACGTCCTCACCCAGGGAGATGACCTCTGCAGGGTTAACGTCTTTACGAATAGAAAGCTCACGAGCAGGAATAACGCCCTCAGACTTGTAGCCAATGTCTACGAGGACCTCATCGCGCTCAATCTTGACGACGGTGCCGTTGACAAGATCTCCCTCATCAAAATCGGTAACAGTGCCGTCGATCAGGCTGTTCATTTCCTCATCGGAAATTTCATCCAAAGAGAAGATGGACGAGTTCTGAATCTCACTCAAAGGTGGACCCCTTCCAAAACGGGGCCCCGGTCAACATGGTTGCTGCCAGAGTGCCAATACGTGGGCTTCTCTACTCGGAAACTTACATGCTCTCGGGGGCCAACAGATACAGTGCATAGCTTGACGCCATACGGGCAATAGGATAGCGCTCTTCGGCTGATTAAACAAGCCAAAGAGCGCTACTTTGCACAGCTATTACGCAAGTTTTACAAAATTTCTTCAAAGTTTGTTTCTTGCGAGAAGATCTTGTTGTGCTTACGCACGAAGACGGTAACCTTCTTTCTCTACGGCAGCTCGGTACGCATCGACATCAATTGGATTTTTGCTGAGGATACGTGCCTGACCACCAGCTAGAGTAACCTGCGCCCATGTTCCCTCAATACTATCGAGAGCTCGAGTCACATGATTGACGCAGTTCTGGCAAGTCATACCACCAATCTCAAAGGTCTGAACATAAGGGTAATGAGATTCATCTTTGTCTTCTGGACCATCTGCAGCAGAAACCTGCTCTGTGTTACAGGTAGTAACGCCTGTTCCCTCATCAGAGCAGCAGCCTTTTTTACCTGCAGCAATTCCGTAAACACGATAAACCGCAAAACCGCAAAGCGCTACAACAGCAAGAATAACAATAATATTGATTGGTGACATACAAACTTCCCTTCTGTTGCTGTTTTACTACCCACCATTCTATAGATTATTCAAAAAATGATGTTTTTCTCGCAAAATTTACAGCAACAGCAAAAATCGTAATGCAGCTTAAGCAGAAAGCTTTGCGCCAAGACCACGAAGAGCCTCAAGAGCATCGTCATCTGGCTCAAGGTTGCAGATAAAGGTCTCAACAACGTTGACACCCTCTGCTTCAGCATTCTGCTTCCAAGTCTCCATCCAGTCGCCGGTTCCCCAGTCGTAAGAACCAAAGAGAGCGGTTGGCTTCTGACCAAGCTTGCCAGCGCAATCGTTGAAGAGCTCCTCAAAATCAGGATCAAGCTCCTCGTCACCCATAGCAGGGCAACCAAAAGCAAATGCATCGTACTGATCGCACATACCTGCAGAGAACTCAGAAGACTCAATAGCCTCGGTGTCTGCAGCACTTGCAAGCTCTTTTGCCATTGCCTCAGTATTGCCCGTCATGGACCAATACACAACTGCTACTTTACTCATACATTTCCTCCTTCTGTGTCCAGGTTCCCCCTGGAAAACTACACATTACTTTCAATACCTCAACAAGAAATCCAAGCACACCCCTTATGCAACCTGACATTTCTTGGTATTGCCATACGATGAGAGAATCTGAGCTAAAGATTCCCCTTGATAAAAACGATGCTTACACTGGTCTTCTGCATCTTTAAGTCTCTCGAGACGAAGGCGAGTTTCTTCCGTGTTGTCATAGACTTTCCAAGCACCAGTAAAAAGCTCAGACTGTCCATTCATAAAGCCCTGAACATCAGCAAGCGGATAGCCCAGTACCAGTCCAATCTCGTGCGGAAACGCGGCTTTTCTTGCATGGAAGGCAAAGATTTTTGAGCGCATGCTCTTCATCAACGCCTGCACCGACTCAGTGGAATGGCCAAACGTAGCCAAGAACTCACAGTGCTCTGGTTTGGCGAGAATATCCTCAACAAGCTCAGGTCTATACGCAACGAACGATACCTTTCCACCAGAAATAGCAGAGGTGGCAAGGAGCGTTACCCCAAACAACGAAAGCTCGTGCGTAGCGTTGCAGAGAAATGCCCTCAGTGTTGGATCGGTGCAAATAAGGCTTGTACAAGAACTGCAAGACTTGTGGGACGCAAATGAAAAGAGTGCAGCTGGCTTGACGTGAGCAATAACACCAGCGGCACAGCGAACAAACGTTGTCGCAAAATCATGACAAAGTTCAGGCGTATAAGCTCTTTCACTTCCGGTAGAAGCAAGCTTTTTATCAGCGGAATATACATAGGGAGAAGTAACGTCAAAAAGCGATGAATTCTCAAAAGAAGTAAGACAATCCATACCGCACTTGCTCCCTTCTTAAAAATGCGCCGTCGACTAAAAGGGAGCCGACGGCGCCTGGATTCCGGACCCTTGGAGAGGGGAAAGGTTCCGGGCTGATAAAGCAAAATTGTTGGAACTAGCTCCTGTTATATAAAAACCTTAACAAGTTAACCTCTTCTAACTATTTAAAGTGTAAGCCATAGCTAACTAAATGCAAGAGAAAACTCAAAATATTTTCACTTTTTGACAATTCAAGACAGAAAAAAGCTCCCGTCTCTTACGAATAAGAAACGAGAGCTCTAACGCGATCTAAAAACACTTTGTTGACGCACAAGTGCGTTCTAAGCAATCTGTCCTTCAGTCAAGAGCATCTTTACCTCAGAAGGAACATTAGGGTTATGAGCTGCAGTGGTAAGCAGTGACCTTGTGTTTGCAAGCGTTACCATAAGTGTCAGAAGATTGTGCATATATGCAGCAGTACTTACGGTAATAAGACCTGCGACACCTGCGGCAATGAAAGAGCTGTTCAGCGCAACAATTGTGCGATAGTCTGCGTGAATCCTCTTCATTACCTGCTGTCCCAAAAGACGCATGATTACCAGCGATTCAAGCGAATCATTCTTAATTGAAATATCCGCAACAGCGCGAGCAATATCAGTTGCATCAGACAGAGCCAGTGAAACATCAGAAACAGCCAGAGCAGGTGAATCGTTAATACCATCGCCTACCATTGCAACGGTGTAGCCCTCCTGCTGGAACTTCTTAACATACTCACACTTATCCTCTGGGAGAATCTGTGCTACATAATCGTCAAGACCCAGCTTCTGAGCAACACTTGCTGCAACGTTTTCTGAGTCACCAGTCAGCATAACCATGCGCTTAACGCCAAGAGCGCGGAGCTGTGAAATAGTTGCTGCTGCGTCTTCCCTTACAGGATCGGTAATGCAAATTGCTGCAATAAGCTTTGAATCCTCGGACATGAAGATAATGGACGAGGTTGGAGCAATCTGTGCAAGGTCGTCCTGAATTCCCTCAGGCATTGGGGTCTTCTCGTCATCAAAAATGAAGTGAGCAGAACCAATGCAGACCTCTTTGTCGTTAACCTTGGTACGAATACCGTGAGCAACAACATACTTAACCTCTGCGTGGAACTCGTCTTTGTGCTTGAGGCCACGTACCTTTGCTTCGTTCACAATTGCACGAGCCATGCTGTGTGGGAAGTGCTCCTCAATACATGCAGCAAGACGTAGAAGCTGGTCCTCGGTGCGGCCACAGAAGCTGACAATGCACTCAACATGTGGAACTGCCTTTGTCAGCGTACCGGTCTTATCAAAGACGATAAGATCAGCCGCAGCGATCTTCTCGAGGTATTTGCCGCCCTTAACCGTCATGCCAAACTTAGCTGCCTCATCCATAGCACTACCCACTGCAACAGGAGTGGAAAGCTTAATGGCGCAGGAATAGTCAACCATAAGAACGGTCATAGCCTTAGTGATGTTTCGGGTGATTCCCCAAATACCAAAGAAGGCAAGGAAGCTGTATGGAACCAGTGCGTCAGAAAGACGCTCAGCCTTTGACTGTGCGCCAGCCTTAAGCTCAGCAGACTGCTCAACCATATCAACAATGTTATCGATACGAGACATTCCTGGAGGAGCAGTGACGCTTACCATGAGGTCACCGTCTTCAAGAGCGGTACCAGCATAAACGGTAGAGCCGGGTTCTTTGGTAACAAGACGAGACTCACCTGTCATGGCGGCTTCGTTCATCTGGCCAATGCCCTCAACAACTTTGCCGTCAACAGGAAGAACGCCACCAGCGCGCTGGTGCAAAATCATGCCCTTCTCAACCTCGGAAAGAGCAATCATAACGTCCTTGCCGTCAATACGAGCCCAGACGTTCTCAGAGCGGGTAATCAGGCCGTCACGGAGTGCAAGACGAGCACGGCTGGCAACGTGGTTCTCCATAGCTGCGGACAGCTCAAGTAAGAACATAACCGTAGATGCATCTGCCCACTCATTTCTTAGAATTGAAGTGGTGATAGCAGTTGCGTCCAAAACCTCAACGGTCAGCTCTTTCTTAAACAGGCGCTTAACGCCTTCCACGACAAATGGAATGGCGCGGAGAATAACGTAAGCGTAGTTAGCAACTGCAGGCAGTGGCAAAGAACGCATAATCCAGCGGCGTGCGAATGTGGTCACAACCTCCATCTGGAAACGATTGTTCTCAAGAGCCATCTCAATTGAGCTGCAGAAGTCCTCAAGACCTGCCTCTTCTTCTCGTGGCAAGTTCAAGACATCAAAAGCGCCAACAGCTGCAAGTACCTGGTCTCTCTTGAGAGGATCAAACCTTAGCAAGAGAGAGCCGTTTGCCATGTGAACTTCTGCATGACGAACTCCGTCAACACGCATCAGCTCATAGGAAATACCACGGGCTTCAGCCTCATCAATATGACCCAGGTCGCATTTTGCACGAATGCGACCTGAGATTTCATTAGTAATTGTGAAGCGCATGAATTATGCCTGTGCGCCCTCTGCGTCGACCTGCTTGGTAACCTCAGCGCGGATACCCTCCTCGAGCTCAGCAAGGCGAGCGCGAACTGCAGCGTCAATCTTGGACTCACGGCGAGCCTCTGCAACAACGTCGTTAGCCTCGTCAACGACGTTCTGAGTCTCTGCGGAAACGCGGTCAGTTACGCGAAGACCGCATGCAGTTGCCTTGACAGCTGCCTTGTGAAGAGTGCCGTTAGAAGCAAGACCAGCAACAACGCCAGCAAGTGCAGCGCCACCGGCTGCGAGACACCAATTGTTCAGTTTCATGTAAATCCCCCATCTGCTTTTTGCAAATTAATCGGTTAATGACCTATTGAAGATAAAATTTTTTTACGAAAAAAACAAGTGAAAATCATTACTAATTAGTTTTCCTAATGAAACAATTGTACACAAGTAATTTCTTACCTGCGAAAACGTTTCCTATGGTTAGCCATGGTGTACATATAAATTTTGTGAAGAAGCTACTCTGAGTCGTTACTTAAATTATTGATATTTGTTCGTATGGGTTAACAATTAAATGAAAAAATAACATTCTCTCTATGTCGTTATTGTGAAATTTAAATTGTGTACAATTTATTTGTGTTAGGTTACAGCTACTGGGGTACACTACCCAAAGAAAATAAGTCATCCAATGCTTCGGACAATCCGTGGCTAGTTGAAAGGAACATCATGGCAAACACCAATATCTATGACCTCTCCGTAGAAGAGCGTGACGGCTCCGTAACTTCCCTCTCCTCTTTTGATGGTAAGGTTCTTCTGATTGTCAACACTGCAACTGGCTGCGGCTTTACCCCACAGTATGAGGATCTTGAGCGCATTTATGCCGCATATAAAGATCAGGGCTTTGAAATCTTGGACTTCCCTTGCAATCAGTTTGCAGACCAAGCCCCAGAGTCCGATGAAGAGATTCACCAGTTCTGCACTATGAAATTTGGCACCGATTTTCCACAGTTCAAGAAGGGCGACGTCAACGGAGAGACCGCAAATCCTCTCTTTGAGCGTCTTGCAACAGCCTTCCCCTTCCAGGGTTTTGGAAAGGGCATCAAGGCCCTTGCGCTAGATAAATTTGCAAAGGCAAACAACAAGAAGTTTGGTGACAAGGCTTATATCATGTGGAACTTCACTAAATTCCTTGTAGACCGCCAGGGAAACGTTGTTGCACGCTTTGAGCCAACCACCGATATGGCAGAAGTTGAGTCTGCAATTAAAAACCTACTTGCATAAGGCGAGAGGACCGATTTACTCATGAGTTTTTCTCAAAAAGAAATACAGTCCGTTGCAGCCGCTAGCACTTTTGCTAGCGGCTCTTCTACACTCGACAACTCCCCCGATATCCCCGAGCTTCTCCTTAAAAACCAGCTCTGCTTCCCACTCTATAGCGCTTCTAAAGAGGTGGTGCGCAGGTATACGCCGCTGCTTAAGCCCTTTAATTTAACGTATACACAATACATTGCCATGATGGCGCTTTGGGAACATGAATCCTTGGATGTCAAAACCTTAGGTGAGCTCTTATTTCTTGATTCAGGCACCTTGACTCCACTTCTTAAAAAACTTGAGGAGAAGAGCCTTGTTTTGCGTCAAAAAACAAACAAAGACGGACGTCAGCTGATTGTTTCTCTTACCCAAAAAGGCAAAGACCTTAGGCGAGAAATTCAAGTGGTTCCACATCAGATTGGCTCATGCGTTAATCTCTCGCCCGAAGAAGGCGCTGAGCTTAAACGATTGCTTTTAAAGGTTCTTTCTAACGTTACAGAAAGCTAGATTTACTATGACCCAATCACAGGTAACCATTACCTCTTCTGAACGTGAAACCGCCATTGTACGCACGAGCGCCATTGGCATTACTGCCAATGTTGCACTTGCAGCATTCAAAGCAGCTGTGGGCATTTTATCTAACTCAATTGCCGTTACTCTTGATGCGGTGAACAATCTCTCCGATGCAATTTCATCAATCATCACCATTGTGGGAACCAAACTATCTAACAAAAAAGCTGATCGCGAGCACCCCTTTGGACACGGACGCATCGAATACATCACTACAACAGTAATTGCTGCAATCATTATGTATGCAGGTATTTCTTCACTCATCAAATCTATCCAAGACATCATAGATCCTGTTACTCCAGACTATAGTCCCCTGTCTTTAGTCATCATTGCAGTAGCTGTGCTCGTAAAGATTATTTTGGGTCACTACGTCCGCTCTGTAGGTAATCGCGTAAACTCCGACACCCTTATTGCATCTGGTTCAGATGCACTTTTTGACGCTACACTCTCCACTTCTGTTTTATTAGCTGCGCTTATCTTTATCTTTACAAAAATCAGTCTTGAAGCATATGTGGGCGTTATTATCTCTGTGTTTATCATTAAAGCTTCAATTGAGCTGTTACAGGGATCTATCAAAGAAATTATTGGTATGCGTCCTGACGCTGCTCTTTCAACACTTATTTACAACATTGTGAAAGAGGATCCAGACGCAGAAGGCGTCTACGACCTTATTATCCACAGCTATGGCCCAGATAAATTTGTTGGCTCATTCCACACTGAGGTTCTTGATACCACTTCAGCTATTGAGATTGATACGATGACTAGGCGTCTGAGTACAGAGATTTACAAGCAGACATCAGGCAAAATAATCATTGCTGCTATTGGTATTTATGCGAGAAACACCACCGATAATCGCATTGTAAAGATGCGCACTGAAGTAACTGAAATGGCTTTAGCTCATGAAGGTGTTCTTCAAGTTCATGGTTTTATTGCTGACATTGAAAATCAATTTATGGCCTTTGATGCAGTCATTGAGTTTGGCTATGACGGTAAGCAAATTATCCACGATATTATTCATGAAGTAGAGGCAGCCTACCCTGATATGAACGTCTCGGTTCTTTTGGACCGCGATACAAGCGATCTTTCTGAACATGAAGAAGACAGAGACTTGCACTAAAAGCAAGTAAATACATCCTAAAAAAGGGGCGAGCCGCTGACACCCAGAGTCAGCGGCTCGTGTTCTACGCTCGCAAGAAAGGGAGAGGGTCTTTCTCCGAGCTACGGGAACCTGAATAAAGCAAGCAAATGAATTGCTTAAAAACATAGTAAGTTAACCGAGGGAAACTTACAAGAATTTTTTCAGTTTTTTTATCTAATTTCGTAAACTCTACAAAAAGTTAGACTAAGTTTACATGTCTATGGATTTTTATCTTATATCAAGAAAGTCCGAGATAAACATAAACAAAATCCCCCGCACCGAATTGGTGCGGGGGATCAGGTCAGCGTACTCAGCTAGTAGTAGCTTATGCCTTTGCAACCTCGGTAAGGTTGGTAAGGATCTTGTCGTCCTTCTTATCCCACTTTGGAGCAGGACGGAAGAGCTGGAAGAGAATTGCTGCCAAGAAGGCAAAAGCAATAACAGTCCAGACACCGAAGGATCCAAGAACGAAGAACTCCCAGAACTGGTTGATGATAAGACCAACAATCCATGCAAATACGCACTGGTAGCCAATAGCAAACCAGAACCACTTCGAGTCATTCATCTGACGACGGATGGAACCAACTGCAGCGAAGCAAGGTGCGTCAAGCATATTGAATGCAACAAATGCGCACATAGCACCAACGTGAAGAATGCCACCAGCATCGGTGAACATACCAGCGAAGCCAGACCACATAGTAACGGACTTCTCGCTTGCATCACCAAGACCGTAAAGAACACCAAAGGTAGAAACAAGGTTCTCTTTTGCGATCAGAGCGGAGATGGAAGCTGCAGTTGCCTGCCAGTTTGCAAATCCAAGAGGAGCAAAGATAACGCCGATGAAACCACCAACAGCTGCAAGCAGGGAGAAGTCCATGACATTCTCAGGAGCGCCCTCAATGCCTGGAAGGTAACCAAAGACGCCGTTTGCGCCATCCCAGGTTGCCCAACCAAAGTTGGAAAGAACCCAGATACCAATAGCCGCTGCGAAGATGATGGTACCAGCCTTAAGGATGTATGCAGAGATACGCTCCCAAACATGCATTGCCCAAGACTTGATAGAAGGCATGTGGTAATCAGGAAGCTCCATAACAAATGGTGCAGGCTCGCCCTCAAATGCCTTAGTCTTCTTCAGCATGACTGCAGAAATAACAATCATTGCAACGCCAAGGAAGTAGAAAGCAGGAGCAACCCACCAAGCAGAAGAGCCACCAATAAGAACACCCATAACCAAAGCAATGATTGGCTGCTTTGCGGAGCAAGGAATCATGGTGGTGAGCATTGCAGTCATACGGCGGTCCTTCTCGTTCTCAATGGTACGAGTAGAAAGAACGCCAGGAACACCACAGCCAGAAGAAATCAGAAGTGGAATGAAGGACTTGCCGGACAGGCCAAAGCGACGGAACACGCGGTCCATAACAAAGGCAACACGGCTCATGTAACCGCAGTCCTCAAGGAAGCACAGCATGACAAACAGAACAAGCATCTGTGGGATAAAGCCAAGGACAGAGCCAACACCGCCGATAATACCGTCAACTACAAGGCTAGTGACAACGGGGCTTGCGCCAGCACCTGCAAGAGCACCGCGAGCAAGATCAGGAATACCTGGGACATACATGCCGTACTGGGAAGCATCTGGCTCAGTAGCAGCGCCTTCAACAGCAGTCTTAAAGCCAGCGGCAGTTACGCCACCAAGAGTCTGGAGTTCCTGACCCTCAGCAAGAATTGGCTGGCCATTAGCATCAAGCTTAAGAGGATTGTCGTCAGTATCAACGAAGTTGCCATCCTCGTCATGAACTGGTGCGCTCAGAGCAACAACGTTCTTCTTGGCAGTCTCTGCCTCAAAGCTGGTGATAGCGTCAGAATCCCACTGTTTAGCTTCGATTGCAGCACGAACCTCAGTGGTATCAATACCAGCCTCGTCAGCTGCGTTGAGATAAGCGTCGATCTGGTCACCATAGTGATGAGAGTCAAACTCATCTTTTGCCTCATTGTACTCAGCGTCGCCAATACCCATGAAGTGGAAACCCTTGTCAAACAGGTTGTCGTTGACCCAGTTAGTAGCTCCCGTACCAACAGTAGAGATGGAGATGAAGTACACAAGAGCCATGATGATAACGAAGATTGGAAGACCGAGGATACGGTTAGTAACAACGCGGTCAATCTTCTCGGAAGTGGTCAGCTGCTTTGGAGCCTTCTTGACGCAAGCTGCCATGACGCCAGCGATCCACTCATAACGGTCAGAAGTAATGATGGACTCAGCGTCGTCGTCACGAGACTGCTCAACTGCAGCAATGATCTTCTCAAGCTCAGCGGTCTTCTCGGCAGAAAGGTTAAGAGGAGCAATTGCATTTGCATCGCGCTCGAAGACCTTAATGGAATACCAACGAGACAGAGTTGCAGGAGCAAGGCCCTCGATTGCAGTTGCAATCTTGCCAAGAGCCTCTTCAACCTCTGGGGTAAAACACTTAACACCCTCAGCAGGAGTTCCCTCCTGGCCGGCCTTAATTGCCGTCTTTACCAGAGTGTCAATGTTCTTTTTGCGAAGTGCAGAAACCTCAATAACCTCAACACCAAGCTGCTTGGAAAGCTCCTTGGTATCAATGACGTCACCGGACTCCTTGAGCAGGTCAACCATGTTAAGACCAAGGACAACTGGACGACCAGCCTCAAGAATCTGAGTAGTCAGATAGAGGTTACGCTCCAGGTTGGTAACATCGAGAAGGTCAATAATGGCGTCTGGGCGCTCATTAATGAGGTAGTCACGAGATACCTGCTCCTCAGGTGAATAAGGAGACAGAGAGTAAATACCAGGAAGGTCGACAAAGGTGACGTCCTTATCGGCACGCCAATTTGCCTGCTTCTTCTCAACAGTAACGCCTGGCCAGTTGCCGACGTAGCCGTTTGAGCCCGTAAGCTCATTGAATAGGGTGGTCTTACCGCAGTTTGGATTACCTGCAAGACCAATAATAGTCTTTTGTGCCATTAGGCTTCCTCTACCTTGTGAACGTCTACTACTTCAATGCTTGCAGCTTCATCCTTGCGGATAGAAAGCTCGTAGCCACGAACTGTGAGCTCAATTGGGTCTCCCAGTGGTGCTACCTTTTTGACGTGAACCTCAGTACCCTTAGTAAGGCCCATGTCCATGATGCGACGTTTCACGGCGCCTACACCCTTTAGCGCAGCAACCGTGCAACTCTCCCCCACCTTAACTTCTTTCAGAGTTGCCATAACCTTCCTTTCATCGAAACACGTATTAAAAGCCGCGGGTTTTACCAGCAGCGCAATACAACAAAGTGTTTAGAGCGGAGAAACCATGATGTGCGACGACATCTGACGGTTCAGTCCAAGTCGTGCACCCTTAACGCTAACAATAACGTCGCCGTTGACGCGTGAAATAACCTTTACCTCGGCGCCCTCAACAAAACCAAGTGTTGAGAGGTGCTGGCGAAGATCAGAAGCACCCTTAACCGTTACAATCAGCGCAGTCTCTCCCTCACCAAGCATGGCAAGAGGAAGAACTGGACCAGAATTCGCAGGACCCTGTGAGGTCTTTTCTGTATCCA
>JABZHQ010000097.1:0-3223 GCA_015258765.1 Atopobium sp. | reverse complement strand
TCTCTGGTCTTGATAGAGATCAGGCTCGTGAGGCTATTGTTGCTTGGTTTGAAGAGCACGGTCTGCTTGATCACGTTGAAGACCTTGATCACTCCGTTATGCATTGCTACCGTTGCGGTACTACGCTGGAGCCATGGCTTTCTGAGCAGTGGTTTGTTGCTGTCGATAAGCTCAAAGAGCCTGCAGCACAGGTAGTCAAAGACGGTCAGGTTACTTTCCATCCAGAGCGTTGGACTCAGACCTACCTCACGTGGATGGAGAATCTCCGCGACTGGAACATCTCCAGGCAGCTTTGGTGGGGACACCGCATTCCTGTGTTCTACTGCGATGATTGTGGTTGGCAGGATGCTCTTATGGAGGACACTGATGTCTGTCCAAAGTGTGGCGGTCATCATGTTCACCAGGATGAGGACGTTCTGGACACCTGGTTCTCTTCTCAGCTGTGGACCTTTGCTACACAGGGCTGGCCAGACCATCCTGAGCAGCTTGAGGGTCACCATCCAACGCAGGTCCTGGTAACCGCTCGAGACATCATCGCTCTTTGGGTTGCTCGCATGATTATGAGCTCGCTCTATTTCACCAAAGAGATTCCATTCCACGATGTGTACATCTACGCAACTATTTTGGCTAAAGACGGCAGCCGCATGTCTAAGTCAAAGGGTAACGGCGTAGATCCTATGGACCTCATTGCTAAGTATGGTGCAGACGCAATGCGTTACAACCTGCTTACGCTTATTACCAACAACCAGGACGTCAAGTTTGATGCTGTTCTTGATAAGAAGACTCGCGAGCTTATTGAGTCTCCAAGAACTGATCAGGCACGTTCATTTGTTACTAAGATTTGGAATGCAAGCCGCTTTGTTCAGATGAACCTTGACGGCTACACCGCCGGCATGCCAAAGGCAGAAACGCCAGAAGACGCATGGATGTTCTCGCGCCTTGCTAAGGTTGTGGCAGAGACAACTGAGCAGCTTGAGACCTATGGCTTTGGCGAGTATGCCCGCAACATTCAGTCTTTCTTCTGGAATGATGTCTGCGACTGGTACATCGAGCTTTGCAAGGGCCGCCTTCTGGATGGAACTCCTGAGGAGCGTCTGCAGGTTCAGCGCAACCTTGTCTTTGTCCTGGATGTCAGCATGAGGCTTCTGCATCCAGCCATGCCATTTGTTACCGAGAGCGTTTGGGATGCCCTTCCTGCATCTGGTCTTTTGAGTCACGATGCGGAGTTCTTGATGGTCTCTGAGTGGCCAGACCCACAGGAGCTTGCAAACTTTGTTGACGAGGCAGCTGAGCATAACTTCTCGCTTGCTAAGACCGTTGTTTCTGCTGTTCGTTCTTCTCGCGCTCGTTATAGGCTGTCGCCAAAGACAGACCTTGCTGTTGTGGTTAAAGCTCCAGCACAGGATGTTGCAGCGTTGAAGGAGCAAGCAGCATTCATTCAGAACGTTGGTCGCGTAAGCTCATTTGAGGTTGCTGAGGCGCCTCAGAAGCCTGCTGGTTCTGTTTCTGTCACCGACGCTGGCCTTGAGATGTACGTTGTTCTGGGCGAGCTTGTTGACCTTGCTGCAGAGGCTAAGCGTCTTCAGAAGGATCTTGAGTCCGCAAAGAAGGAGCTTTCTGGTGTGGAGCGTACCCTTGCTAACGAGGGCTTTGTTGCTAAGGCAGCGCCTGAAGTTATCGAGAAGAAACGTGCGCGCGCAGAAGAACTTACTACGCTTGTTGCTCAGCTAGAGCAGCAGATTGCTGACTTCTCATAGGTAAAACATGATGCGGTGTAACAGCCGCATCATGTGTTTAGTACGTGCATGCAGTCCACTTTAGGTTAGGAACAACATGTCTGAGGTTAAATCCGATATCGAGATTGCTCAATCATCCGAGATGCTTCCCATCTTTGAGGTGGCAAAGCGCGCGGGTATTCCAGAGAATCTGCTGGAGCCTTATGGTCGCTATAAGGCAAAGCTTGATGCACGTGCTCTGGCAGATAAGCCTCTTCGCGGAAAGCTTGTGCTGGTAACTGCCATTAACCCAACGCCAGCAGGCGAGGGAAAGACCACTACCTCGGTTGGTCTGGCAGATGCCTTGACCAGCTTGGGTCAGTCTGCCATGTTGGCCCTTAGAGAGCCTTCTTTGGGTCCTGTCTTTGGCGTCAAGGGCGGTGCTGCAGGTGGCGGCTATGCCCAGGTAGTTCCTATGGAGGACATCAACCTTCACTTTACCGGAGACTTCCACGCCATCGGTGCTGCAAACAACCTCTGCGCAGCCATGCTGGATAACCACATCAAGCAGGGCAATAGTCTCAACATTGATCCACGTCGTGTTGTGTGGAAGCGCTGCGTAGACATGAATGATCGCCAGCTTAGAAATGTTGTTGACGGCCTTGGCGGTATTGCTGATGGCATGCCAAGACAAGACGGCTTTGATATTACCGTTGCTTCCGAAGTCATGGCTGTATTCTGCCTTGCTTCGGGCATCAAAGACCTTAAAGAGCGTCTGGGAAGAATGGTTATTGCCTACACCTACGATCGCAAGCCTGTTACCGTCAGTGACATCCACGCCGAGGGTGCTATGACGGCACTGCTCAAAGATGCTATTCAGCCTAATCTGGTCCAGACACTTGAGCACACACCTGCTCTTGTCCACGGCGGTCCTTTTGCCAACATTGCTCACGGTTGCAATACGGTTGAGGCAACAAAGACTGCTCTTCGTCTTGCAGATTACGTTGTTACCGAGGCAGGCTTTGGTGCAGACCTTGGTGCCGAGAAGTTCTTGGACATCAAATGTAGAGCTACTGGTCTTGCTCCATCGGCTGTTGTTCTAGTGGCAACCGTTCGTGCTCTTAAGTACAACGGAGGCGTTGCCAAAGCAGACCTTAATCAGCAAAACGTTGAGGCTCTTAAAGAGGGCATTCCTAACCTGCTTCGTCACGTTGACAACATCCAGACCGTCTATGGACTTCCTGTAGTTGTTGCTATCAATGCATTCCCAACCGATACCGCTGAAGAGCTTGCTCTGGTAGAGGAGGAGTGCAAGAAGCGTGGCGTAAATGTAGTGCTGTCTGAGGTTTGGGCAAAGGGCGGAAAAGGTGGCCAGGCTCTGGCAGAAGAGGTTATACGCCTTTGCCAGACTGAGTCTCAGCTCACCTTTGCTTACGATGTCAAAGAGTCTTTGAAGCAGAAAATTACTGACATTGCTACCAAGATTTACCACGCCGATGGTGTTGAAT
>JABZHQ010000096.1:0-3252 GCA_015258765.1 Atopobium sp. | reverse complement strand
GCGTTTGGAATACCCCTGAAATACCAGGTAGAAAGGCTTCTAGCACGAGCAATATGAATATCTGCAGCATCAAGCAACTTTATATGCATCATAAAAGATGCAAGCATTTGATCAAGCGTTGGAACAAGCACAGGTTGACCCTCAACTAAAGCTTGAGTGTTCTTAAATATCCACGGATTACCATAGGTTCCCCGAGCAATCATTACCGCCGTCACGCCCGTCTCTGTAAGAGCACGAGCTGCTGCTTCAGCGGAGAGCATATCGCCAGAGCCTATTACCGGAATAGAAACGGCGTCGCAAACCCTATTAACCGTCTCCCACTCCGCCTGTCCTCGATACATCTGAGTAGCAAAGCGGCCGTGGATAGCAACGGCAGATGCTCCAGCAGCCTCCATGACGCGAGCAAACTCAGGCGCCACTTCCTCATCCTGACGTCTACCACGCCTAATCTTGACAGTGACAGGTACGCTAACCTCAGACAGACAAGCCTTAACCAAATCTGCAGCAAGCTCTGGGGTATCGAGAAGGGCTGAACCCTCCCCTTTTTTAACCACCTTAGGAACAGGACAAGCCATATTGATATCGATAAGAGCCAGCTTATCCCCTAAACGCTCACTAATCTGAGCTGCTGCTTCTTTAAACTGATCTGGCTTTGAACCAAAGAGTTGAACAGCAATATCAGGCTCTGTTGCAAGAGGCTCTACAAGCTCCCAGGTTTTATCGCCACCATAATGAATTCCTGCAACAGAAACCATTTCTGAATACGCAAGACCTGCTCCGCCAGCTCGAGCCATAGTGCGATACACGCCATCGCTGACACCGGCCATAGGGGCCATAAGCACGGGATTTGCAGACAGGCGCTCCTTAAGTGAAGTACCTGACGCAAAAGGAATAATGCGAGAAGAAAGACCAGCTTCAGGGGCACAGGTTGCAATAATAGTTTGAAGCGATTCCACAAATACCTTCTACTCGTCATCAACCTTGAGAACAGCCAAGAACGCCTCTTGGGGCACTTCGACTGAGCCAATCTGCTTCATGCGCTTCTTACCCTCTTTTTGCTTCTCGAGCAGTTTGCGCTTTCTGGAAATGTCGCCGCCGTAGCACTTGGCTAAGACGTCCTTTCTACGCGCGCGAACAGTAGAACGAGAGATGATTTTATTGCCAATTGCACCCTGAATAGGAACCTCAAAAAGTTGCTGTGGAATAATGCCTTTAAGCCTGTCGCAAAGACCACGAGCAAGATCGTATGCTTTGTCTTTGTGAACAATAAACGAGAGCGCATCAACAACGTCTCCAGCAAGCAAGATATCAAGCTTAACCAGGTCAGAAGTGCGATACGAATCAAATTCATAGTCAAGTGAGGCATAGCCTTTAGTTCTACTCTTAAGCTGATCAAAGAAGTCCAAGATAAGCTCAGCTAGAGGAATACTAAAAATCATCTCAACGGACTTATCAGACAAATACACCATGTCCTCAGATACGCCACGATGATCAACAACAAGCTGCATAACCGTGCCAACAAACTCGGGAGGCACAATAATTTTTGCCTTGAGGTACGGCTCATCAATGCGGTCAATCTTGGTGACCTCTGGAAGATCTTGAGGACTGGTAATCTCAATCATAGTTCCATCGGTCTTATAGACGTGATAGTCAACAGATGGACTGGTAGCAATCAGGTCAAGATCAAACTCACGCTCAAGACGCTCTTTAACAACTTCCATGTGGAGAAGGCCCAAAAATCCTACTCTGAAGCCAAATCCCAAAGCCACAGAAGTCTCTGGTGACCACGTGAGTGATGGATCGTTAACGTGCAGCTTATCAAGTGCATCGCGGAGGTTCTCGTACTGCTTGTTATCTACGGGGAAAAGACCAGTAAATACCATCGGTTTTGCCTCACGGTAACCCGGCAGTGGCTCTGCGCATGGATTTTGCTTATAGGTAAGCGTATCTCCAACACGGACAGCTTCAGGATCTTTGAGACCAGTTACCACATAGCCAACCTCACCAACAGAGAGCTGGTCAACAGCCATCTCAAGAGGCCTCTTAGCGCCAACTTCCTCAACAAGAAAAGGCGTAGAGCCCTGCATCATAAGGAGCTGGTCGCCGGCTTTAATTGAGCCATCAAAAACACGTACTGTGGCTACAACACCTCTGAACTGGTCAAAGTACGAGTCAAGAATAAGCGCCTTAAGAGGTGCCGTGGGGTCACCCTTTGGAGGAGAAACCAAGTACACCAAAGCCTCAAGAAGCTCATGGATGCCCTCGCCAGTCTTGCCGGAAACGCATACGGCATCATCAGCCGGGATTGCAAGAACATCCTCGATTTCTGTACGAACCTCTTCAGGACGAGCAGACGGAAGATCAATCTTGTTGATTGCAGGAACAATGTCCAGGTTGGCATTCATGGCAAGCATAGCGTTTGAGACTGTTTGAGCCTCCACGCCTTGCGTTGCATCAACAACCAGTACCGCTCCTTCGCAGGCAGCCAAAGACCTTGAAACCTCGTAGGTAAAGTCAACGTGGCCTGGAGTGTCAATCAGGTTGAACTGATAGCGCTCTCCGTCATCTGCGTCATACATGACGCGGACAGCGTTTGATTTGATGGTAATTCCACGCTCACGTTCAATGTCCATAGTGTCCAAGAGCTGTGACTCCATATCACGTTCTTCAACGGTATGAGTAAGCTCCAAAATGCGGTCACTGATGGTAGATTTACCGTGATCGATGTGCGCAACAATAGAGAAGTTGCGAATATGTGAAGTATCCTGTGTATTCATAAGGAAAATAATAGCGTAAAGTACCCCCTTCGTGCTATACTTCTAAAGCTGCCTCAAACGTGTCTCAGCGAAGAGGCCTCACATAGTAAACACCGAAAGGAACCGCACGTGGCTAACATCAAGTCTCAGAAGAAGCGTATTCTCACCGCTGAGAAGGCTCGCCAGCGCAACAAGGCTGTCCGTTCCGAGCTTAAGACTGCTATTAAGGCAGTTCGCACTGCTGTTGAGGCAGGCCAGCTTGAGGACGCACAGGTTGCAGCTAACAAGGCATCCCGTCTTCTTGACAAGGCTGCTTCTAAGGGCATCGTACACAAGAATCAGGCTGCTCAGCGTAAGAGCGGCGTTCAGAAGCTTGTTAACACCCTTAAGTAGTTCTTATCTACTTTTAACTTTTTAAAACGGACTCCTTGGAGTCCGTTTTTTCTTACCTTAATTCTTTGAATCTACACATTCGAGACGCCGCACAGAGCAAAGA
>JABZHQ010000095.1:0-3255 GCA_015258765.1 Atopobium sp. | reverse complement strand
AGGACCATTGCGCCCAAGAAGCCAGTAGAAACCTGGACCTCACCTACAGGAACAGGATTGCTTGCCAGGTAACCAAGGACAAAGCCAGGTGCCAGAGCAGGCTTTCCGCCCAAAGAATAGGCAATGTAGGCAGCAAGGACTGGAATCATCATCTTGATGCCGGCCATACCAATAAGGTTGAGGCTCTGCATCAAAGGATTGGTGACTTCAATACCGTCTTTTCCTGCAGTTCCTGTAGCCAGCGAGAAGGCCAAGAAGACTCCGCCAACTACGACAATAGGAATAAAGTACGAAACACCAGTGTTAAACGCCTTTAGAAGGTCTTTTCCGACCTTGCCCAAAACTGAGGGACTCTTTTCCTCTGCCATGGGTTTCTCCTCTCTTCTTCCTTGCGTTATCACTTATGCGCTTGCTACTCAGCCAGCGCAACTACCTGATCAATAACCTTTGCTGGATCTGCGATAGCCAGCGAAGGATCCAACGTAAGAACACGTCCCTCATCGCGTTTCTCGTCAAAACGCTCGTCACCTTCAATGCCAATTGCAATGGCGAGAAGAACAACGTCGGCAGCGTCAACTTCGTCCTGCTCAAGCTCGTTCTCAATACCGTAACCGCCCTGAGCCTCTACCTTGAATTCATAGCCGCGACGCTCACACTCTTTTTCAATGGCCTCTTTTGCCATCCAGGTGTGAGCAATTCCAACCGTGCAAGCGCATACAGCAACGACGTTCATGGTTATGTCCTCTCGCAAAGTAAGTTGTGAGCCCCTATGCGGGGCGCACGAGCACGTCTTTTGACGACGTACGTTTCCAACTCATACTTTGCATTGTTTCAATCTTTTTTAAAAGAGGATTTCGGTAAACGTCTAATCTACCTTGTGTTATGATGAATTTTGTTAAACGTTTAACCAACGTAGAATCCAGCACACTCACTAACGTTGGTATTTTGCAAGTACATTGTAAAAATTTCGGTGAAATGAGTGCCAATGTCTAAGACCACTATCATTGACCTTGCAAAATTAGCAAATGTTTCTATTGCTACCGTTTCAAATTACCTTAACGGACACTTTGAAAAGATGTCCGAAGCAACTAAGCAACGTATCAAAAAAGCAATCGAAAATACGGGATATATTCCAAGCGCCCAAGCTCAAGCAATGGTTAAGAAGAGCTCTGGAATTATTGCTGTTCTCATCCTGGACAACACTAATGCCTGGGCAGCTCAAATGACTAACGGTATTGAAGACGCAGCTCTAGAAGCTGGCTATCAAACGATTATTTGCAATTCTCGTTTTGACCCCACGCTTGAAGCTGACTGGGTTGAGAAAATGCTTTCAATTGGAGCAGACGGCATGCTTATCCAGCCCACCAATCAATTTAGAGCCGTTGACAGACGAATTGCTAAAGTCGGAAAACCGGTTGTCTATTTTGACTGCGACCTTCTTGCCCTTAATACTTCCTGGATAAAAAGCAACCTCTACGACGGCGTTTATTCAGCAGCGTCGCACTGCGTTGAACGCGGATACGAAAACTTTTTAATCATTGGTGGAGAGCCAAAAGGTCGTACCAGAATTGAACGAGAATCTGGCTTCACCGATGCCTTAGAGGCCTTAAATAAACCTCATAAGCGTCTCACCATGGAGCAAAGCACACTGTCAATCTCTGACATCACGCAATGGCTCAATAATCACATTCTTCCGTCAAAGAAAACACTAGTATTTGTGCCAAATCAATGGGCTCTTAAAAGTGTCTATAATGCCTTGCAATCCTACGAGACAGTAATTCCAAAGCAAGTTGGATTGTTGGGATTCAACAACACCGATTGGACTGACCTGCCCGTTAAAAGCATCTCAACCATTGTCGAGCCTGTCTATGAAGAGGGCTACGCCGCTTGCAAGATGCTCCTTAAAAGGATCAAGGATCCCTCGCTTGAGCCCGATCACAAGCTGCTCACCTGCAAACTAAACTGGCTCAAATCAACCATCTGACAAAAAATGGCGAGAAGACCAACTGATCTTCTCGCCATGCGTTACTGCTTTAACCAAAATACTTATAGAACGTGGACCTCATCTTTGGTGAAGTCAACAAAGGCGTGGTCACCAACGTTGTAAATCTTATGAGTGCGAGGGTTGAAGTCCGTAATCTTGATGAGCGTATCGCCTACCATAACGTGATAGTTCTGATAATGACCCATGAATCGAGATAGAACTACCTCACAGGCAAGTGTTCCCTCGTCAGCAAGGCGCGCAGACTCTGGACGAAGAACAATGCAGCATTCCTTGCCCTTGTCCAGGTGAGAACACCCGCTGACCTCAAACTCATGGCCCTCAAAGCGGCAAAGTGCAGTCTCAGAATCAAGCTTGTCTGCAATGGTTGCATGCAGGAAGTTTGACTCACCAATAAAGTCTGCAACAAACTCGTCTGCTGGGTGATAGTAAACCGTCTGAGGATCGCCAACCTGATCAACAACACCCTTTTTCATAATGATGATGTTGTCTGAAAGTGCCATTGCCTCTGACTGGTCATGTGTGACGTAGATGGCGGTAATGCCAGCCTCCTGCTGAATACGACGGATCTCGTTACGCATATCAACGCGCAGCTTCGCATCAAGGTTTGAGAGAGGCTCGTCGAAGAGGAGCACGCTTGGCTCAATAACCAGAGCACGCGCCAAAGCAACACGTTGCTGCTGACCGCCAGAAAGCTGATTGGTCATGCGCTCTTCCATGCCCTCAAGTCCAACAAGACCAAGGATGTGAAGGACCTTCTCGCGAATTACTGCCTTGTCCATTTTGCGGAGCTTGAGGCCATACGCAACATTGTCAAAGATGTTGTAGTGAGGAAGCAGCGCATAGCTCTGGAACACCATTGCCGTATCGCGCTTGTTTGGAGTAAGCTCATCAATCTGCTCATCGCCAAGGAAGATCTTTCCCTCATCAGGGCTCTCAAAACCAGCAATCATGCGCAGAATAGTGGTCTTTCCGCAGCCAGAAGGGCCAAGCAGCGTTACAAACTCGCCAGGAGCAATGGTGATGTTAGCGTCTTGAACTGCGTAGAAGTCTTTTCCAGTCTTCTGATCCTGATAAATTTTGGAAATGTGCTCAAGGCGAACGCCTTTTTTCTCTGTAGCCATGTGTTACTCCTCCTTGAGTGCTCGGCTGGTGCCAAAGTGTTTGATGGCCCAATTCATAAGCAATACCGAGCCATAGGTAATAACAATCAGAATTGTTGCAAAGGCGCAGGCCATACCATATGAACCCTT
>JABZHQ010000024.1:0-15303 GCA_015258765.1 Atopobium sp. | reverse complement strand
TCAGAACGGGCTGGAGCCTCGTCATCAACAATCATGGCACGCATGTCATTCATCTCCCAACGGCCTAACGCAGCGTTAAGCAAAAACCGATACTACTATGCTGTTGCCTGCAGTGCCGCACCTGCAAGCTTGAGTGTCACGCACGTACCCTGCCCTGGTTTAGACATGATTTCCATGCCAGAGCCAACGGCGTAGAAGCGCTCAACTCGCTCAGCTACGTTCTTAATGGCAATACCCGTGCCCCTATTTCTCCCCGAAGAATCCTGCGGGGTAGGACCTTGACCATTAAGTAAGCGAGAAACAGTCTCTTCATCCATTCCAAGACCATCATCAGCAACAGATATAAGAATATCATCATCATCGCGTGTGACGTGGATGTCAATATGGAGGGCGCCTTCATCTTTCATAGCGTGCCTCACGGCATTCTCGACAATAGGCTGAATCAAAAAAGACGGTACCTGAATATCTTCGCATCCCTCATCGACATGCTCAGACTCTTGAATACGTTCTTCTCCAAAACGCGCCTTCTCAATTGTCAAATACCTGCGCGTTTGTGTCAATTCCTGAGAAAGCGGAATGAGCGCACCTTGAGAGCTCTCAAGCGTACGGCGATAAAACACAGAGAACTCGCGAAGCAGGTCTCGCGCCTTATTGGGGTTTGTACGCGTAAGAGATGCAATGGTGTTGAGCGTGTTGAACAAGAAATGTGGATTAATCTGTGCCTGCAAGGCTTTGACCTCGGCCCGAGCAGTTAACTCTGCTTGGCGATCAAGCTCATATGAGGAAAGCTGCGTGGAGAGAAGCTCGCCCAGTCCCTCAGCAATTGCCAACTGCGTACGATCAATTTCAATGCCACGACGATAGTAGAGCTTGATAGTGCCCACTGTGCGGTCCTGAACAATCAACGGAACAATGATGCCAAAGGAGCTGCCGCCATTGCCAAAGCCACCTCGTCTTTGCAGTACTTGTTGGCGACTATCTACCGAGACAAACGTCTCCATGCGGCCACTTTCCAGAACCTCAGTTGCAGGGCCAACCACTTTTGAACCAGGCATATGCGAGGTTGCAATGTCTCCCTCAAAGCCCAGCACGTACTCTGTATCTGTGATGGAAATAGCAGCTGCAGAAGTTTCTGGAAGCAATAGTGTGCAGATAGTTGGCGCTGTTTCTTGCGACAAGCCTCCGCGTAAGGTCTTGAGCGTCTTAGAGGCAACCTCAAGTGTTCGCTCTGTTGCTTGAGACCTGGCGTGCTCATTACCAGGCTGGGTAGTGCCACCAAGAACAATGACCGTGGCAAGTCCTCCGCCTGCAACAAGAGCGGCAAACAGATTGTCTGCCATGACGCTCCAGGAAAGCAAGCCCAGCAATACACAGGCAAGAATAATCAGGACTATCCTGGTTGATCTATGTATGTACTGAGCAAGTCTTTGCATGACTGTCTAGTTCCCAGCTGATTCTGCAGCAGAATCCTCAGAAGCAAGCTGCTGCGGCAAAGGTGAATGCTTAAGCGCACGAGCCAAAGGAGCTCCTAGTACATAGAGAACAACAGCCTCTCCGAGTCCTGTGGTGATAAAACCAAACAAGAACATAAGAGGATATGATCCATCAAGTTCAATGGTGGTAAATGGAATTGTGTAGAATCCCAATCCTTGAAGCAGAATGGGAAGATATGCAGACACAATAACGGCATTTGCAAGCACTGGCCCCAGAAGCGCAAGCGGTACGTTCTTCCTGTTCTTCCAGGTAAACCATGCACCAAGAGCAGTTGCCAGAGAACCAAAGACTACGTCTAACAATCCCAAAGCTCCTGTGCCAGAAATGACCATATTTGCAAGGTTGGCAATAACGCAGCCAAGCGTCAGTCCTGGAATTGCGTCAGCGGTAAAGAGTGCAATAACCACAACCGCCTCAGAAATGCGGAACTGCACAGGACCCCAAGCAAGACCGCCCAAGAAAAGAAGAGCTGCAAGTGTAAGCGCTGCATAAAGGGCAGCAATAATACCAATACGTGCAAGGCGCTGAGCGCGCTGTTTTGTTGCATAAGCTGAAGAAACCTGTGGCAAAACAATCCCCTTGTTAACTCTAAAAATTTAGTTCATGATACGACGAAACGCATATATGAGCAAATGAGCAGCGCAGACATACAATTAGTAATGCAGGTGCATTCCTGGATAGACCATCTCACGAGCATGCTTTTGATACGCTGTGACTGCCTCTTCTTCAAAAGCAAGAGGGGTGTCTTCCTCGCCTGCCATATCCAAAATCCACCGTGTGAGATAAGGATTGAGCGGAAGCAGTGGTCCAATAAGCCAGGTGGCAATAGCGTTCTTGCGACGGAAACCTTCCAGCTTGCTTTCTTTATTGATGCCAAAACCTACCTTATTTTTAAGGAAGTAGCAGTTAGAGTTATCTCCCTCGGTGAGTGTAAACTGCATCTTAAAGCCAACGACAACAAAAGGCTCTTTGCCATTGCCAGGATCAAACTCTCCCACCTGGACATCGTGGAAGCGCTGGGGCATATAGCGAGTGGTCGTAAACTTGAAGAGGCCCAGAGCCTCAATTTCAGAGCCGTCAGGATTAACGATTTTCTCGCCAAAAAGCTCTGAAGCGTTGCCCGCAAACAGCATAGGAACGCCCTGATCAGCCAGCTCTGCAAGCCTGTCCTTGTAAGGCATAAGGCGAGAAATAATAAGCTCTTGCTGGGCTTCTGTCATGCCACCCATGATGATTGCTGATGGCGTGTTTTCAACAAAGTAAGGAGTTGCGGCGTGAGAGGTGTACACAAAGTTCTCTTTTGGAAGGCAGGCCTCCAGGTAGAGAGCATTTCCGTTGTCTCCACCCTGGTTTCCGTACTCTGGGTAAAGAATCTCAATCTTAGTTGCTGGATTACTCATGGGAGGCCTCCATCTGTTTCAAGCGCTCAATGATACGGTTTCTGCTGATGTCAGCAATGCCACCGTTATAGAGGCCGTGTGCATAGAAAACGTGCTGGCAAGCGTTAAGGTCAACCAGGTCAGCGGTCTCTTCAGGAGAGCTTGCCACAAAGGTTTTAGCTGGATCAATACCGGCAAGTCTGAGCCTAAGCTGCAGGTCAAGCAACGTGTCGCCATAAATAATGACCTGCTTGACGCTTGGATCTTGTAAGAACTCAAAGTCTGTCTGGTAGTACCAACCAATGTACTCTGTCTGGTCTTTTGCTTTTGCCATATAGGCGTCAGCAATCATGATGATAATTGCTTTGTCACCTGGCTGTTTGCGAAGGATATCGATGGTGACCGAGGTTGCCGTGTCATTCTCGCCCTTAGAAGCCATGCTAATAAGACGACGACCGTTGTAGTCAATCTCGTTATACCTGGAAGAAGCAATGTTAACGCGTTGCAAAGATGCAGCGATAGTTGCAGGCGCAAGACCCATCTCACGCGCGGTTACAATGGCCACAAACAAGTTATAGAGGTTGACAATAGAGTAGTTATTGAGCTTGTACTCGTATGTTGGTGCACCCTCGTGGCAATGCTCCTTGACCACAAACTTGCCAGTCTCTGGCTCTACTGAAATGACCTCATAATCAGGAGTTGGGTTGGTATAGCCGCACTCCTCGCAAGTTGCGTGGCCAAGATGCCTAAGGTGTGCATAATCCCACTTGAGCTTGCCTCCGCATTTGGGACAGGCGGTAAGATCTGAAACAATGCCCACTGGCTCTGCGGTGTCTTCTGCCAGCCTTGCGATGGAGTAATACGTACGATGAGTGCACTGAGGAGCAAGCCTGCAGCTAATCATGTCATCTGCGTTCAAGATCAGATGAGTTGAAGCAGGAATGCCCTTATCCATAACGTCAAACACGTAGTCTGGCGTTGCACTGCGAGAGAATGTATCGCGGAACAAATTGGTAACAGACAAAATATCAGGCTGCAGATACGGGAAAATGCGAGGTCCCGAGAGCTCGTCAAACTCCATAACTGCAAGCTTAGTCTTTGACGTACCCTTCCACGTGGCGTTCTTTGCAAACGAGCTTGCAAAGCCGCTGGAAATATTGCCGCCAACGCGGTTGGTAACGGTCTGGTAGCCATTATCGGCGAGAAGGTCGTTGAGCAAGTTATTGGTGGTTGTCTTGCCGTTTGTGCCGGTAATAAAGACAATCTGCTCTGGCTTAGCAATGTCTCCCAAAAATGCAGGATCAATGCCTTCAGCGATAAAGCCTGGCAGCGTTCCGCCCTCATGGTTGGTCAATTTAAGTGCTGCAAGTGTTGCTTTAGCAGCGAGAAAAGCTACAGGAAATAGTCTGCTCTTTTTTTGTGCCACAGTAACTCCCATCGTGAGCAAAGTCTCTCTAGTTTATCACCTCGCGAGAAGGGCTTGAAGAACACAGGGCTTCTCGCCAAAAATGTCGCATAAAAAAGCCGAGCCAGGATGTCCTGGCTCGGCTGAAGCTCCGTGAAAGTAAGTTACCTTACTCCTCAGGCTGCTCCTTCTTCTCTGCAGCGTAAAGCTCGGAGAGACGGACAAGGTGATCGTAGCGAGCCATTGCGGCTTCCTCGTTCTCCTTGAAGAGCCTCTCTGCGTGCTCTGGGAACTCGCGGGTGAGTCGGCTGTAACGAGCCTCGTTCATCAGGAACTCCTGGTAGCCACCCTTAGGTGCCTTGGAGTCAAGCGTGAACTTCTTGCCTGCTGGTGCAGATGGGTTGAAGCGATAGAGGTTCCAGTAGCCGGTCTCGACTGCCTTCTTCATCTCCTCCTGTGCGTGAGCCATGCCGCCCTTGATGGAGTGCATCTCGCATGGGGAGTAACCGATGATGAGGGATGGTCCTGGATAAGCCTCTGCCTCAGCAATTGCCTTGAGAGTCTGCTGGAGGTTTGCTCCCATGGAGACCTGAGCAACATAGACGTAACCGTAGGTCATAGCAATCTCAGCAAGGTTCTTCTGCTTGATGTCCTTACCAGCTGCAGCAAACTGTGCAACCTGGCCAAGACGGGAAGCCTTAGAGGACTGACCGCCGGTGTTGGAGTAAACCTCAGTATCGAAGACAAAGACGTTGATATCCTCGCCAGAAGCAAGAACGTGGTCAAGGCCACCGAAGCCGATGTCGTATGCCCAACCGTCGCCACCGAAGATCCAGAAGGACTTCTTGGTGAGGAAGCTCTTGTTAGCAAGGATTTCCTTAGCTGCTGGAAGATCAGACTTAGCAAGCTCAACTACGAAAGTCTTAGAAGCTTCCTTGGAGAGAGCTGCGTCGTTGACGGACTCAATCCATGCCTTAGCAGCATCCTTGAGGTCCTGAGATGCGCCATCCTCGTCGACAAGCTGCTGAGCAAGCTCCAGAAGACGCTTCTGCTGTGCCTGGTGACCAAGCATCAGACCCATACCGTGCTCTGCGTTGTCCTCGAAGAGGGAGTTATTCCATGCTGGACCGTGACCATTTGCATCGGTAGTAAATGGTGAGCAGGAAGCTGGGTTACCCCAAATTGAGGAGCAACCAGTTGCGTTGGAGATGAACATACGATCGCCAAAGAGCTGAGTGACCAGGCGGCCGTAGCTGGTCTCAGCGCAGCCTGCGCAGGAACCGGAGAACTCAAGAAGAGGCTTCTTGAACTGAGATGCCTTGACGTTGTTAGCGACAAGCTCGGTCTTCTCGGAGACGTGGTTGACTGCGTAGTCAAAGATCTCCTGCTTGGACTCCTGCTCCTCGATTGGCTTCATGGTCAGAGCATCTGCAGGGCAGATGTAGACGCAGTTGGAGCAACCGGTGCAGTCGAGCTGAGAGACAGCAATCTCAAACTTGTAGCCCTTAGCCTTAGGACCAACGGCATCCTTGAACTGAGACTGTGCTGGTGCAGCAGCAACCTCTTCGTCGGTAAGGACGAATGGACGAATGACTGCGTGTGGGCAGACATAAGCGCACTGGTTACACTGAATACACTTCTCGACGTTCCACTCAGGAACAACAACAGCAATGCCGCGCTTCTCGTAAGCAGCAGCACCAAGCTCAAACTGTCCATCAACGTGGTTCTTAAATGCAGAAACAGGAAGAGCGTCACCCTCCATACGAGAGACTGGAGTCATGATGTCGCGGACCTGCTTGAGCAGAGCCTCACGGCCCTCAAGAGTGATTGTGCTTGGAGCATCCTCTGCGGTAGCCCAATCAGCAGGAATCTCAATCTTAGTAAATGCAGTAGCACCAGCGTCGATTGCCTTGTGGTTCATATCGACAATGTTCTGGCCCTTCTTCAGGTAAGAGTGAGTCGCAGCATCCTTCATGTACTGAAGTGCGTCTGCCTCTGGGAGAACCTTTGCAAGAGCAAAGAATGCGGACTGAAGAATGGTGTTGGTGCGCTTGCCCATACCAATTTCCTTGGCAAGGTCAATTGCATTGATCAGATAAACGTTGATGTTGTTCTTAGCAATGTAGCGCTTTGCCTCTGCTGGCAGGTGGTGTGCAAACTCCTCTGCATCCCACTGGCAGTTAACCAGGAAGGTACCGCCAGGCTTAACGTCGCGGACCATCTTGTAGCCCTTGATGATGTATGCAGGAACGTGGCATGCAACAAAGTCTGCCTTGGTGACATAGTAAGGAGAACGGATCTTGTGATCACCGAAGCGCAGGTGGCTGATGGTGATACCGCCGGTCTTCTTGGAGTCATACTGGAAGTATGCCTGAACATATTTATCGGTGTGGTCACCAATAATCTTAATGGAGTTCTTGTTAGCACCAACGGTACCGTCGCCGCCAATACCCCAGAACTTGCACTCAATGGTGCCCTCAGCTGCAGTGTTAGGAGCCTCAGGATCCTCTGGGAGAGACAGATTAGTAACGTCATCGACAATACCAACGGTGAACTCACGCTGAGGAGCATCCTTCTTGAGCTCCTCGAAGATTGCGAATGCAGATGATGGTGGGGTGTCCTTGGAACCAAGGCCGTAACGACCGCCAACAACCTTAATGCCTGTACGACCAGCCTCATAGAGGGAAGAAACAACGTCTTCATAGAGAGGCTCACCAACGGAACCTGGCTCCTTGGTACGGTCGAGAACAGCAATCTTCTTGACGGACTCAGGAAGAACGTCAACAAAGTGCTTTACAGAGAATGGACGATAGAGGCGGACCTTAACCAGACCGACCTTCTCGCCATGAGCGTTCAGGTAATCGATAACCTCTTCGAGGGTATCGCAGAAGGAACCCATGCAGATAACAACGCGGTCAGCGTCTTCTGCACCGTAGTAGTTGAACAGACCGTAGTCAGTACCAAGCTTAGCGTTGATCTGGTTCATGTAGTCTTCAACAACTGCTGGCAGCTGGTTATAAACCTCGTTGCATGCCTCGCGGTGCTGGAAGAAGATATCGCCGTTCTCGTGGGAACCACGGCTTGATGGATGCTCTGGGTTCAGTGCGTGATCGCGGAATGCCTGGACAGCGTCCATATCACACATCTCAGCCAGGTCAGCATAATCCCAAACAGCAACCTTCTGAATCTCGTGAGAAGTACGGAAGCCGTCAAAGAAGTTAACAAATGGAACCTTGCCCTTGATTGCTGCAAGGTGAGCAACAGGAGCCAGATCCATAACCTCCTGGACGTTGCCTTCTGCGAGAAGTGCAAAGCCAGTCTGGCGAGCGGACATAACGTCAGAGTGATCGCCAAAGATGTTCAGTGCGTGGGTTGCAACGGTACGTGCGCTGACATGGAAAACACCAGGGAGTTGCTCGCCGGCAATCTTGTACATGTTTGGAAGCATGAGCAAGAGGCCCTGAGAAGCGGTGTAAGTAGTGGTCAGAGCACCTGAACCAAGAGAACCGTGAACAGCACCAGCTGCGCCAGCCTCGGACTGCATCTCGACAACCCTAACGGTTGTACCAAAGATGTTCTTTACACCCTGGGCGGACCACTGGTCAACATAGTCTGCCATTGGACTTGATGGGGTAATTGGGTAAATGCCCGCTACCTCGGTAAACGCATACGACACGTAAGCCGCGGCGTTGTTACCGTCCATGGACTTAAACTTTCTTGCCATTTCCTCTCCTTGCCTAATCTGTGATTTCTCACAGTATGCGTCTGTGCGATCCAAAATAAAGCTGTAGACCCTGGGTGACTATGGAAACATGTTTCATAGTTCGGCCGGCAGCGGTCGCATAATGCTTTTATTATTGCGCAAAAAAACAATGAAACAAATCAGAAATACAAGCTGACAAATACCTATTTTCAGGTAGGAATTTCTACCTGCGGAATTACAAAATAAACATAACACTAAAGTGCAAGTTTTTTGTAAATCGACAAAATATTCAAGTACACAAGCAGCCATCTGTCTGAAAAACAGACAGATTTTTACGTAGGCGCTCAACGTGCGACAACTTCATCGTGCGTTGCGTACCCTTTGCTGGACGAGCCTTAAATATCGTACTTATCTGATTACTTAGCAGCTTTGATTTCACAAAGTTTCTTGTAACCAAATAAGAAACGCTCTCCTATCTCGCCTTGAGCGTCAGAAGCACATACGATTCCATGTTCATCTGAAGTAAGGAAAGCTTCATCAAATTCGGCGGTTCCATCAAATACCTGGGCAATAACGTCAGGATTAAACTCTGTTGGCTCATGAAGAGTCTGTGCCAGGTCTAACACTAAACTTGTGACTCCCGATCGAACGCTTTCTTCCGAGACACCCGCAATAAGCTTTCCGTCTTTTACCAGCCAAAGCACCTCTGGTGCACAATGAGTTTGCTGCTCTTCTCGCTGTGAAATCCTTGCGCGTCCCGCAAGAGACAGAACAGAATACTCTTCCAAAGACTGGTAAGGTCCAACAGTCATAGCAGCTTGACCATTGCTCTCAAGCAAAATCATAAGAACACCATCTGGAAACTCTTGTAACCCTTCTTTAAGCGTTCCCTCAATGTGCTGCTTAGCCCAAGCAATCAAGTGCGGAGAAACCTCTTTTTGCGCAACAACTCGCTTGCTCAGCGCACGTAAGTGCCTGTTATCAAGAGGGAGGACACCTCCAGCCAATCTCCAACGACAAACAAGTTCTGGATTATCAAGCTCAAACTTCTGAGCTGCTTCTAGCTCTTCCTGGTCCACAGTGTCCTCCCCCAACTTTTTTAAAATGAACTGCTAATCCCGAAGTAGCAGATTAGTGCCTAAAGTGACGCTTGCCTGTAAACACCATTGCAATGCCGTATTCATCACAAGCGGCAATAGACTCATCATCTCTGACTGATCCGCCTGGCTGAATAATGGCTGTTACGCCATGGGCCGCCAAGGTATCAACGTTATCTCGGAATGGGAAGAAGGCATCAGATGCTGCCACAAGATTCTTTGAATCAATTCCCATGCGTTCGCAAGCTGCTTCAGCTCGCTCGCACGCGAGAAGAGCAGCGTCAACACGATTAGGCTGACCTGGTCCCATACCAATTCCGGCTTGATCTTTTGCAACCAAAATTGCATTTGACTTAACGGTCTTACAAACTTTCCAAGCAAATACCAAATCATTCAGCTCTTCTGAAGTTGGTTGGCGCTTGGTAACAACCTCAAAGCTCTCTGCAGTTTCATCTGCATGATCAAGGTCTTGTACTAAAAGACCTCCGTCAACAGTTCTCATTTCAAGCTCACGGCTTCTATCGATTCCGCCTGTAGCTAAGACGCGGAGATTTGTTCTCTTTGATAGACGCTCAAGAGCCTCTCCTGTGAAGCTTGGTGCAATAAGAACCTCAACAAACTGCTTATTGATGTCTGCAAAGTGCTCAACAAACTCCAGAGGAACCTCTCTATTAACTGCAATAATTCCACCAAACGCAGAGACTGGATCGCAAGCAAATGCTCGATCGTATGCCTCAACAACATTTTCCGCCGTAGCAGATCCACAAGGATTCTGGTGCTTCAAAATGATGACTGATGGGTCATCAAACTCACGAACAGCAGCCCAAGCTGCATCAGTATCAAGCAAATTGTTGTAAGACAAGGGCTTACCCTGAAGTTGCTGAGCGTTTGCCAGAGAGTGTGCAGGAGCTCCAGGCATCTTATAAAACGCTGCGGACTGCTGAGGATTTTCTCCGTAACGAAGATCTTGTTCTTTTGTTGCCTTTACCAGCAAAGTCTCTGGGAATTTACTTTGCTCTGCTTCAACAACACCAGAAAGGTATGCGGCAATAGCACCATCGTATGCAGCCGTTGTCTTAAATACCTTCAAAGCCAGCTGCTGGCGAGAAGCCCTTGTAGTTGCACCGTCATGGACACGCATCTCATCAAGAACACGACCATAATCTGCCGGATCAACAACAACCGTAACAAAATCATTATTCTTTGCAGCAGAGCGGAGCATTGAAGGCCCACCGATATCGATATGCTCAATTGCATTTTCAAGAGTTACTGATGGATCAGCAACAGTCTTCTCAAACTCATAAAGGTTAACGCAGACCAGGTCAATCATGCCGATACCATTGTTCTCTGCGTCTGCAACATGACCAGGATTATCTCTGCGACATAAGAGGCCACCATGGACGCGAGGATGCAATGTCTTAACGCGGCCGTCCATCATCTCTGGAAATCCGGTATAAGACTCAATAGGAACTACAAGCACACCAGCTTCTTCGAGGATTTTTGCGGTTCCGCCTGTTGAAATTACCTCAACGCCAAACTCTTTAGTAAGCGTTTGTGCAAATTCAACAATACCTGTTTTGTCTGTTACCGAAATTAGCGCACGTTTGATAGGGGCCTCAGCCATTGCCGCTCCTTTGTGTTCGACACTTGCTATCAGAAACACTTACAGCCTATCAGCTGCGAAACACTACGTACTAGATGTAAACAAACTTGAAACTATTCTATAATCTTCCGCTGTAAAACGCCTGAAAGGAACTATTTCATATGTCTGCCGATACTCCAATCATAGTCCCCTTCGAAGATACTGACTTACCAGAACTTATATCAATCGTTGAACGTGTCTGGTACTTGGACGGCGATGAATCTAAAGAGACCAGTAGGTCTCTGGCTACCATTGATATTTCTTACTACATTGGTGTTTCAACTCATCGTTTTGTTGCAAAACACAGAAATACAGTTCTCGGCTTTATTTTCTGCTCCAACGGAGAAGATCCAGAAGATAAGCAGAAATGGATTGAGCTTGAAAATGCTTCAACCATTACAGCTAAAAAGCTCTTAAGCCCGAAAGACTTTGAAGGCTATGAAGCCGTTGGTACCGTCGAATCAAATCTGATCTGCAAATACTGGAATGAAGGAGTCAAAACTCCCAAGTGGGAAATTACACTATTCTGCGTAAGCCCTGCTGCTCAAGGAAAAGGTGTCGGCGGTATGCTCTTTTCCTATATGCTCAATTTTTTGAAAGAACAAGGAGCTAAGCATTGCTTCCTTGCAACAGATGATGACTGCGACATTAGTTTCTATCAACACAAGGGCCTTGTCTGTAAAGATGAAGCTCCGGTTAAAGCGAACGGACAAGACTTTGGCTTTGCCTATATCTATGCGGGAGATCTCTAAGAATGAGTTCTTGCGTTGGAAGATTTGCACCCACACCTTCTGGAAGAATGCACCTAGGTAACGTTTTCTCAGCTCTTATGGCTTGGGCCAGTGTTCGTTCCCAAAATGGCAGCTTTATTCTTCGCGTCGAAGACCTGGATATTCGTGCTCATAATCCTCAATACACCTCTCTTCTCCTGGATGATTTACAGTGGCTGGGACTAACTTGGGACAGAGGACCGTTTTTCCAAAGCAAGCGTACGGAGCTCTATCAAGACGCTCTATTGAAATTGAAACAACAGGTACTTTTGTATCCTTGCTTTTGTTCCCGAGCAGACTTACACGCTGCACAAGCCCCTCATGCCAGCGATGGTGCATATGTCTATGCGGGAACCTGCCGCAACCTGAGCAGATCTGAGCGTGAAGAGCTTTCCAAACATAAAATTCCAGCAACTCGCATACGAGTTCCTAATAAGACCTACGTGTTTGAAGACAAAGTCTATGATCAAACATCTCAAAATCTTTCTAAATTATGTGGAGACTTTATTGTCCAACGTGCAGACGAAGTCTTTGCATATCAGCTTGCTGTAGTAGTTGACGATGCTGACATGGGCGTAACTGAAGTAGTTAGAGGATCAGATCTTCTGTCTTCAACGCCCAGACAGCTTTATCTGCAAGACGTGCTTGGTTTTTCTCATCCCATCTACGCTCACCTCCCTCTACTTGTTGCGCCTGATGGTAGGCGACTTTCAAAACGCAATCATGATCTAGACATTGGTGTCCTTAGATCCCAAGGAAAAACACCAGAAGAGATTCTTGGCTTTCTGGCTTATTGCATAGGTCTTGCAGAAAAAGAAGAACCTCTTTCTGCAGTACAAGTTGCCAATCGCTTTTCATGGGATGTACTTCGCGCTCACCGAAAAAACGTGGTTGTTGAGCATTTTTCACATGTTTTGTAAAATGTCTTATTGTGAGTGACGCCAGTTCGGGGTATCATTCTCAAGCACCCATTTTGGAGAGCTGACCGAGAGGCCGAAGGTGCTCGCCTGCTAAGCGAGTATGGGCCCCAAGCCCATCTGGGGTTCGAATCCCCAGCTCTCCGCCAGATTTTTCTGCTCGTTGCATCTCTGCAACGAGCTTTTTTCTTACCAAGAAGAACTTTTTCTAAGATTAGTCTTGCATTTTCAACTGGAAAATGGCATTCTATCTACTTGCACGCGGCGTTACCTCAGCTGGATAGAGGACCTGACTACGAATCAGGGCGTCATAGGTTCGAATCCTATACGCCGCACCACTTGAACTTAGGAGCTCCTTCGGGAGCTCTTTTTTATTATCTACCTGGTCTTAAAGCTACTTCACCGGAAGAGTTTGCATACAAGTACTGATAAGAAATACCAGCTTCATCAAGCTCATCCATTACCTCAGCCATGCATGTTTCTGCCATGATGACCTCAAGATACTCTTGTGGACTTAGATCTTTTAAACCCACTCTACCTTGGTCTGAAATCCACTTTCTTAAAGTTGCAAGTTGCTCTGGTGCAATATGAATCTCTGAATAGAACTCCTTGTGACCAAATCCGATTTTTGCCACGCTGCCTTGCACGAACTGTCTTAATACAATTTCTTTCTGTACCTCTACCAGACCTTTCATAGCCACCTCTTTCTTCTTTTGCTAGCCACAAGTATAGCTGATTTATAGAACATATGTTCTATAAATCACTAAAAGAAATGGTCTCCACAATTCTGTAGAAGACCATTTCAGAGATTGAATCAATTTTGATTAAAAAGAGAAACTATTCTGGTCGAATAACCTCGATGCCACCCATGTAAGGACGGAGCGCCTCGGGCACGGTAACGGAGCCATCTGCGTTCTGATAATTCTCCATAATTGCAGCCATGGTACGGCCAACTGCCAGACCGGAGCCGTTAAGCGTGTGAACTAGACGGGTGCCCTTGAACTCTGCTGGATCCTTATAGCGGATATTTGCACGACGAGCCTGGAAATCCCAGCAGTTAGAGCAAGAAGAAATCTCCTTGTATGCGTTATAGCTTGGGAGCCAAACTTCAATGTCATAACACTTGCATGCAGAGAAGCCAATGTCACCAGTGCAGAGAGTAACCACGTGATAAGGAAGACCCAGAAGCTGGAGGATCTTCTCGGCTTCCTGAACCATGGACTCAAGCTGATTCATGGAGTCTTCAGGCTTTGCAAACTTGACCATCTCTACCTTGTCAAATTGGTGAACGCGGATGATGCCACGGGTGTCTCGACCAGCTGAACCTGCCTCCTCGCGGAAGCATGGGGTGAATGCGGTATAGAGCAGAGGGAGCTGAGATGCGTCCAGAATCTCGTCACGATGGATGTTTGTGAGCTGAACCTCAGCAGTTGGAATGAGGTAGAGGTCAGGCTGTACGTGATAGAGGTCCTCTTCAAACTTAGGAAGCTGACCAGTGCCAAACAGAGAATCCTGATTTGTGATAACTGGTGGCCACCACTCTTTGAAGCCTGCCTGGTTATGTGTATCAATCATGAAGTTGATAAGCGCACGCTCCATGCGAGCGCCCATGCCGCCAAGAAGATAGAAGCGAGTTCCTGCAAGCTTTACGCCACGGTCAAAATCAATCATGCCCAGCTCGGGTCCAAGATCCCAGTGCGCCTTTGGCTCAAAATCAAACTGAGTTGGCTCTCCCCACTTGCGAACCTCAGGGTTATCGGAGTCATCCTTGCCATAAGGAACGGATGCGTCAGGAATGTTTGGAATAGCTGCAACAAGGGCGGTGAGCTCTTCCTCAACCTCTCCGCGGCGCTGATCAAGCTCTGCGATGCGATCTTTGTTAGCTGCTACCTGCTCTTTAGCTGCCTCAGCCTCTTCCTTCTTGCCCTCACGCATAAGAAGGCCAATCTGCTTAGAAACAGCGTTACGCTCTGCCTGAAGAGACTCAACCTCGGCAATTACGCTTCTGCGCTCCTCGTCAAGCTCAAAGAATTTCTCGCGATCCCAATGGGCGTTTTGCCTGGACTCGCAAGACTTATCTACGAGGTCAGGATTCTCGCGCACAAATTTGATATCAAGCATGCAGCTTCTCCTTGAATCAACACTTTTTTGGCAGTGCATTTTTTCTTATAGCTTACCAAGTATATACTTGTATTCAGATTCTTAACCCTTCACATGTTCTGGAGCTAGATTATGGACGCAATTAACTCATTTGTCGGCTGGCTTTTTGGCGATAAAACCGGTGTATTGTTCCTCGTACTTGGTGGAATTTTGCTCTTTTTGGTCATTTCCTTTGTGCTGGAGCGCAAAACTAAGAAGATGTATTTCAACCATAAAAAGACTGAAGACGACTGGGATCTCTTTGGAGAAGACCAAGAGGGTTGGTCTGACTTTGAATCAGATAACAAATAGGTAACAAAAAAGCCCCGTGAAGGGGCTTTTTAAATACAAATGGTGCGGGCGAAGGGACTTGAACCCCCATGAACTTGCGTTCATACGGACCTGAACCGTACGCGTCTGCCAATTCCGCCACACCCGCGTGCTAGGGAATAATACTACAACATTTTGTTTTCTTCTAATGGAAAAACAATAGATATATAAGAAAATTCTTTTCAGCGGTAGAATATAGACAGTCACGGCCGACAAACACACTTTAAACACAGGAGGTTGCCGTGAGTGACTCGCGGTCACAGACCACGCAAACTACATATCTACATTCACCTTCTGCTCAGCAGGCATCACCTGCGGCTGAGCCAGAAATTTTGTTGGACCGATATCGCGTTCTTGCTCGCAGAGGTAACGGAGGCTTTGGCACCGTTTGTACCTGCTGGGATACTCGTTTGCAGAGGCGCGTAGC
>JABZHQ010000023.1:0-15343 GCA_015258765.1 Atopobium sp. | reverse complement strand
GTCTACCTCTGCAGCAGGAACTGTAACCTTGACGGTGAGTTTCTCGTCAACTGGCTTATCTGCGGTAACGGTGATGTTCAACGTTCCTCCAGTGTCTCGTAAAAAATGCTGGCGTACCAGCTCTTAACCAAATTTCTGCATGGTGCGGGCGGAGGGAATCGAACCCCCACGGACTTAGTCCACTAGAACCTAAATCTAGCGCGTCTGCCAGTTCCGCCACGCCCGCATATTTATGCAGCCTTGCAATAATAACAAACTTTTGCGCTCTTCACTAGGAGAACTTCGTATTCTAAACACTTCCCTCACGAAAAAAAGACCGGCCTTTTTCAAGACCGGTCTTGTTCAAGTAGAAAGCTCATTCTCCAAGCACGTTTTAGAGATCTTGTAGTGCAAAGGTCTCTGGCTCACTCTTTCTTGCCGCAGCAAGTGCCTGGATAAGAGCGGTAGCAGCAGACATTGCGGTGACGCAGGTAATACCCTGGCTGACAGCCTCCGCGCGCATCTTAGTGCCGTCGCTGTGAGCCTCGTGACCGTGAGGCGTATTGATGATGAAGCTGACGGTCTTATTGCGCATAAGGTCAACAACGTTTGGATGACCATCGGAAATACGATTGACGGTGGTGCAGTCAATTCCAGCCGCACGCAGCGTCTTTGCGGTACCGCCTGTGGTGTAGATGCCATAGCCAAGGTTTTCCAGAGCCATAGCAACTGGAGCAATGGCACGCTTATCGCGGTCGCATACACTGATAAAGACAGAGCCCTGCTCAGGTAGCTTGTTCTCAACTGCCTCGCGAGTCTTTGCGTACGCTGCTGGGAAGGTTCGAGCAATACCCATGACCTCACCGGTAGACTTCATCTCTGGGCCAAGGATTGAGTCAGCACCAGGGAATCTAGACCAAGGCATGACCGCCTCTTTGACCGCGTAGTAATCGACGGTGCGATTTTCGTCTGGAAGCAGGCCTTGTGCTCTGAGCTCACTGATCTTCTCGCCAGCCATGATGCGAGATGCGTATTTGGCCAGGGAGACGCCAGTTGCCTTGGACGAGAAAGGCACGGTTCTAGAAGCGCGAGGGTTGAGCTCAATGACAAAGACGTGTTCGTCGCGAACGGCGTACTGGATGTTCAAGAGACCTCGAATGCCGCAGGCAAGCGCCAGCTTTTTGGTGATAGCCCTAATCTGGTCAACAATCTTTTCAGAGAGCGAGAAGGGCGGCCAGCAGCAGGCGGAGTCGCCAGAGTGAATACCGCACTCCTCGATGTGCTCCAGGACGGAGCCTACGTAGCACTCCTCGGTGTCGCAGAGAGCATCAACGTCCAGCTCAATAGCGTCCTCGAGGAAGGCGTCCAGGTAGACAGGACGATCTGGCGTGACGTGCGTCGCGGACTCCATGTAGGTGACCAGGTCGGAGTCATCGTAGACAATGGCCATGCCGCGACCACCAAGAACGTAGCTTGGGCGGACAATCAGTGGGTAGCCAATGCGACGTGCAGCGTCGCGAGCCTCGTCCATAGTAGATGCTACTGCCGAAGGTGGGCAGGCAATGTTGAGACGGTCAAGAAGGGCTGCGAAGCGGTCGCGGTCCTCTGCCAGGTCAATTGCCTCTGGCTGAGTGCCCATGATAGGAACGCCGGCGTCCTTGAGGGCACGTGCCAACTTGATTGGCGTCTGGCCACCAAGGGTAACAATGACGCCTTCTGGCTTCTCAACCTCAATGACATCCATGACGTCTTCAAAGGTCAAAGGCTGGAAATAGAGTCGATCAGAGGTGTCATAGTCTGTAGAGACCGTCTCGGGGTTGCAGTTAACCATAACTGTCTCATAGCCCTGCTCGCGAAGAGCGTAGGCAGCATGAACGCAGCAGTAGTCAAACTCAATGCCCTGACCAATACGGTTAGGACCTGCGGAGAGAATCATAACGCGTGGCTTTTCTGCCTTCACGTACTCTGTGGCATTGCCCTTCTCGTAGGTGACGTAATGGTACTGCGTGGTTGCACCAAACTCACCTGCGCAGGTATCAACTGTCTTGACCTGTGGGCGAACACCCAACACTTCCCTCACAGCACGGACAACGTCTGTCTTGGTGCCGGTAAGGTGTGCGAGCTGCTCATCCGAGAAGCCCAGCTGCTTGGCAGCAAGCATGTTATCGGTAGTGAGACCAGAAAGTCCCAGCTCCTTGATGCGTTTCTCGGCGTTGATGATGCCTGCCATACGATGTAGATACCAAGGATCGATGCCAGTCATATTATGAATGCGTTCAACGCTCCAATTTCTGCGCAGTGCCTCAGCAACGTAGAAAATACGCTCTGGTGTTGGCTTGCTGACCAGCTCATCAAAGTTCTTCTCGTCAAAGACATCGTGGCCGTCAGCGCCCAGACCAGCGCGATCTTGCTCCAGGGAGCGAAGTGCCTTCTGCAGGGCCTCCTCAAAGGTTCTGCCCATAGCCATAGCCTCACCAACCGACTTCATGCGGGTGGTCAGAACGCGGCTGGTGCCCTTGAACTTGACGAAGGCAAAGCGAGGAACCTTGACCACGCAGTAGTCAATGGAAGGCTCAAAGGCAGCAGGAGTTGCCTTGGTGATGTCGTTGGTAATCTCATCCAGTGTGTAGCCAACAGAGAGCAGTGCCGCCATCTTTGCAATTGGGAAACCAGTTGCTTTGGACGCCAGCGCGGAAGAGCGGCTAACGCGAGGGTTCATCTCAATGACAATGACGCGGCCGTTAGTTGGGTTGACCGCAAACTGAACGTTAGAACCACCGCAAGCAACACCTACACGCTCGAGAATAGCGATGGAGTAGTCGCGGAGGTTCTGGAGCTCTTCATCGGTAAGCGTCTGAGCTGGCGCAACGGTAATGGAGTCTCCCGTGTGGACACCCATTGGATCGAGGTTCTCGATGGAGCAGACAACAATACCGTTACCTGCGGTATCGCGCATGACCTCCATCTCAATCTCTTTCCAACCCTCAATGGACTCCTCTACCAGTACCTCGTGCTCTGGGGAAAGCAAGAGGCCCTGTTCAACAATCTCTACGAGCTCTTCTGGGCTATGAGCAATGCCGCCGCCCGCGCCACCAAGGGTGAAGCTTGGGCGAATGACCACAGGGTATCCCAGGTCAGCAACAATACGCTGAGCGTCTTCCATGGAGTGAGCGATATCTGCGCGAGCAACCTCCAGGCCAATGTCCTGGACTGCCTCGCTGAAGAGCTCTCGGTCCTCACCGGTGCGGATGGACTCCAGGTTGCAGCCGATGACCTCGATGTTGTACTTGTCAAGAACGCCCGCCTCGCCAAGGCTGATAGTACAGTTCAGAGCAGTCTGACCGCCCATGTTTGGCAGGAGCGCATCAGGACGCTCGCGCTCAATGACGCGGGTCACCGACTCAACGGTGATTGGCTCAACGTAGGTTCTATCTGCAGTTTCTGGATCTGTCATGATGGTTGCTGGATTTGAATTGACCAGAACAACCTCAAAGCCCTCTTTGCGAAGGGCGCGGCATGCTTGCGTGCCGGAATAGTCAAACTCGCAAGCCTGACCAATAACAATTGGACCAGAGCCAATGACTAGAATTTTCTTTATATCAGTACGCTTTGGCATTAGAAGCGCCTCCCCTCACGAACGTCGATGGCAAGATAGTCAGACTGTCCCTCCATCAAACGAGCAAATGCCTTGAACAAGTAGGATGAATCGTGAGGTCCTGGGCTTGCCTCAGGGTGATACTGGACGGAAAACGCTGGAATATCCAGGAACTGAATGCCCTCTGGAGTTCCGTCGTTAAGGTTGACGTGTGTGAGCCTGACACGGCCAAACTCCTTTGTCTGGACAACAGGAGCAATACGCCTTGCGGACCACTCACAGAGGTTGTCAAAGTGCTCGGAGATTCCACCAGACTCCTCTGCAATAAGCTTGCCCAAGCTTGGGAAAACCAGACCGTAATTGTGGTTTTGAGCAGTAATCTCAACCTTGCCGGTCAGAAGATTCATGACTGGTTCGTTGCCGCCATGGTGGCCAAATTTGAGTTTCTCGATATCTGCACCTGCGACAATGGAGAGCATCTGGTTGCCCAGGCAGATACCAAAGACGGGAACCTTGCCCAGAACGCCGCGAGCGGCCTCCTGCGTAGCGTCAACCTGCTCTGGGTCACCAGGGCCGTTGGAGAAGAAGATGCCGTCTGGGTTGTAGGCCAAGGCATCCTCAGCAGGTGTGTTCCACGGTACAACCGTGACCTCGCAGCCGTTTGCCGCAAGACCCTGGAGAATGCCGTTCTTCTCGCCACAGTCGTATGCGACAACGTTGAAGCGCTTCTTGGACGTAGCGGAGACCACGTGAGGTGCGTCGACGGAGACGTCGGGGACAAAGTTGTGCTCGGAGATGTTGGGCGACGCCTGGACGCGCGTGAGCAGATGGGCGGGATCCAGGTCCTCGGTGGAGATGGCCGCCTTCTGTGCGCCATAGTCGCGCAGGTGCATGGTCAGCGCGCGGGTATCGATGCCCTCGATGGCAACGACGCCGTTTTCCTGCAGAAACTCTGGCAGGCTCTGCTTGGATGTCCAGTTGCTTGGCTCGTAGCACATGTCGTGGACGACAAAACCACGAAGGTGCAAGACGTCTCGTTGCATGACCGCAGGATCGATACCGTAGTTGCCTACCTGCGGATAGGTCAGCGTGACAATCTGGCCGGCGTAACTTGGATCGGAGATAATCTCCTGGTAGCCGGTCATAGACGTGTTAAAAACAATTTCGCCGAAGGTCTCTCCGCTAGCACCACAGCACCTCCCCTCGAAGGTTGTTCCGTCTTCGAGAACAAGCAGCGCGCGAGGCTGCGAGGTGGCACTTGCCAGTGGATTCATATACTCTCCGATCTGCGTAGGAGCATGCCGAGCCATAAAAAAAAGAGCACTCCTTGTGGAGGCTCAACAGCGAACATGCGCACTCAACGCTATGGGCCTTGCCGGTGTCTCGCACCGTCCTTAAAGGTTGGTAGTATTGTAGCGCATAACACATAAAGGAGATGGCATGTTTCCAGATTTTCTAGAGAATCCCTCAGATGTGGCCGCGCCGCTGCTGCTGGGATGCACTCTGACAAGGACAATTACGCTTAATGGCGAGAAACACAAACTAGTTGCAAGAATTGTGGAGACCGAGGCGTACGACCAAGACGATCCCGCGAGTCATGCGTTTGGCGGTCCTAGCGAGCGCAATGCAGCCATGTTTGGACCTGCGGGTCACATCTACGTTTACGTTTCGTATGGTATGCATCACTGCTGCAATGTGGTATGCGGTCCTGAGGGCTTTGGCAGCGGATGCTTGGTGCGCGCAGTTGAGCCTCTTGAGGGCGTAGAGGTGATGCGCGAGCTCCGTGAGGCTGGACGAGCGGGTAAAGTGCATACGGGACATGCAGGTAAAGAGCAAGCGGAACGTGCGCGTAAGCACCCGCTCAAGCTGCGCGACCTCACCAACGGGCCAGGTAAGGTGTGCGCTGCACTTGGCATTGACAAGGAACTCTACGGACATGATCTAACGGTAGAGCCGCTTGTTCTGGACTTTGCTCCCCTGCTACCAGGAGAAACGATTGGAAGTTCACCCCGCGTGGGCATTAGCAAAAACATTGATGCTCCAAAGCGCTTTTTCATCGAGGGAAACGTGTTTGTTTCAAGAGCTTAGGGGTTTCAAGAGCGCAAGACGGGACCAAAATACTATCAATGAGCAGCACAAAAAAGGACCTTGGGTGACCAAGGTCCTTTTTGATAATTGCGTTAAAACAACGATGTAGTTAGCTCAAATACGTGCTACAACAACGGGTTTCTCGCCAAATGCGATGCAAACTAGCAGACACCCTGCGCCATCATTGCGTTTGCTACCTTGAGGAAGCCAGCGATGTTTGCGCCAAAGACCAGGTTGCCGGGATGGCCGTACGTTGCAGCAGCCTCAGAAGCAGCGGTGTAAATGCTCTCCATGATTCCCTGCAGCTTGGAGTCCACCTCTTCAAACGTCCAGGAAAGGTGCTCGGCGTTCTGGGACATCTCAAGACCGGAAACAGCTACGCCACCTGCGTTTGCAGCCTTGCCAGGTGCGAAGAAGATGCCGTTTTCGATGAGGTAATTGGTTGCCTCGAGGGTGGTTGGCATGTTAGCGCCCTCAACGACGTACTTGGTACCGTTAGCAACAAGTTTCTGCACGTCAGCAAGCTCGAGCTCGTTCTGAGTTGCGCATGGCATGGCGATGTCACACTTCTGACTCCAAGGACGCTCGCCTGGGAAGAAAGTGGCGGAAGGACGTGCGTCGGCGTACTCCTTGATGCGTGCGCGACGAACCTCCTTGACGTCTTTCAGCAGCTCAACGTCAATACCCTCTGGGTCATAAACATAACCTGAGGAGTCAGATACGGTCACCACGGTTGCTCCGAGTTGCTGTGCCTTCTGGGCAGCGTAAGTAGCAACGTTTCCGGAGCCGGAGATGCAGACCGTTTTACCTGCGAGCGAATCGTTCTTCTCAGCAAGCATATGGGTGAGGAAGTAAACCGCGCCGTAGCCGGTTGCCTCGGTACGAGCAAGGGAGCCGCCGAAGGAGAGGCCTTTGCCAGTCAGGACGCCGATCCACTCGTTGCGAAGGCGCTTGTACTGGCCGAACATGTAGCCGATCTCGCGCGCGCCAGTGCCAATGTCACCAGCTGGCACGTCGGTGTTTGGACCAATGTGACGAGCAAGCTCAGTCATAAAGGACTGGCAAAACGCCATAATCTCGCGGTCAGACTTGCCCTTTGGATCGAAGTCAGAGCCGCCCTTGCCGCCGCCCATTGGAAGCGTGGTCAGAGAGTTCTTGAAGATTTGCTCAAAGCCGAGGAACTTCAAGATAGACAGGTTAACTGTTGGATGGAGACGAAGGCCGCCCTTGTAAGGTCCAATTGCGGAGTTAAACTCGATGCGATATCCGCGATTAACCTGAACGTTGCCAGCGTCGTCAATCCAGGGGACGCGGAACATAACAATGCGCTCTGGCTCAACAAGACGCTCTAGCAATGCGGCTTTCTCGAACTCTGGATGAGCATCAAGTGCAGGTTGGATGGTAGTAAGAACTTCTTTTGCTGCCTGGATAAACTCAGGCTGATCTGCGTAACGCTCTTCAAGCTGTGCGATTACCTTAGATGAATAGCTCATGAAACCCCTTTCGAAGTGGTTACGAATAGCATAGTCATCCAATGTTTCGATTACATAACAAAATAGAAAAATCTGAGATACGAAAAATTAGTTCAAAAAGATTGCAATTTATTCTTGCTCTTGGGCGATTTGTCACCTATACTTTTCTCTCGGCTCGGGGTGTAGCGCAGCTTGGTAGCGCAACTGCTTTGGGAGCAGTGGGTCGCTGGTTCGAATCCAGTCACCCCGACCATTTTTTCTTTTTGCTTTACCCTTGCGGCGGTAGTTCAATTGGTAGAGCATCAGCCTTCCAAGCTGACTGTTGCGGGTTCGAGTCCCGTCCGCCGCTCCATAAAATTTCCTATTTTAAATTATCTCCTGTTCAAGGCATAATTCTGAATATTTATCCCGCCTCTTGTTTCTTTATGGGTGCTGGTGGTTTTTAGACGAGTTAGCAATTTTTCCACGGTTATCTCTGTTTTCACAGACATCTTATTAGCAATTTTCTTCTTTACTTGTCATGATCAACTTTTGATTTATTTCCTTGAATATTCATACAATTAAATTCATTTCTATGAATACGTAATTTTTGAGCTCAAAATTATGTGCCGAAAAAGGTAAAAAACACGTTTAGTTGGAAATGAAAATTAAAAAATAGACGTTTTATCTCCAACTAAGACGATTTTTTACCGCCTCAAAAACTTTTATCTGGGCAAACGTTGTATGCAGAAAAATGAAATCTCCAACTAAACGCATTTTTTACCGCTTGAGGATATCTTTTGCCTCAAACAGTGTTGATTGCACAGACTGCGTAGGCCAACACCCAACTAAGCGTCTACCTTGCTCTACTTTACCAGCAAAAAAGAAGGCTGTGCGAAGCACAGCCTTCTTTGCACTTGTGATCTATACGCCAAAACTAACGGCGAGCCTTTACAGAGTACGCAAGACCGGAAGCAATAATACCTGCAGCAGCAAGTGCGCTTGCAATGGACATTGCATCGCCAGTATCTGGCAGGTTAGACCTCTTCTTCTTAGGAGTCTTAGGCTTTGGCTCTGGATTAGGATCCGGCGTTGGGGTTGGTGTGGGAGTTATTGGCTTATCAGCTGTAGCAACTTCTGTAGGAACAATGGTCTGGTCTGCAGCATTGTATGTTGCAGGAGCTACCGTAAACGGAATCTGATTTGCATTAAGCTCATATCCCTCTGGAGATGCAGTCTCAACCAGGTAATAATCGCCTGGTGTCAGATAGAACTTATCTCCATCCTGATAGATACCCTTAGTCAGCAAATCTGCAGTTGCCGCAGCGTTCTGAACCAGTGTAGTCAGCTCAGTCTTTGTAAGAACATCTCCGGATGTAAAGGTACCGTCTGCACCAGTAGTAAGCCCCTCTTTAACCAGTGTGCCATCAGCCTTGTATAGGCTATAGGTTGCACCAGCAACAGGCTTGGAAGCATCATCAGAGTCAGTCTTCACAAGCTTCAAAGGAGAAGGAACTGCACGATACGTGAGGTAATACTGCCTGGTACGGTTTACAGAACCGTCTGCGTTGAAGCCAGGGGCCAAAACCGAATTATCGCGAGGACCAGAGTTATACGTACCAATTGCAAGAGATGTTCCCTCTGGGACATCGATATCGTTTGCAATATAGACGTAAGAATCACCAGGTCCCGCAGACTTAATCTCGTCGACCGACTTACGAACAGTGGTTAGCAACAGATTGGTTGAAGGATCAGTCTCAAACTTATTGCCACCGGCAACAGAGTCATCTGCAGTAACACCAGCATACTCGGGCATGTACACAACATGACCCTTTGTGTTGTAACGCGCAGACACCTGACGATCCTCAAATGCTGCAGAGGTCGTATATGTAGCAGCAAGATCATCAAGACCAAGAACACTCACTGCACCGTTACCATAAATAGGAAGGCCAGCATTTCTTTGAGCGATAGGATCACTTAGACCAAGACCATTAAGCTGCCTGTATGCCAGATCGTCGACATAGTGATACACAGCCGTTGCTGTATCAATGACTCGCGCAGGATAGCGCTTGGTGTATGCGTGAGTGCCTCCCCAAGATTTCTTAATGCCACCCTGAATTCCCAGTTGATAAGACCTATCAGAAATGTTCAGTGGTGCTGAGAACTCAATGTACTGACGAGCCGTGACTGGTGCAGTAAATACAGCAGCAGGCTCTTCATAAGAAGTGCCACCCATAATAGACTGACCATTGACCTTGACGGTAAACATCAAATTATTCTTTGGACCACCACCCGAAAGAGCACCTGTTGCATCCATTGGCTTGTACGTATCAACAGCAGCATGCGCCGAAACAGCCACCTTACGCAGGCCATAACCATTTGGATCATTGTGTGGGAAGTTGATCAGATTCTCTGTATCGCCGAGAAGGACGTAGTAAGCACGAATTTCTCCGCCCTCGGCAATCATCTGCGCAACAGAATATTTAGTTGGATCCATGTCCAGCTTGAGCGCAGTTCCATCAGGCTTTACCCAGTAATAACGCGCGATGACACCCGTACGGTCCTCTCGCGGTTTAGCAGCCTGAGCATTAATCTCTGCCTGAATCTCAGCATCAGAGATGAAATCTGGGAATGGATTTGCCGAGGTATGTGTACCGTCCAGCGGAGCGCCGTCCACATCTTCGGAATAAACTGTTGGGTCAGCAGCAAATGCCGTGCGTGGAAAGGCAAACGCCAGAATTGCGCCCACAAAAAGCATGCAAATTGCTAAAACCGTAAAGCGAGAAAACCAAGCGCTTCTTACGCTTCTAACAGAAGTACCGTTCATACATCCTTCTTTCAGCGTGAAGGGTGAATATTTATGTATATACCATAGCTCATTTCTTGTCATTTATGCAGATGAGACCAAAACAGATGATATTTTCGTTCATTAAATCGCTAGAGGAACACATTCAAGCGGCCTAGACTACTGGTCTAGACCGCTTGTTAAGTCCGCTTGTTATGACTACATTAGACCGCTGGCTTAAGTGGCGGTTTTCTGATCCGTATTACTTACATCTACTTATCAGGAGTAAGGTGCCAAATCTCATTGTTATATTCGGCAATAGTTCTATCAGATGAGAACGTTCCTGCCATAGCAATATTTACAAGAGACTTCTGGAGCCACGCTCTCCTATCCTCATAATCATCGAACACGTGCTCTTTTGTTGAAATGTATGCTTCCAAATCAAGCAGCGTCATAAACCAGTCTTTTGAGCACAAGTTTTTGTGAAGACGCTCCAGGCGCTCCTCATTTCCAAGAGAAATAAACTCTGGGCTAATTAAGAAATCAACGAGTGGTTTAATCTGGGGCTTCTTATAAAACTCTTTTGCTTTGTAACCTTTGTGCTCATAAAGGCTTACAACCTCATCACTTGAAGCACCAAACGTGTAGATATTCTCCTTGCCTACCAAGTCGGCAATTTCTACATTTGCACCATCAACTGTGCAAACGGTAACAGCGCCGTTAAGCATAAACTTCATGTTGGAAGTTCCAGAAGCCTCCTTGGAAGCCAGTGAAATCTGCTCAGAGATATCTGCTGCTGGAATAACGTGCTCAGCGGCAGTAACGTTGTAATTCTCAATCATTATCACCTGAAGATATGGTGAAACATCTGCATCGTTTGCAATCAAAGACGAGAGAACAAGAATTGCATGAATGATATCTTGAGCAGCCACGTATGCTGGTGCAGCCTTACCACCAAAAATGACAGTAATAGGATGCTTTGGAAGGTGTCCGGACTTAATATCAAAATATTTCCAAATCAAATAAAGCAATAGCATTTGCTGACGCTTATATTCGTGGAAACGCTTCACCTGGACATCAATAATGGAGTCGGCATTAACTTTTGCATCTTGATTGTCCAGCAAAAATTTGACCATTCGATCTTTTGCTGCTTGCTTTATTTCCTGCAGCTGATTGAGGACTTCTTCGTTATCGCGATACTCTAAAAGCCCCTCGAGATGAGCGGTTGTTCTCCAACCATCTCCTATCAACGCATCAAGATACTCGGCAAGCTCAGGATTACAACCCATGAGCCAGCGACGGAAAGTAATTCCATTAGTTTTGTTAGAGAATTTCTCTGGGTACAAATCAAAGAATGGCTTGAGCTCTGTCTCTTCCAAAATCTTAGTATGAAGCGCTGCAACACCATTGATACTAAAGCCGTAATGAATGGCAAGGTTAGCCATGTGAACTTTCTTATCAATGATGACTTGTACACTTGGATCTGCAACGGTACTACGGATGTGTTCGTCAAGCTTTTTGATAATCGAAGCAATCTTTGGAGAAACTTCTTCGATAAATTTAAGAGGCCATTTCTCAAGAGCTTCTGCCAAAATCGTATGATTTGTGTACGCGACCAATGAAGAAACAATGTCTACAGACTCTTCAAACGAAATATCGTATTTCTCAGTCAAGATACGAATAAGCTCTGGAATTACCATTGTGGGGTGCGTATCGTTAATCTGAATCACAACATAGTCAGCGAGGTCATGAATATTGCTGCCGCGCTCAACCGCCTCTTTAACAATCAGCTGTGCAGCATTTGAAACCATAAAATATTGCTGATACACACGAAGAAGCTGACCGTCTTCGTCCGAATCGTCGGGATACAAAAAGAGCGTTAGATTCTTTTTTAAAGCAGTCTTATCAAAATCAATAGCGTCATCAGAAACTAGTGATTCATCAATACTTTGTAGGTCAAACAAACGAAGTCTGTTTTTCTTTGTTCGGTCATATCCCAAAACATCAATGGAATAGAGCTCAGACGTCACCGAGAAATCTCTAAATTCCACGGTAAATGATGTCTTCTCGTCTTCAAGCCACCTATCATCAGCAAGCCAAGCATCTGGAACGGCAGTTTGCTGTCTATCTAAAAACTGCTGATGAAAGAGGCCAAAATGATACTTAAGGCCTACACCATCGCCTGGCAGACCAAGTGTTGACATGGAGTCGATAAAGCATGCTGCCAATCGACCAAGACCACCGTTACCAAGTGAAGGCTCAACTTCAAGCTCTTCGATGTCTTCGAGCGAATGACCTGCTTTAGAAAGCTGCGATTTTACCTCGTTATAAATTCCCAGATTAATGAGGTTATTTGAAAGCAGCTTGCCAATCAAAAACTCTGCGGAGATGTAATAGAGCCTCTTCTTACCATTATTTAACGGAAGAGCTTCCGACTTACTCTTAACCACTTGAAGCAGTAATTCAAAAACCTGCCTGTCAGTAATTTCAGACAGAGGTTGGTTAAATTGTTGAAGAGATAAAGTGTCTAAGTTCATTACTTCTCCTCTTTGTACACTCTGAAGTACATCTCAGTAATAGTTCTTAAAAAATCTTCTATGTGACGCGTAATGGCTCCTTGCTTCATACGCCAACACCAGTTACCTCCAACAGTAGCTGGAACATTCATGCGTGCAGAATCATCTAAGCCGAGAAGATCTTGCATGGTGTGAATACAAGTGTCACTCACAGAAGCTGCAATTCCACGTGAAAGCGCCTCACCAATTGGCTCATCTTTTGAGCGATGAAGGTAAATATCTGCCTGTTCACGCTCTCTATCAGTAGCCTGAGTTTCATACCAACCACGAGCAGTTGGATTATCATGCGTTCCCACATACGCAATAGTATTTGCAGTGTAATTGTGAGGAAGATCTCTTGAATCATGCATTCCATCAAATCCGTACTGCAAGATTTTCATTCCTGGGAAACCAGTTTTGTCTCGCATGGCGATAAGCTCTGGTGTAATTAAGCCAAGGTCTTCCGCAATGATTGGAAGCTTACCCAGCTGCTTTTCCAGTTCCTTAAACAGCTCCAAATCTGGCCCTTTAGTCCATTTGCCTTCTGTAGCATTTGCAGCTCCGTAAGGAATCTCCCAATAGGCTTCAAAACCTCTAAAATGATCAATTCTAAGCACATCAAACATCTCAAGGTTTGTCTGAACACGCCAAACCCACCATGAATAGTGCGATTTCTTCATATACTCCCAGTTATAAATGGGATTTCCCCAATATTGACCGGTGGAAGAAAATTGATCAGCAGGAGTGCCCGCAACCGTAACGGGACGTCCAGTTTCATCAGTCTTAAACAGTTCTGGCTGTGCCCACATCTCTACAGAATCGCGCGAGACATAAATGGGAAGATCACCAATTATAAGTACTCCCCTTTTATTGGCATAAGTCTTAACCTTTGCCCATTGAGTAAAGAAGAAATACTGAGTCATCTTGTGATACAAAACTGACTTTTGCAGTTTCTTAATTTCTTTTGCAGTAGTCTCATTTCTGTGCTGATAAAGTTCTGGCCACTCCCAGTAGGCTTTATGTCCAAACTCTTCCTTTAGAGACATGAACTCCGCATAAGGATTAAGCCACTCTGCATGATCATGACAGAACTTCTCAAAATCAGCAGGAATGTCTTGCATAAACCTATCAAAGGCACGGTTAAGTAAACGACGATGATTTACAAAAAGCGCTCCATAATCAACGCAAGTATTGCTAGTCCCAAAAGAAATATCTTCAAAGTCATCTGACTTTAAATATCCAAGTTTCTCAAGATCTTTTAAATCTATATAGTAAGGACTTCCCGCTGCAGCAGAAAAAGACTGATAAGGAGAGTCACCATAACTAGTGGTGGTAAGAGGCAAAACTTGCCAATATCTTTGTTTTGTTCTGACGAGAAAATCAATAAAATCGTAGGCTTCTTTGCCAAACGTGCCAATCCCATATGAATTTGGAAGAGAAGAAACGGCCATAAGTACTCCGCTTGCTCGTCCCATAGTTGCCTCTTTCACAAAAAGAGTACTGGCTTATCTTTTCAAGATAAGCCAGTACAAAGGTTTAATACTTAACTAGATTATCTTGCGTATTCTTATCAAAGAGATGAACAGCATTGTCTTCGAATTTAAACCACACTTCATCACCAATTTTGAGGTTTCGTTTTGCAAGCTCAGTTGCAGGAACGATAAGAACAAAGTTGCCGTCATCAGTATGAACATGAAGGTGAACAGTAGAGCCCATAAGCTCACTTACCTCAAGATTGCCCTTGAAAGCGCCAATTCCATTTGGCTCAGTCAAATAAATTTGCTCGGGCCTAATGCCGACAATGACATCTGTTGCTGGCGCAGCAACCCAAGACTGTGCTAACAGATTAGCCATCTCAGGAGAAATTTCAAATGACATGTTTTCTGTCTCCACATGGAACTCATTGTCCACGCGAATAAGATGCGCATCAAAGAAGTTCATTTGAGGCATGCCAATGAAACCAGCAACAAAGAGATTAGCCGGTCTATTAAACACTTCTTGTGGTGTTCCAATTTGCTGAACAAAGCCATCCTTCATAATGACAATGCGGTCGCCCAAGGTCATTGCCTCTGTTTGGTCATGTGTAACATAGACAAAGGTTCCATTAACCTTCTGACGAAGCTTAATAATCTCTGTACGCATCTGATTTCTCAGCTTTGCATCAAGATTCGAAAGAGGCTCATCCATCAAGAAAACTTTTGGATCGCGGACAATTGCACGGCCAATTGCAACGCGCTGGCGCTGACCACCAGAAAGTGCCTTTGGCTTACGATCAAGATACGCTGTAATACCTAATGTTTCTGCAGCTGCACGGACCTTCTCGTCAATAACTTGTGGATCAACCTTTTTAAGCTTAAGAGTAAACGCCATATTGTCATAAACGGTCATATTTGGATACAGCGCATAGCTTTGGAAAACCATTGCAATGTCTCGGTCTTTTGGTGCGACATCATTAACAAGCTTTCCATCGATATAAAGCTCGCCAGAAGAAATATCTTCTAGACCTGCAATCATACGCAGTGTAGTAGATTTGCCGCAACCCGAAGGGCCAACAAGCACAACAAACTCGTGCTCCTTAATAGTGAGATTGAAATCCTGAACAGCAACAACGCCTTCTTCAGTTACCTCAAGATTGCTCTTTTTCTGCTCAGTTTTCTTACCAAAGAGAGTCTTGCGCTTCTTCTCATTTGGGTAAATCTTTTTTATATTCTTCAAAACGATTTCTGCCATGATAAAACCTTTCAGAAATGCCTACAGCTTGCTGTAATACATTGAGATTTAGCCTTTTACAGCACCAGAGACGACACCATCGATGATGTAGCGCTGGCACAGTAAATACATAATGACAATTGGGATAATAACCATCATGATGCAGGCAAACATTGGACCC
>JABZHQ010000094.1:0-3343 GCA_015258765.1 Atopobium sp. | reverse complement strand
CCAACAGCGACCAATGTGTAGACAACGGACGTGTTAAAGCAGGCAGCAATTGTTGCTGGCGTCAAGAATGCGGGATTCATTGCACCAACAATAATAAAGAGAGCAATCAGGAATGCGAGGCTGCTCAGTCCCCTAGCCTTGAGAAGGCGCTTTACAAGATCCATACGTCACCTCCTACAATCCAAATGCAGCGGACATGAGGTTGTCCTGCGTAATTTCTTCTTTTTTGAACTCGTGATTAATGCGTCCCTGGTACATGGTGAACGCACGGTCAGCAAGCTCAATAATCTCTTCCATATCAGAAGAAATCAGAAGAATAGAAACACCTTGCTTACGGAGCTCCTGCAAAACGGCGTACACATCGCCACGAGCAGCAGCGTCAATACCACGGGTTGGCTCGTCCAAAATAACAACCTTTGGAGCAACCGAGAATGCGCGGCCAATAACAATCTTCTGCTGGTTACCACCAGAGAGGCCGCCTACCTCCTGATCAAGGCCTGTGACCTTGGTACGGAAGTTATCAACGTAGTTCTGAGAAACCCTATCTTCTTCTTTGCGGTTAAGCAGCAGCTTACCCAGGGAAGAGTTAGCAAGTAGAGAGCTTGTGGTGTTCTCGGCAACGTCACGGATTCTAAACAGACCGTCGTTAAAGCGGTCTTCTGGAACATAGCTCAGGCCTGCAGCAATAACGTCCTTGGTGGACTTACCAGTGATGTCTTTGCCATCGACAAATACCTTGCCGCCCAGAACCTTATCCATGCCATAAATGGTGGTAGCCATCTCTGATCTACCAGCACCAACGATACCTGCAAGACCAACAATCTCGCCTGGATAAATGTTGAGGTTTACGTCAGCAAAACCATAGCCGGTAAACTCAGCAAGCTCAAAAATAGGCTCTGCGTCGTAATCAATATTTGCGCTCTCGGCAATTTCTTTCTTAATCTCTGCTGCGTCTGGTGGAAGAAGTCCGCGTACAAGATCTTCTCGCGTAAAGTCCTCTACCTTGCCGCGCATAGCCATAACGCCGTCGCGCAGAATGCCAATGCTGGTAGAAATCTCAAAGACCTCTGCCAGGCGGTGGGTGATGTAGATGATGCCAATATTCTTCTGCTTGAGCTCCTGGACTACCTTGAAGAGGCTCTGTACCTCGTCAAAAGTAAGTGCAGAAGTTGGCTCGTCCAGAATAAGAATCTCGGAGTGACGCATAAGACCGCGGAGAATCTCAACCATGCCCTGCTCAGCAATGGAAAGCGTCATTGCCTTGCGGTCCAGATCAAGCTCCCAGCCAATCTCTTTCATAGTATCTTCGAGCATCTTGTTGAGCTCAGCTTTTGGAGCCTCAAAGCCAATGGTGATGTTCTCTCTAACAGTCATGTTAGGGAACAGCATTGGCTCCTGAGGAACCATATAGATACTGTGTGCAAGTGCGGCCTTAGGGTTGGAGATATCAACCTTTTGACGATCGATAGAAATTTCTCCCTCATCGGCAGAGTAAATACCCATGATGATCTTCATGAGGGTAGATTTACCGGAACCGTTGCCACCAATAAGAGAGATGACCTCTCCTGGCGCCAAATCTAAGTTAATGCCTTTTAATACCTCGTTGGAACCAAATGACTTCTTGATTCCGCGGACGGAAAGAAGTGTGTCGCACTGCTCACACGTATCTTTTCCTTCAGGCGACTTTGGGTCAGTGGCATCGATATCGATGTCAAAAGATTCACCCATAGTACCTCCTACCAAAAATAACAAACGGCCGTACAAAATCTCACACTTTGAAGATATCTATAAATAGGCATTCTTCAAAGCACCGTCACGGCAAACGGTATTATTACTGCCGTGAATGGTATTTTTGATTGTATCATGAACAATAGTCCGCAATAGCTCTATACGCAATTATGGTATTTGTAGTATATCTTCCTGTTAATAGGGAGAATAATTACTATAATGAAGTCTAGTATGTTAGATACAAATGTTTTATCATTAAACAAAAGTATCAACAGGAGGATGCATGGACGAACAAACTTATGCACTAGCTACTAAGGCTGCATGGTATTACTACATGGAAGATAACACCCAGGCTCAGATTGCTGAGGTCATGGGCGTTTCTCGTGCAAAAGTTATCCGTCTACTTGAAGAGGCTCGCGCGCAGGGCATTGTTCAGTTCAGCTTCAGAAAGAACGATAGCCAGCGCGTTTCCGCAGAACAGCTCCTTATTGACCGCTTTGGCCTCAAGGATGCTTTTGTGGTGCCCACTCCCCTGGATAGCTCTGCTATTAACCAGTCTATTGCCCAGGGCGCAGCTCACTACGTCTCTGACCACCTGCGCGAGGACGGCTACCTCAACATTGGCTACGGCGATACCGTCAGCCGTATGCTGGGGTTTCTCGCCAAGAACCGCGAGGAGTCGCTCAACGTTGTAAGCCTTACAGGCGGCGTGAGCTACTACCTGCCAACCGTTGGCACCACCGCCTACTCCATGCACCTGTTCCTGACACCGTCTCCACTGGTTGTGTCTTCTCGCCAAGTGCGCGATGCACTTCTTGACGAGAAAAGCCTGCAAGACGTGTCAACTATGACGGAATACGCGGATATGAGTGTGGTTGGCATCGGCGCCGCAGTTGAGGGCGCTACCGTTTTGCGCAACGGCATCCTGAACGAGGGCGAGCTGACCGTACTTAAGATGCAGGGAGCCGTTGGCGACGTCCTGAATCACTTTATGGATAAAGACGGCAATCTTATTCAAACAGAAATTGAAGATCGCGTCATTAGTACCGATCTAGACAAGCTTCGCCAGCTCAAGAACGTTGTTGGCGTTGCTGGTGGTAAAGATAAAGTTATGGCAATTAAGGCAGTACTTAACGGCGGCTATCTGAACGTGCTGATTACGGATTCAGACACCGCTGCTGAGCTGCTTCTTTCGTAAACAAGGAGGATCTGATGAGCAAGTATCTTCTTGCACTAGACGCGGGAACAGGAAGTATTCGCGCCGTTCTCTTTAGTGTTGACGGTGAGCAGGTTGGGGTTGCTCAGCGCGAGTGGGAGCACCACGAGGACCCTCGTTGGCCTGGCAGCATGGACTTTGATTGGGTTGCTGACTGGCAGCTTGCTCTGGACTGCATCAAAGAGGTTCTGGCAAAGACCTCCATTGATCCTAAGGAAATCGCTGGTATTTCCACCACCTGCATGCGCGAGGGCATCCTCCTGTATGACCAGGACGGCAATGAGATTTGGGCGTGCGCTAACGTTGACGCTCGAAGTGTTGACGAAGTCAAGCAGCTCATTGATATGGACCCAGAGCTTGAGAAGAAGATTTACCAGAAGAGTGGCCAGACCTATGCAC
>JABZHQ010000022.1:0-15770 GCA_015258765.1 Atopobium sp. | reverse complement strand
ATGCCCTTGCCGAGCGCCACGGCGTTTCGTACTGGAAAAGCGAGGCGGGCTGCCAAGTCGCGGAGATCATCCTTCCCGCAGCTCCCGGAGCCGCATCTGGCGAGAAACGCCATGTACTCCTGGCCAAACCCCAGGACTTCATGAACACCAGCGGTGGTCCCCTCTCTAAACTTGCTCGTGCACACCACCTTCAACCTGCGCAAATCCTGGTCATTCATGACGAAGTTGACCTCGCGGAAGGCCAACTCAACTTCAAGGAAGGCGGCGGACTCAACTCGCATAACGGGCTGCGCTCCATTGCCGACAAGCTCCAGACCAGGGATTTTATGCGCCTGCAGTTTGGCATCGGTCGCCCTCCTGGAAAGATGCCGGTGGCAGACTATGTTCTGCGCGAGCTCAAGGGAAACAACCTGGAAGACTTTCTGGTCACCGCTCAGACGGCCGCCGATCAGGTGGAGCAACTCCTCCGCGGCTAGCCATCCTCGCGCGTCACAACTCCTCTGCAGCTAACGATCACCGCGCTCCTCCGCGTGCCGTCGCTCCGCAAGCCCACCGAACTTCTCGCCCACCCTCTGCAGCTAGCAGGCAAAACATTCTACGAAATATTTATGCTCATTCATGAATTACTCATGTCTTGAATCATGCGCAAATAGTACAATAGATATGTTGTTTGCGAATACGGGGTTACCCAGACCTCGTATGCGTGAGATACATGCGTCACCTACTACTGTCTTCTCGCCAGAAGGCACGCTGTAGTGCGGCGCGTCAACTCACTCGCAGTTTTATTGTGTTAGGAGAGGAGTACCGCTGAATGTATAAGATCCTCGAAAAGACTCAGTTCTCCGAGAAGGTCTTCAAGTTCCGCATCGAGGCACCACAGATGGCCAAGCATGCACATGCTGGTCAGTTCCTTATGGTCCGCGCAAATGAGTGTGGCGAGCGCGTTCCATTTACCTTTGCGGATTGGAATCCTGAGGAGGGTTGGGTCGAGTTTATCTTCATGGTAATCGGCAAGACCACCAGGATGCTTTCTACCTACGAGGTTGGTGATTTCCTGCAGGACGTCACTGGTCCTCTGGGTGAGCCTACCGAGATGGGCGAGGGCAAATGGGCAGTTATCGGCGGCGGCGTTGGCCTGGCTATCGCCTTCCCTGTTGCTCGTCAGCTCGTAGCTGCTGGCCGCGAGGTCCACGCAATCATGGGCGCTCGTACCAAAGAGCTGCTGCTGCTTGAGGATCAGTTCCGTTCCATTCTGGACGACGATCACATCCACATCACCACAGATGACGGTTCTCTTGGCGAGAAGGGCGTTGTAACTGCACCTCTCGAGCGTCTTCTGCAGGACAAGCAGGTCGACCGCGTATTCTGCGTTGGCCCAGTTCCAATGATGAAGTTCTCCACTCTCACTGCCGAGAAGTACGACACACCTATCATCGCTTCCCTGAACCCAATCATGGTCGACGGCACTGGTATGTGCGGTTGCTGCCGTGTTGAGGTTGGCGGCGAGACCAAGTTTGCTTGTGTTGACGGTCCTGACTTTGACGCAACCAAGGTTGACTGGAACGACCTTCGCGCGCGTCAGGCAGCCTACCTCACCGAGGAAGGCCAGTCCATCAAGGCTTACGAGGAGACGAGGTGCGCATGCCACAAGTAAACGGTCGCTACATTCCAAACGTCAAGGCACCTCGTACAGCTGACAACGAAGAGCCAGCTACAGAGCGCGCACAAGACTTCCGCCCTGTCGACAAGGGTTTCACTAAAGAGATGGCAATTGCAGAGGCAAACCGCTGCCTGGATTGTAAGAATCCACTGTGCGTTCAGGGCTGCCCTGTAAACATCAACATTCCTCGCTTCATCGAGGCAATCCGTGCAGAGGAGTTTGGTCGCGGTCTTGACATCATCCGCGAGTCCTCCATGCTTCCTGCTGTTTGTGGCCGTGTTTGCCCACAGGAGAACCAGTGCGAGGGCGTCTGCATCATGGGTAAGCGCAGCGAACCAGTTGCTATTGGTCAGCTCGAGCGCTTCCTTGGCGATCAGCCTGAGCTTGCTTCCAAGCCAGCAATCGCTCCAAAGAACGGCAAGAAGGTTGCAGTTGTAGGCTCCGGTCCTTCCGGTATTGCTTGCGCTGGCGAGCTTGCTCGTAACGGCTTTGACGTTACCGTCTTTGAGGCATTCTTCACCGGCGGCGGCGTTCTGGTCTACGGTATTCCTGAGTTCCGTCTTCCAAAGGCTGTTGTTAAGCGTGAGATTGACGGCCTTCAGGAGCTGGGCGTTAAGTTTGAGTACAACTCTGTTGTCGGTCGTATCACCGATGCAGACGAGCTCTTTGAGCAGGGCTTTGATGCAATCTACATTGCAACTGGCGCAGGCCTTCCAAAGCTTCTCAACATCCCTGGCGAGAACCTGCCTAACGTCTTCTTTGCGAACGAATACCTCACCCGCGTTAACCTCATGAAGGCTAACAACTTCCCTGAGTACGACACCCCAACCAAGCACGGTAAGAACGTCGTTGTCTTTGGTGGCGGCAACGTTGCTATGGATGCTGTTCGTACTGCTAAGCGTCTTGGCGCTGAGCGTGCAATCATTGCTTACCGTCGTACCGAGGACGAGATGCCTGCTCGTCGTGCAGAGCTGCACCACGCAAAGGCAGAGGGCGTTGAGGTTCTTCCTCTCGTCTCCCCTCTCGAGTTTGTCGCTGGCGAGGACGGCGCAGTTTGCGCAGTTCGCGTCCAGAAGATGGAGCTCGGCGAGCCTGACGCTGACGGACGTCGTCGTCCAGTTGCTATCGAGGGCGCTATCGAGGACATTCCTTGCGACGTTGCAATTTCTGCAATCGGTACCAACGCTAACCCATTTGCAAAGATGATCGGCGACATCAAGCTCAACAAGTGGGGCTACATTGAGGCCGACGAAGAGGGCCGCACTTCCGATCCTCGCATCTGGGCTGGCGGCGACATCGTAACCGGTGCTGCAACCGTCATTCTTGCAATGGGCGCTGGTAAGGTAGCAGCTGCTTCCATCACCAAGCACCTCGGCTAGTCCGGCTTCGGCTGCGTAGCCGCAGCTCAAGGAGCTGGCCAACACGGCTTCGGCTCACAGGACGAGCAAACATGCAACAACAATGGCCTGGTACCACACGGTATCAGGCCTTTTTCATGCCGAGAAGCCCCGCAAGTCCTACGTACAAGCGCACGGGTTTCTCGCCAGATACACCGTAACGGCATGCGCGCCTGAAAAGTGCAAAGATTCTGTATTTGAGGCACAGATTCTTTAACAAAATCAGGCAAATCCACAGATTCTTTGATGGTTTTAGGCAAAATCCACCGAATCTTTGAAGAAATCAGGCGCGTGAAAGACAGACCGTCTGCTCCTAATTTTTGAGCCAGAAAACCGCATCATGTCTGAGCAAATTAACTCAGACATGGTAAGAAAAACCGGCAAATTGTTCAGACTTGGCGCGCTTTTCAGGCAAATCGTTCAGACTTGGCGAGAAAATCAGGCTCGTATCAGGAACGTCCCAGCTTGCATCGTCCTTCTGGCGAGAAACCCGGTCCACTCCCAGCGTTTCCGCACAAGAAACCCGGTATCCACACGAAGTAGATACCGGGTAGAAATCGCCTTGCGACCCGCACGCGGCGCTGACCTGCGGCGTTGCCGTTGCAGCTCTCGCACGCGTGTCTACGAGAGCAGAAACTCCCTGACGCGAGCGGCAATACCTTCGGCGTCCAGGCCAAAGTGCGAAAGCAGCACGTCGCCAGGAGCGGACGTACCAAAAGTGCGCATACCAGCAAAGCGCATTGGCGTTGGTAGCTGCTCAGCCAGAAGCTCGGCAACTGCAGCTCCAAGGCCTGTTGCCACGTTGTGCTCCTCAACGGTTACCACATGACGGGTCTTCTCGGCAGATGCCAAAATGACTTCCTCGTCCAATGGCTTAATGGAGAACACATCAATAACCTCAGCAGAAATCTTCTCCTCTGCAAGCAAATCTGCAGCTGCAAGTGCCTGAGCAACCTCAACACCGCAGGCAGCAATGGTAACGTCGGTACCCTCACGCAAGACGTTTGCAAAAGGCAGGCCGCCCTTGAAGGACTCGTCGTAGATGTCGGCAACCTTGTGACGACCCATGCGCACGTAGAAGGGGCCGTCTGCCTCGGCGGCAAGTCTGAGCGCTGCCTTAGTAGCGTTGTAATCTGCAGGAACAAGCACGCGCATCTGAGGGAGGGCGCGCATCATGCCAATATCCTCAAGGGACTGGTGAGTGGCGCCGTCCTCTCCTACGGTAATGCCTGCGTGCGTAGGACAAATCTTCACGTTAAGACCAGAGTCGCAAACGGTGTTTCTGATCTGGTCGTAAGCGCGTCCGGTTGCAAACACGGCAAACGAGCCGGTAAACACAGTACGTCCTGTAAGCGCCAGTCCAGATGCAACGCCTACCATGTTCTGCTCGGCAATTCCCACGTCAACCATGCGCTGTGGGAAGGCCTTCTGGAGGTCGGCAAGCTTGGTGGAGCCAGCAAGGTCTGCGTCAACAGCAACGATGTCGTGACCCTCGTTTACCAGCTCAACAAGAGTCTGACCATATGCCTCACGAGTTGCCCTAGACATTGGCAACCTCCTTACCTTCACCCTGAAGATCAATCAAAAGAAGCTCTCTAGCTGCATCAAGTTCTTCTCGCGCAAGGTCAGCCTGCTCAGCCGAAGGAGCGTTTCCGTGCCAGGAAGCCTTGTCCTCCATAAACGAGACGCCCTTGCCCTTAACGGTCTGGCAAATGACCACGGTAGGAGCAGTGTTTCCTGCCTCGCGACCATCTCGTGCGGCGAGAAGAGCCTGGCGCACCTCAGCGACCTCGTGACCGTTAACGCGCAGTACGTTCCAGCCAAAAGAACGGAACTTCTCGTCAATATCGCCAAGAGAGCACACGTCGGTGACGTGGCCGTCAATCTGCAGGTTATTGAGGTCCACAATGGCAATGAGGTTATCCAGCTTCTGGTGAGCAGCAAACATGCATGCCTCCCAGTTAGAGCCCTCCTGCAGCTCGCCGTCGCCCAGAAGGACAAATACCTTCTTGGCGCGCTCGCCGCTTGCCAGAGCGTCCATAGAAAGGCCCAGAGCGCATCCTGCAGCTACCGAGAGACCCTGGCCCAGAGAACCAGAGCAAACCTCAATACCAGGACATGCGTGGCAGTCTGGATGACCCTGCAGACGACTGCCAAGCTGGCGGAGAGTAACCATATCCTCGTCATGGAGCCAATCAAGCAGGTGGTACGCAGCGTACAGTACAGGTGCAACATGACCCTTGGACAGGAAGAACCTATCCTCGGTGTGGTCCTCTGGGTTGTTGTGGTTGTACTTCATAACTCCCGAGAAGAACAGTGTGGCCACAATATCTGCCGCACTCAGTGAGCCACCGGGATGGCCTGACTTGCTCTTCTCGAGCATGTCAATAACATCGCGCCTTAGCGTATTAGCTGCAAGCTTGAGCTCATCATCAGTGAGGTTGCGCTCGGGTAATGCAGTTGTTCCCATTCTCATCCTCTCAAAACAAGTACGCCCAACCGAGGCTGGGCGTACTTCAATCACTATTATTGCTGAGCCTTAACCTTTTCCCAATCTGCCTCAAAAGACTTGAGGCCAGCATCGGTCAGAGGGTGCTTCAGGCACTTCTTCAAAGCTCCAAATGGAACGGTTGCAATATCAGCACCAAGCAGAGCTGCCTGTGTTACATGGTTAGGCGTACGGACAGAAGCCGTAATAATCTCTACGGTGTGATCAACGTTTTTATCCCATGCATAGTTCTCGATGCAAGAAACTACGGTTCCTAGCTGCTCAATACCGTCCTCACCAATGTCATCAAAACGACCAACAAAAGGCGAGATATAACGAGCGCCAGCGTTTGCCGCAAGAAGAGCCTGAGGTGCCGAGAAAATCAGCGTCATGTTGACGCGAATTCCCTCAGAAGCAAGCTGATGAGTAGCAGCAAGGCTCTCTGCGCAGATAGGAAGCTTAACAACAATGTTTGGAGCAAGAGAAGCCAGGTGACGGCCCTCTTCAATCATGCCCTCAGTTGTTGTTGCTGTTGACTCAGCAGATACAGGGAGTCCCTCGCAAAGCTGAGCAATCTTAACCATATGAGACTCAAAGTCTGCTAGCTTCCCACCAATCTTTGCATACAGCGATGGGTTGGTAGTAACACCTGCTAAACAGCCCCAGCTAAGAGCCTCAGAAATCTCATCGATATCTGCCGTGTCAATAAAGAACTTCATGTGTAATCCTTTCCTGTACAAACCTAAACGAGTTTGGAAACGTACGTCGTACTAAGAAAGAGCTCATCCACATTGTACAGATTCTTATGTACCGTCTGTGGCGAGAAACCCAAAACAAGTGCAAAAAGGCCGTTTACCCCTCAAACGCCTTATCAATTTTGCTGCGAACGTAGGTGGAAGCAAAGACAAGATCTTCTTTCCAGTTCTCGTTGCCGGTGTACCACATCTCTGCAACAAAGCGCCTGACGCCCTGAGGAACAAGCTGCGACAGAGCTCCCTCGTAGTCAGTGGTACCGGTAGAGAATGGAATCTCGCGATACGCACCAGCAACAGTCTCCTTGAGGTGAGCTGCAAAGATATGACCTGCGCCAAGAGCAATATCGTCAGCAACGGTGTTGCCGTAAATAAACGATGCATTGGTGAGGTTACCAGCGTCGGGATACACACCAAGGTAAGGGCTGTTGATAAGGTTTACGTAGTGCATGGCCTTCTCGACTGTATCCATAAAAGGAGTCTCCATGGTCTCAAAACCCATAACAATGCCCGCCTTAGCAGCCATTTCTACAGCCTTTGACAGGTTTTCCTCAAAGTACTTACGGGTATCCTCTGTTCCGTCCTCGTAGTACACGTCATAGCCAGCAAGCTGGATGGTATGAAGTCCCAGGTCACCTGCAAGGTCAAGCGCCTTCTGCATAATCTCAAGGCCACGCTCACGAGTAGCCTGATTACGAGAACCAAAAGGATACTTACGGTGACCAGAAAGGCACATAGAGCCCAGGCGAACGCCAGAGTTTACCATTGCCTGACGAACTGCTGCACGCTCCTCACCAGTCCACTCAAGGCGAGAAAGACGAGCGTCAGACTCATCAACGGAGATCTCAACATAATCAAAGCCAGACTCTCCTGCTACGCTGAGGCGCTCTTCCCAAGAAAGATCAGTTGGAGTGGCCTTCTCGTAAAGTCCTAGCTGATACTTGGACATATCTTCTCCTTTTAAAAACAGGCGGCCTTATAAAAGACCGCCTGACTGAAACAAATTCTGCTCACTGAACAGGCTTTAGTGATTACCCTGTCCGTAGTAGGCATTTGGACCATGCTTGCGCATGTAGTGCTTGTCCTGAAGGTACTGAGGTGCCTCCTGAACCTTAGGGTTATTGAGCTCGGTGAGTGTTGCCATCTTAGCAACCTCCTCAATGACCACAGCGTGATACACAGCAGCCATTGCGTCTTTACCCCAAGAGAAAGGACCGTGGTTGTGAAGGAGCGTTCCTGGAACCGCAATTGGGTCCAAGTTAGCAAAGCCCTCAACAATAACGTTGCCGGTCTCAAGCTCATAGGCGCTTTCTACCTCGTCCTTGGTAAGGCTGCGCACGCAAGGAATATCTCCATAGAAATAGTCTGCGTGTGTGGTGCCATAGCAAGGAATAGAGCGTCCTGCCTGTGCCCAAGAAACAGCGTGGGTTGAGTGAGTGTGAACAATTCCGCCGATCTTATCGCCCCATGCACGATACAAGCATGCATGAGTTGGAGTATCAGAAGATGGGTTCATCTCACCCTCAACAACGTTGCCGTCAAGATCACAGACAACCAAGTTCTCTGGACTGAGCTCCTCATAGGAAACGCCCGATGGCTTAATGACAAACAGACCACGTTCACGGTCAAGTCCAGAAGCATTACCCCAGGTAAAAACTACCAGGCCATGCTTTGGCAGATCCATATTTGCTTCATACACTTCATCACGAAGCTCTTTAAGCATCATAGAGACTGCTCCTTAGAGAACGCTACGGAATGGGACGTTTGGCTCGTGATCGAAGCAATCATGGAAGCCACGGTCGTGATGGTAAGCAAAGCGGTCCTTATCCTGTGGATAGGTGTAGTGGCCGCCGACCTCCCAGAAGAATGGGTGGAACTTGTAGTCAAGGCGGTCCTTACGCATTTCCCAAAGAACCTTGATTTCCTGGACGTCTGCCTGGAAGTTAGTCCAAACATCGTGGTGAATTGGGATAACAACCTTGGACTGAAGAGCCTCAGCCATGCGAAGCATATCGGTTGCTTCCATCTTGTCCTGGATGCCAATTGGGTTGCAGCCAAAAGCGCCAAAGCAGACGTCTACGCCGCCAAACTCCTGAGCGATGTCTTTACCGTGCTTAGCAAAGTAAATGGAGTAGTGAGAGTCACCGGAGTGATAGATGTTTCCACCAGGGGTGACAAAGAGGTAGTTAACCGCCTTCTCATCCATGTCCATTGGGCACTTACCCCAGAGGTCTGGACGGTTCTCAGAAGTATCAGTAGTGGTAACGATGATGGTGCGGTCAAAGGAATCGTATGCAACGATCTCCATGTCCTTAACCTTGATACGGTCGCCAGGCTTAACAACAATGCACTGCTCACGTGGAACGCCCCAGCCAACCCAAATGTCAACTGCATCCTTAGGACCAATAAAGGGAACTGGGATCTCTTTGCCATTCTCGTCAGTAGTGGTCATGTTGTTGTTAACAACGTGAGCTGCAAGCTCCTTGGACATGTGGTCCTGGTGAATGTGAGTTACCACAACAGCGTCAAGGTTCTTGATAGCAAATGGATCAATAACAAAGGGGACGTTGCGAAGGTTTGGCTGCATTGCACGGACGCCAGCCATGTTTGCCATCTGGTGACCAGGCTTCATGAGGCCGTCACCGTGGGTGCGCTTACCGTTGCCTGCCCAGAAGTCAACAGCAACGTTTGCTCCACCAGGAGTCTTAAACCAAATACCAACGCAGCCGAGCCACCACATCTCAACCTGGCCTGGCTCTACTACGGCATTGTCAATCTCTTCGTTGAGCCAAGTTCCCCACTCAGGGAAGGTGCTCATAATCCAACTGTCGCGTGTGACGTCTTTCAAACCTGCCATTACGCGCTCCTTTCTAAAACATAGGACTAGTACTTTGATGTATACGCAGGTAATTTGAGCGGCGCTCAGGACTTTGCCTGCATGCTCAGAAGCTCATCCTGAGCGCTCGCTACAAAACGCAGCCCTACTCCACTACTTTGTAGAGAGCCAGCTGGTCTGTCTCACGATATGCAGCAACAATGTAATCGCTGCCGTCATGCCTATACACCATGCAGTTTGCTGGTCCGAGGTCGTGGTCGATAACGTCTACGGTGTACTCACCGTCAACGTATCTAACAAGCAACAAATCGCGACCATCTTTACGGTTGCCAATGACTGCGCACTTCTCGCCATTAAGGTCTGCTGCCCAAAGCGCGTGAAGGAAGCTGCGCTTCTGTACGTCGCACCAAACCTGCTCATAGCGATCGCGAGTCTGGCCCTCATGCCAAATTGCCAGCGTGTCACCGTGGAACTTGGAGAAGGTAAGGATCTCCAGCTTGCCATCGCCGTCAAAGTCTGTAGCAACAATATCGCTTGTTGGCTGGACCAGAAGGCAGGTGACATCCCAAGCACCTTGAGGGGTGGTTGGTGGCACATATCTAAACACGCCTGCGGCGGTTGAGATCAAAGCATACGATTTATCAGGTGCAGTCCAGAAACCGTGGTTCTGAACCTGATAATTAGCAACACAAGTCAGCTTAAGCTGGTTGTCTGCCGTGTACTGCTCAAGGTTATCGCTCAAAGGAGCGGCCCAAACAGCACCTGGAGTGCGCCAATCATCCTTGACGCCGGTCTCAGCTCCACCCTTGATAGAGCAAGCAAGAACCCAAAGCTGACCGTCAGCAGCCTTCAAGATGCCAAAACGGTGAACATAAGGGAGGTCACAGAGAATCTGCTCAGACCAAGAACCGTCTGCCTGCTTGGTATAGGATGCAATTGCCGCGTCGTCTCCACCAAAGTTTGGCGAGAAGAACTTGCGGGTTGCGAGGAACTGATCTTTCCTGCCAGGGACCTGTGTAATGGTCATGACGCCGCCAGGGCCTGGAGTAACAGTCTCCAGAGGCTCACCATCAAGCGTAAAGCGACGGATTGGACCGTCCTTCTCGACAGCAGCTAAAAAGCTTGGTGTGTCTTCTCCCTCAAACATGCCAAGTGCATAGCACTTAGGCATTTCGGCAAGAATTTTCTTTTCAAAAGTCATTAAAGTGCTCGATTCTTTAGAAACCTAAACTATGCGGAAAACTTCTCTGCAGCGCCGGTTTCCTTGAGCTTCTCTTCCATCTCTGCATCAGAAAGAACGTTGCGCAGACCAATGACGGTAACGCCAGCCTTAGCAGCATCCTCGTACATATTCAGGAAGTTAAGTGGTGCAAAAACAATGTCATACTGACGAGCAGAGCTTACGCCCTCGGAAAGTGCACAGTGGTGAATCTTATCGACGCCCATGTTGAGCTTCTGAGTGACGCGCTCAGCGGTCATCTTCATCATCAGAGAGGTACCTGCGCCGTTTGCACATGCGACCAAAATCTTTGCGTTCATGTTGACTCCTTCGATCAAACAAACTACTTACGGACACATTGTGTATGTACCCATTTGGGCGCTACGATGCTCGCATTTAAAGCAAATACTGCATCAAACAATGTGCCGAGTATTACTAATAACCCTGAGCAGATGGGGGTCTGCTCAGGGTAGGAAGAAAGAGGGCTACTTGCTTTCCGCACTAGCTGCGGCGGCCTTCTGTGCGCGGATTTCCTTGCACTTCTGGTAATCCTCAACCTCCATGAAGTACGTGTCCTTATTTGCACGGTACTGGAGCTGTGGGATTGCAATAAGAGCGACAACAACAATTGCGAGGCCTGCGTAGGACAGGAACTTCATGAAGCCGGTCATGATTGGCCAGACAACTGCCCAGTCCCACATGCCAAGGTATCCACCGTATGCAGCCATGCCAACCCAGCCAGCGATAAGAGCTGAACCGAAGACCTGGAGAAGACCAGAGATGAAAGGCATGATAAGAACTGCGCGGAGGCCGCCCTTGTTGTTTGCGTAAACGCCGATAGTAGCGTTATCGAAGAACAGTGGAACAAAGCCTGCGATAACAACAACTGGAGACTTCAGAAGCAGCAGAGCTGCGATTGCCAGGAACTGGCCAGCTGCACCCATGAGGAAGCCGAGGGTAACTGCGTTTGGAGAACCAAAGCCGTAGGTAACTGCGCAGTCAACGCCTGGGACGGAACCCTTGAGGAGCTTGTTAGAAATACCCTGGAAGGAGTTGGTAAGCTCGGTAACAAAGGTACGAACACCAAGCTGCAGGATGGAGAGGTAAACAGCAAACTGGAAGGAAGTGGTCATGATGTAGAAGAAGAAATCCTGACCTGGCTTCATGAACTTGTTCTCAAGCAGGAAGTCCTGACCAAGAACAGCAAGAATGACACCAAAGAATGCTGTCATGAGAATTGCAGTTGCAACGAGGTTCTCGTTGAAGATCTTAAGGAAGCCTGGAAGCTCGATGTCCTCGATGCGCTTAGACTCCTTCTTGGAGTGTCTGGAGAGCCACTCGGAAGCCTTGGATGCGCAGTAGACACCAAACATCTGCTGGTGAGCAATGGTAAGGCCAGCGCCATCAGTGAGGTCCTGGGTAGGTCCAATACAAAGGTTGGAACCAACTGCCCAGTAAAGGCCAAGGAGAACGGTCATAACTGCAAGGATGGTAACGTCGTTAAGCTGTGGGAAGCAGAAGAGGATAAGCCAAAATGCAGTTGCTGCCTGCTGAACCTGGACGTGACCAGTAGTAAAGATTGCGCGAAGCTTAGTCTGCTTCTTAAAAGCAACCAGAACAATGTTCAGAATGAAAGCGAAGAGCAGAAGAAGCATAACGGAGGAGAAGGAACGACCTGCGATAAATGCAGGAGCGTCAGCTGCCTCCATGCCTGCCTGTACTGCGTTCTGGCCAAAGTATGGGTCAATGACCATTGCAGAAAGGTTGAAGCGAGCCTGAAGTCCAACAAGAACTGGACGGAATGCAGTTACCAGGCCGCCGGAACCAACCAGGAGGATCTGATAACCAATGACTGCCTTAAGGAAGCCAGCGAGTACGTCGTACCACTTCTTCTTAAGAAGAATGTAGCCGATAGCAACAATCAAACCGATGAAATAGGCTGGCTGAGTCAAGAAGTTGCTCGCAAACCATTTCCAAATACCAAGAACAATATCCATTGATACCCCTTTCAAAGGGTCCTACATACGTACCTTCTGCAGCCCACACTACAAAAGGAAATCCTCAATTACGTGCCCAAACGGGCGTGTTTACTCGGAGATAAGCTTGTCAATCTCCAAAAGCTCCTCAGGAGACTGAATGTTCTTAAGACGCTCTAGAACCTCCTCGTTCATAAGAACTTGAACGAGCATCTGCATATTCTTGAGGTGAGCATCCTGATCAGTAGCGCTCAAAGTGAAGAAAGTCTTAACCTGCTTCTCATCGTCGCCATCCTCAAAATTGACAGGAACATCAGAGTGCATAAAGCCAATAGCAGTCTTTCCATTAGAGCCAATGCGAGCAGTTGAGTGTGGCATTGCAACGTTTGGAACGATGACAATGTAAGGACCAAACTTGTTTACGCACTCAATAATGTCGTCTGCATACTCTGAATTGACAGTTCCATCAGCCTCCAGTGGTTTGCAGCACTCTCTAATAGACTCTTCCCATGTCATGGGGGTCTTCACGAAAGCATAGTGATTCTGCTCGTAGATATCGCGAAGTAGCATGCGATTCACTCCTCTCCAGTAGCCTACTGTGAATCTTTCCTTGTGTTGGACTATAGCAAGAGAACACAAGAACACATCGCTTAACGACAAAAACTTGAATCTTATGAACGCTTCAACAATTAGATAAATAATTTATATGACATTTGTCTTGTCATATAACAAATTTCCCTATTTGTTGAACGTTTAGAACGTTTTACCAATCGAATCGATAATGTTAGTATAGCCAAAGTTAGGAGTTTAGCAATACTTATCAATGCTCACTTTAGAGATTTACGTCATAAAAACCGTTGACCGTTAAATAATATCCGTTTAAGTATTCAAAACGTTCATTGAATAGGGTAAGATATATTCAGTTCTACTGAAAAGCGTCTACACAATTGTTCGATAACCGTTCAAAAGGTGTTATCAATTTGTACGTTGTTTTTCATAGAACTGAATTAGTTAAATGTAATTCTACAGGTTTATCAGCAGTTGAGTTCTATTGGGGGTTTCATGGCCACAAGTCGTTCATTCGTAGCATCACGCAGAAGCTCGATCATGAGCCTTCTTGAACAATATCGCCAGGTTTCCGTCAGCGATCTTGCCGATAGATTTGAAGTTTCTTCGCTTACCATCCGCCGCGATCTTGACGAACTCGAAGCTCAAGGCCTCATTTCCCGAAGCTATGGCATGGCCACGCTGCTTGACCCACTCTCGACAGGACTCAGTTCTAACCAGGTAACCGCGAAGTTCAAGCTTGCCCAGGCCGCCGCCAAGCTGATTAAAGATGGCGACACGGTCTTCATTAACACCAGCTCAACCGCTATAAAAGTTTTGGAATTCATTACCGCCGAGAACATCACGGTTGTTACCAATAACGGTAGCGTTCTGGCCGCCGACTATCCCCCATCGATGACCGTTTTAGTCACGGGCGGAGAAGTTCGACCAGCTAAGAAGTCACTGACCGGCGATTTTGCGCTTGCTTCGATCAACCAGATTCGAGCCGCGAAGTGCATCTTGGGATGCTCGGGAATTTCAGCTGAGCGCGGCCTTACTACGCTGGTTTCAAACGAGATGCGCGTGAACTCGCTGATGCTTAAGCACTCTGAGCAGCACATTGTCTTGGCCGATGCAAGCAAGCTGGGCGTTAACTCCAGCTTCCAATATGGATCGCCTGCTGATATCGACGTGCTGATGACGGACGAATCCGCATCGATTTCGCAGGTAGCAGCCCTCGAAGCCGCTGGCGTTCGTAAGGTTGTTCGCGTGGGCCTGTAGAACTGCTACGACTACGTGCGTTGGACGACGAGATTCAGCTTCAATCGAATGTTTCCGCTGCTGTAGTCCATCGGTTTTCTCGCCTGGCAAAGAAGACATCAAAATTTGAACTACCATGATACGAAAATATTCATCCTCATGAATATTCATGAGGATAAATTCATCTGTATGCATAAATTTTTTAGAGGCCTATTTTTGGCGTTTTGAAAACACAGCAAAGTCACTTATTCTGCAAAATTGACCCTCAAAAGTCCTATTTTTCTCAGAATATCGTTGTTTACTGTGTTTTTTAGGGCTGTAAGTTATGTTTTAGACTCTGTATATACAGATTATCCGACATAGGTGTGTTCTGACAGCATCGACGCTACCCAAACAAAAAACCCCGCCAACTGGCGGGGCTTTGAAGTGCAGTTTTATCGCCGCTCGCGATTTCGCGCTCGTCGCGCTCGTCGCACATCGTCGCGCGGCGCGGACCAGAGAGCTTACTCCTCCTCGAGAGCAGCAGCAATCTCGTCGGTGATGTTCATGGTGCTGTAGACGTTCTGAACGTCATCGAGCTCGTCAAGCTTATCGATAAGACGCTGAACCTTCTTTGCATCAGAAACAGAGACGTCAGTTGGGGTGGTTGGAACCATAGTAAGCTCGGAACCCTTAACCTCAATGCCCTGAGCCTCGAGGCCCTTCTGGACATCCTGCATCTTGTCGTATGCAGTCCAAACGATCCACTGGTCGCCGGCATCCTCGTAATCGTTTCCGCCAGCCTCGGCAACTGCCATCATGAACTCGTCCTCGTCGACAGCGTTCTCGCGGTCAGCAACCTTCTTCTCCTCGGAGACAATTACCTTGTCAACTGCGATGGAGCCCTTGCGCTCAAACTGGAACGCAACGGAACCAGCGGTACCAAGGTTGCCGCCGGAGTGGGTAAATGCGGAACGAACGTCTGCTGCGGTACGGTTCTTGTTGTCAGTCAGGCAGTCAACGTAAACTGCGACACCTGCAGGACCGTATCCCTCGTAAACGATCTCCTCGTAAATGGCAGCATCAGCGCCAGCGCCAAATGCCTTATCGATAGCGGCCTGAATCTTTGCGTTAGGCATGGAAACCATGCGAGCACGGGCAACAGCGGCAGACAAGCTAGCGTTGTTGTCCGGATTTGGGTCGCCACCCATCTTTGCGGCAACAGTAATGTTGCGGGAAAGCTTAGAGAACAGCGAGGAACGCTTAGCGTCGATAGCTGCTTTCTTGTGCTTGGTTGTGGCCCACTTAGAGTGTCCGGACATTGCACTCTCCTTCTTTAGAGGTTCGAAAACCTAATTATCACATTAGCCCTTATACGTTACACGAAATCAAGAAGCGAGAAAAGACTTATTTTGCAGATATGGAGACTTACGCACGCCATACGCCGAGAAACCCGTGAGCTCGTAAGCCTGCGCACCTCCACGCAAGTCCGCGCACCATCGCACACCTCCACGCGCAACACGTCCGCCCCTACTCCACCAACTCAACGTGAATGGACTCCGCGATCTTCTCGACCAGAGCAAAGTCGCCCAAGCCAGCGCTCATCGCAACGTTTCCGCCGGTAGCCATCGCGCGCGTCAGAGCCCTCTCGACAGCC
>JABZHQ010000093.1:0-3449 GCA_015258765.1 Atopobium sp. | reverse complement strand
CTGTCTCAGCAATGCTTGATGCTTCAACCTCAATAGGAAGTGTTCTATCAAGCTGAGGTGCAACTACCTCTTGAACAATTTCTGTTATTTCTTGCGTTACCGCATTCAGATCAACGGTTGGTTTAAGCACTATAGTAATGGGTACCTCTGTCATATCCCACCTGGTACGATGCGCAAGTGCTGTTTTATTAAGTACTGAATTAGGAATGATGTCTACCCTACCTCCACGAGCACGAACTATGGTAGAGCGCCAATTCATGTCAATAACCTCACCGGAGATAGTTCCGATGCTTACCTGATCTCCAGGTTTAACTACACCTCCCAGCATAAGGCCCAAGCCTCCCGCCAGGTTAGAAATGGTGTCCTGCAGGCCAAAAGACAAGGCAATGGACGTAACTCCCAAAGCGGTCACAAAAGCTGTTGGTTGAATACCAAAGACAGGCTGTAAGACAGCAAGAATAGCAAACGTCCAGATAACTCCACGTAGTATGTTGACAAAAATAGATGCTGACGGCAGCTTTGAAGAGTCCAAGGCCTTTTTTGAGAGCTTTATTGCAAAGCGCTCTACAAGAAAAGCCACAAGGAACACAACTACAAAGGTAACTACCCTAAAAATAAAATCTTGTGGAGTGAGGCCCAAAATTAAGCCGTCATGCATCAACACCATGGCTATCCCTCAATTTTGACTATCGGAGCAAAGCCCTTCATGAGCTTCTTTGTCTTATTAGTGCGTGTAAACTTGACCTCAATCGTATCGCCCTGAACTGCTAAAACAACGCCTGGACCAAAGGTCTTGTGAGACACCTGATCTCCCACAGCAAAGCTTGCAGAAGCGCGCACTGGGTCCTTTTGAATAGGAGCTGGACGTGGGGCCGAGGCACCACCAGTAGAGCGCGTACGAGAACCAAAAACGTTTCCACCATAGACTTCTGAACCACGGCCAGAGCCAAAGGTGCCATGACGGTCTCCGCGCTTTGCCCAGCCAACACCAGAAAAGCCCGCGGAACCAACACCAATAGCTTTAACGTGCTCCTGAGGAATCTCCCCCACAAAACGTGACACTGGATTTGCCTGAACAGAGCCGTAAGTTCTTCTCGTAGACGCATATGTCAAATACAAGCGTTTGCGCGCACGCGTAATAGCAACATAGGCAAGCCTGCGCTCTTCCTCTAGCTGCGCTGCCTCTGCCTCGTAATTTGCATGAGGGAAGATACCCTCCTCCATGCCAGCAACAAATACTGCTGGGAACTCCAGACCCTTTGCAGCGTGAATGGTCATGAGTGTTACCGCAGAGGTAGAACCATCCAAACTGTCAAGGTCAGAGCGAAGCGCCAGCCATTCCATAAATGCCGGGAGCTTCTCAGCAGCAACCTGCGGATGCAAGCTCTCCTCCTGAGGCGCAGGAGCCATCTCTACAACAGCACCAGCGAGTACGCCAGTAGCAGCATCAAAGCCAGCCTCACTCAGCGAAGCTGCATCTTGCGCATCAAGCGCTCCAGCTTCTCTGAGCTGCTGCAGGCTCTCAAGCGTTTCTTCAACGTCGTCGTGAGACTCATCAAACTCTGCTGCAACCCCAAAGAACTCTCGAATGTTCTCGATACGTCCATCAGCCTCAATGGTATGCTCCGCCTCAAGTGCACGAATAAGACCAGAGCGGTCAATAATTGCCTCTACGACCTCATCAAGCTCACCATCAATATGGCGTCCATGCTCAATAGCTGACGTAAACTCTACCAGCGCATTTCTTACCTTTGCGGTAAAAATGCCCTCTTCCATCACGCATGCTTCACATGCCGAGAAGAACGACAAGCCGTTATGCAGTGCGTATGTCTGAATCTTCTGAATACTGGTTGCGCCAATACCGCGACGAGGCGTGTTAATAACGCGCAGCGCAGCCATGTCATCATCGGGGTTGACGACAACTTTGAGGTACGCCATGACATCTCTGATCTCTGCGCGATCAAAGAATCGAGTGCCGCCAACAATCTTGTAAGGAACACCAGCTCTGAGCAACATATCTTCGAGAATACGAGACTGTGCATTAGTGCGATAGAACACGGCAATGTTGTCGTACGACGTGCCCTTATCGTGAAGTTTTTCTATCTCAGAGCCAATCCACGCACCCTCATCACGCTCATCAGATGCCTGATACACCTGGATTTTCTCGCCATCTCCTTCATCCGTGAAGAGGCGCTTTGGCTTGCGGTGAGAGTTGTGCGCAACAACAGCGTTGGCAGCAGCCAAAATATGTCCTGTTGAGCGGTAGTTTTGCTCCAGCTTAACAACAACCGCTTCCTCATAGTCTTTCTCAAACGCCAAAATGTTCTTGATGTCTGCTCCACGCCACGAATAAATGGACTGGTCATCATCGCCAACAACCATAAGATTGCGATACTTGGATGCCAAAAGCTTGGTAATTGCGTACTGGACGCCGTTGGTATCCTGATACTCGTCAACGTTGATATAACGGAAACGCTCCTGGTACTTAGCAAGCACGTCTGGGTACTTGGAGAGCAGTTCAAACGCCTTGATGAGAAGATCATCAAAGTCCATAGCATTAGCTTTGTCCAGACGCGTCTGGAGCGCACGATACACGCGGGCTACCACGTGATCCATAGGACTTGCTGCCTGCGCCTCTACATCATCGGGATACAAAAGAGCGTTTTTAGCAGCAGAAATCTTAGAACGAATGGAGTTGAGCGGGAACTGACGGACATCAATATCCAAATCAGACAAAATAGTCTTTACCAGGCGCTTTGAATCGTCATCGTCGTAGATAGCAAAATTGGGGCCATAACCAAGACGCTCACCATCTTCTCTAAGCAGACGAACACACATAGCGTGGAACGTGCAAACCCACATACCACGAATATTGTTAGGCAGCAGCGCCTCAAGACGTTCACGCATCTCTGCTGCAGCTTTGTTTGTAAACGTAATGGCCAGAATCTGCCAAGGACGAACGCCTTCATCGGCAATCATGTGCGCAATTCTAAACGTCAGAACACGCGTCTTTCCCGAACCAGCTCCTGCAAGAACCAGCAAGGGTCCTTGTGTTGTCATAACTGCCTGATGCTGGGCAGGATTTAAACCTTCAAGATCAATCTGCATTACGCCATCCTTGTGTCAATCATTCGTAGACTAAAAGTGTACCCCGATAACCGGACATTAATTGCGCTCGTTTCTACTGCCTCCACAATAAAAAACCGGCCTTCACAAGAAGACCGGTTTATCTGCATAAACGCTGCTATTGAACTTCTACACATGTATGGCGAGAAGATCTTCTAGACCAAACGCCTGACTTAGTTCATGGAGTTTGTCTGACGGCTCTTTGCGCGAGCAACAACTGCCAGAGCAATTACGCCGCCTGCAACACATGCCATAACAATAGCGCTGAGTGTGTGGTTCTCATCACCGGTGTATGGAAGTGCAGGGCCGCCATAGTATGGGAT
>JABZHQ010000021.1:0-15830 GCA_015258765.1 Atopobium sp. | reverse complement strand
CAGATTATCCGACTTAGGTGTGTTTTGAACTGCTTTCTATTTCTCGTGTCCAAGAAAGGGGAGGCAGTTCACTCTTGTAGATGGCCGTTTTTTGTACTGCGATTAAAGGCATTCCACAAAAGCTATCGAGCAAAAAGCTCCCAAAAAGCAACAGCAGATGATGCAGCAACATTAAGTGAATCTACCTGATGAGACATGGGGATGATGGTGGTAATGTCACAAGCCTTAATGGTTTTCTTATCAAGACCATAGCCTTCACTACCAAAGAATAGTGCAGCTTTTTTACCTTTTACCAGCTCTTTATTAAGAGGTACTGCAGAATCTGTGAGTGCAAGTGCACACGTAGTAAAAGAATGAGTTTTAAGCTTTTCAATAAGGTCCAATGAAGTTGTCTCTTCATCCAAACGAGTCCAAGGTACCTTAAGAACCGTTCCCATAGAAACGCGCAGGACACGCCTTGAGAGGTTGTCGGCGCACTTAGCAGTCAAGATAACAGCATCTACATTGAGGGCTGCAGCTGACCTAAAGACAGCGCCAACGTTGTTAACGTCTACTAAATCTTCTAGTACGGCAATATGCTTTGACGTGCTTAGAATCTCTTCTAGCGATGCACCTTGAGGTCTCCTCATGGCACAGAGCACTCCTCTATTCATCTTGTAGCCAATAAGCTGTGTAAGCTGCTCATCTGGAAGAATGAAAATAGGAACGTCATCTGACAAAGGATGGAACTTCTCGACAATTTGCAAAATATTATCTGTATGAGAAGTATTTGCAAGAAATGAAAGCGGCTTGCAGCCTGCGGCAAGCGCAGTCTCAATCACAAAATGTGACTCACAAACCATGACGCCGCGAGTTGGGTCAAGACGATTACGAAGCTGGTTATCAGTCAATCGAGCATACATATCAAGACGACTGTCGTCAGCTGAATCTAACTGAATAACCGGATATGTAGCCATAAATAACGTACCTCTCGCCTCTTGATAGACAGTATTCTCTCACTCTTGAGGCAAGAGTAACGTCATGTATTCCTAGATTACTTCTGTAGCAGCTTTCTCTTGAGGAAGAAGCTCAGAGAAACCAGCGAGACAGAGGAACAGACAAGTGTGCCCTGAAGCGCAATCTGAGAATAATCTGCAGTATCAGGAAGCTGTGACTTCTTCTGAGCTTGCTGAGGCTTCTCGGGAGTGTGTGTCTCAGGTGTTTCTGGCGTAGTCTCAGGCTGCTTCACGTATACGTGAGTCCAATTTGCAGTAATGGCTGACTGAGAAGTATCACTTGTTCCAATAACAAGATTGACTTTTAAATGCTGGTACGAATCAAAGTTATCTGGATCTGCAGATGTTGGGGTAAGCTGATATTCAATTCGATACTGACCAACAGGCAAGGTGTCATCTTGATATGAAGAATAAACAACATCCTTAAAGTGATTAGAGAAATAAATAGCATTGCCGTCGGCATCAACGACACGAGGTGTGCCATCTGGCATATAAGTCATATCGATAGTAAATTGACCATTCTCAAACAACTGAACATCGTAGGTATCATATCCAGGAGTCCTACTGATAACAATATCGCCATTGTGCGTAGCAGCACTAACAGGGAAAAGCTGTGTAATATCTTGCGATTGAATCTCTGCCATAAGACGAGCTGTTACGGCATCAATGTCCAGCACTCGCCTTGTTCCTGCATCAACCGTGTGGTCATAGTTGTAAGAAGAGATGGTAGCAGGAGCATTCTGAAGACCAGCGTCAATAGGTTTTAAAGTAGTTCCAGTATCAGAGACATAAGCGGTGTGCGCGAGAGTGTAGTAATACGTAATATGCGTCACATACGTAGTTGGACGCGCAACATTACCATCACCATCATAACCAGCAGAAATCGTATAAGAGTCAACTTCTTTATGGTCAAGAATGTCATTACCCACTACCTCTGGAGCCTGGAATAGACCTTGCTTTTCAGTCTTATTTCCGTTGCTATCAACAAACGTTGTGAGGTTACGATCAATATCAGCTATACCCACGTGCATGGTATAGATGTAATAGAAGCCATGCTCTTGATCATACGAAAGCGTTTTTTCCAGCTTATACTGACCCATAGGCAAACTGGTATCAATAACAGCGGTATTATCTTGACCAACCGACCCTTGTGCCAGCTGACCATTAGTAATGTAAGAATTAACTCTGTCTCTGTGAGTCTGAATATCATTGTCTGAATCAAATTCAAACACCGGAAGCAAAATTCTACGATCAGTCACACCGGCAAGCTCTGGATGAGTCTGAATGTATGCATCTACAGCTGCATCATCTGTTGTATAGCTCAGAGAATCATCTGGCGAGAAAAGCGACGAGTCAAACTGCTCTCTATCTAAATAAACAAAATCGCTTACCTTGCTATAGTTTGGATGAGAATCAGTGTTAACTGCTTCATAAGGCTTAACTTGCTCAAGAGTATCAAACGATGTTGAATCATTGCCTACAAGCGAAGCAAAATCAGAAGGAAGAAGCTCATATGATTTGACATCAGTATGCAGTAACAACTGATTAGCAGAATGAGAATTTGATTGGCTGGTTGAAGCAGTAGCTACAGCAATTTTAGGAAAAGCTGAAATGCATAAAAGAAGTACGGCAAGAGCAGTACAAACACATCTAATATTTTGCGTAGTACTATTGACTCTAGTTGATGACATACGCTATTACTCCCCCTGCAATTGAAAAATAATTATTTCTAAATGTCGTATATATTACTCCAGTTTTGTTCTTCTCCTGTGGAAAATAATTCCTCGTAAGTTCCATAAAATATGTGACGAATATGCACTACACTAAATAGATGTGGCTTTGACTCATTTACAGAAAGTTTATTTGTCAAAACACACTGATTTTTGCTATGTAACTTCGTTTTTATAAGGAGTGCTCCTTGGCTAAGCACTTTGCAAAAAGCTCTGCTTCTCATACCGCTAACCTACAGCCTCTTTCCTCAGAGGAATCTACAGAGAAAGCACCTTCTCTTAAAGACTCAGTACCAAGCCTTGGCGATACTGATATCTACGTTGCTCTCAGTGAAGAGCAGGTAAAAACTAGTCAGCTTAATGACTCTTCACAATCAGCGGAAGCGCTGGAAGAGCAGGCAGATGATTTAACTATCATTGCTCCCCTTGATAGCGCAGAGCTTGGAGAAAAAGAAGAGGCTTCCGTTATTCACAAGAAACATCAGTGGTGGAAGATACCTGCTGCGCTCGTTGGTATTCTCGCTCTTGTGTATGTGGGTGGAGCAATCTTCTTTAACTTCTTCTTTATGCCTCAAACCAGCATTTATGGTAAGGACTACTCCTTAAAACCAGCTTCAGATTTGCAGGCTTCTAGAGCAAATGAAGCCTCAAACTATTCCGTCCAAGTCTCTGGAAACGGCGTAGATTTAACCATCAAGGCATCTGACATCGATTTGACGTACGACGCAGCTGGATATGCTCATGATGCTATTAGCCAGCAGAATCCTTGGATGTGGCCACTGGAGATTACTCGTAGCAGGTCCCTAAGCCCACATGCAACCGCTTCGTACGATACAAGCAAGGCAGACGCACTCTTTAATCAAAGAATTGAGCAGGCAAAAGAATCTGCTCAAACTCTAGAGAACAATGGTATTACCTACGATAGCTCGGCTAAAAAGTTTATTTTTGCTGACGATGCTATTGCCACAAGACTGTCTCTTGAGGGCGTCCATAAAGACTTGCAAACCGCTTTTGATAATCTGAGCACTACCGTACAGCTTGGCCCAGAAAGCCTCATAAGTGCAGAAGACCTTGATTCTGCTTTGAAGACTGCTAATTCATACGTTGCTTCCGCAGTTGATTTGATGCTTGGCGATTCTGCTGCATATCAGCTTGATCAAGACACCATTGCTAGCTGGATAAAGTTTGATGAGAATCTCTCTATTTCATTTGATACAGACGCTATTACCAAATGGGTCAACGAGACACTTGCTCCTGCAGTAGATACTCGTGGAACTTCAAGAACGTATAAGCGCTGGGATGGAAAAGAATTCACTACAAAGGCCGCTGGTGCATACGGTTGGGTTATTGATAATGATGCTGCTGTAAAAGCTATCTCTGACGGTCTGTCCGCTGGTCAGGCAACAAAGATTGAACTGCCTACAAAACAGTCGGCCGGTACATTTACTAAACAGGGCGAGCAGGACTGGGGCGGTCGTTATATTGACGTTGACCTTACCACTCAGCATGCTGTTCTTTATGGTGATGATGGCACAATTCTTTGGGAAGCCGATGTAGTAACGGGTATCCCAGACGGACATCACAACACCCCAGAAGGAGTCTGGTATATTACCAGCCACATTAGAGACGCTCGTCTTCTTGGTCCAAATGACGAGAATGGCAAACCAGGTTGGGATGCACACGTTGACTTCTGGTTGGGTGTAAAAGGTCAGGAAGTTGGTTTTCACAACGCTCCATGGAGAAGTGCGTTTGGTGGAAATATTTATAAAACTGGTGGTAGTCATGGTTGCATTAACCTAAGCTATGAAAACGCTCAGAAACTCTTTGATATTGCCAAAGACGGAGATCCAATTATTATCCACTACTAGGTTTTTCTTAGAAAAAATTTATGCGCGCTTTAGAAAATAATTCTGAAGCGCGCGTTTTTTATGTCTTACAGAAGATCCACTACACGCTCTTTGTTTGCCATAAAATCAAGATACTCTGAACCTAAGCGAGAAGTGATCAATGAACTGGCAGAAGGAAATTTGCTGGCTGCTTTAGCAAAACCATATTCTCCTGTGACGTAATTAAATGTCGCAAGTATATTATCAGACAGAAAGGTTCCTCCACCTTCTGTATTGTATTCATAGTAGGAGACGGCAGGTAATTTGCGACTGCTTATAGCTTGTAGAATATAAGCAGTCCCATAAAGAATATATTGATCAAAATCTTGTGATGAGAGAGAAACTGAATATAAAGCGACATCTTGCTCGATTGTTCCAATGATTTCTCCATTAACACTTACAACCCACGAAATGCCACCGTCTAATAATTCATTGTTTTTCTCTACAACTGATAAAATTGGACCAGATATATACACATCGTTTATATTGCAGGTATAAGTCTTATATTCTCCAGACTCAAACTTTTCATATGAGAAAATATTATCAGCTGATTGCTCCCTTATAAATTCCACAGCTTGATGTTTTAAAAAATCAAGGTTTCGCTCCCTAACCGCTTCCGGTCTAAACCAACTACATATAAATACACATGCCACAATTACTGCACTGATAGTTATATACAATCTTTTCTTACCATGGGACATGTCTTATCGCCTCACTTGTATTAAATGTAAACCGAAAACGTGCTCTTAGGAAAATCCTATAAAAGATCTACAACACGCTCTTTGTTTGCCATAAAATCAAGATACTCTGAACCTAAGCGAGAAGTGATCAATGAACTGGCAGAAGGAAAATCAGAATCACTTTGCCTAATACCAATATTAGTAATATTGTTATATGCATGTGAACCTAACAACCCGTCTGATAGGTACATTTCTCCACCACTTGCATTTTGAACACTCCACTTTATGACGGGTAATCCTCGTGCATGCATTTCTTCAAGTAAAGGAGCGCTCATTTGATACATGCTTTGATTGATAGAAAATCCAAAATTTGTAAGTATAGAAAAAATATATATATCCTGATCAACAACTGCTACCAGCTTGTTGTTCCTACTGATAACCCACAAGAGTCCCGTTGTTGCAATATCTCCATTTTCCATTTTTGTAGCGCATAAAATAGGACCTGATATCTCAAGATCTTCGATGCTATCTATCTTCAAATAGTTATACTCTGGGCCCAGTTCTTCACTGTAATCATTAAATGTGTTGAGCTGACTAGCAACACATTGTGCGGCCGATTTCTTTAAATTTGTTATTTGAAGTGATGATACATTTTTTGGTTTATAGAACACTATTAGGCCTATTATCAGCCCAGCTGACAACAATATTATGCCTACAATAATTCTTTTCCTACGCTGCATCATCTGTCACCTCACTTAAGTCTGTAGTTGGCACTGACACGGGAATAATATTTGGGTTTAAGACTTTTCTTGCAATGCCTTTTTGATCAAATTCATACACAACACCATCTATTCTTGCCTTTTGTCCAACTACCATTGAACCCTTAGGTCCACCGTAAGGAACATTTTTCTCAGTTCTAAAGAAGAACTTGCCTTCAAGCGTTGCAAACCATCCAATTTGCATAGCGCCAGAAGATTCATCTAAATGGAATATATAACCACCGTCTACAAGCCTACCTAGATGCATTGTGCCTGTATAATTGAAGTAATACCATTCTCCCTTTATATATTGCCATCCTGTTTGTATAACGCCATTAGAATCTGCATAATACCAAGGGAAGCCTACTCTAAACCAACCAAGAGCCATAGAGCCGTTATCAGCAAAATAATATTTGTATCCATTTATTGTTTGAAAACCGGTAAGCATCTTTCCTGAGGAATCAAGATAAAACCAATAACCTCTATCATTAACCCAGCCTGTTTGCATTTTTGCAGAGTCATTAAAGAAATAATAGCTACCTTCTATTTCTTTCCAACCTGTTTGAGCAGATCCATCGCTATTAAGGTAATACCAAACACCATTCCATTTAAACCATTGAGAGTAAGCCATAAGGCCATTATCTTGAAGGAAATACCATTTTCCATCAACAAATACCCAGCCTTTTTGCATAACTCCAGTAGGCGCTAGATAATACCAACCCTCTGATTCATGAAGCCAGCCTCTTTGAAGATGACTGCCCGAGTCAAAGAAATAATAATTACCTTCATAGCTTTTCCAGCCTGAGCATCGTGTTACCGAATCTGGATCAATGTAATACCACGTATTGCCTCCATCGTTACTTTGAAATCCTGTTGGATAAACAAAACCACTTAAATCCCGTGGCCCATTTTGAAATTCAGAATATCTAAAAACACCTACAGGACCTGGTCTTAATACACTTATCCTGTTAAAAGCAGAGTCTTGAACAAAAATTTCTTTCAAATAGTTTGAATACAGATAACCGCAAGCCGCGACCGTATGTCCAATAGAACCTTCTTTTATTCCAAACTGCAGTTCGGGTATTGAGGGCACAGATAATCTTACTAGGAATGGAATCTTCAAATCCAATAAACCCATAAAATATACGCTTGAAAATTCTGTACCATAAGTTCCGTTTACATAAAAATTGGTCTCAGAATATTTGAATAAATGAAGGGCATTAATTTCATCTGACGGTAATCCTGTTGCATTATCTTTACCAGTTAACTTAATTACTATATCAGTCGGAGAAAAAGAATTATCGTTCGTCAAATACGAACCCGTAGACCAAGCAGCTGCTGCCCAGCAAATATCTTTTTGACCCTGATAATAGCGAGGCAAATCAAACAGAACTCTTTTCAGATTTGCGTCTTCAATATTTTGTACAGATTGTCTGCCGCTTCCACCCTCTATCATAAGATTGTTCATATCTAAAGCAGCGATTAGCTGACTGATGTTCTTCCAATACTCAGGACTATCGTCTTCGATTTTAAAGATTTCTCCTGAAATTACAGAAATAAAGGTAATTCCATCAGTTAAATAACAGTCGTCTTCTGTACGAAATACAATTCCGGCCTTAAAATATTTTTGGGAAATTTCAAATATATTGACATAGTTGATAGAGGCACTATAAGCAAATCCCTCTGAATTATTTTCTCCAATACCAGTAAGTATTGCGACAATATTTTTATCAATATATATCGGATAATGATATACTGGAAGCGGTTTAAGGACATTACCCTCTAATATATATTCTGGTATATAATTTTTTAGGTTAAATTCTTTTGAATCGCATTCAACATGGTTAGCTTCCAATAAGGGAAGGATCATTTCCGATACTGCTTCTCTTACCTCTAATATAGGAATCTCTGACGCATTGCATTTTAAGCAGTGTAGTTGAGAAGAAAGAATAACAAGCATGAAGCTAATTACGAACCAGACAACCTTAAAGAAGTGCCGCATAAGTACCTCCTCAACGTATGATCTTTTCAGAAATGATTAATTAAATCTCTACATGATAAAAGTACTTATCGGTAAATGGTAGTTATTTAAACCATAGACGTTATATAACATTCTTTGCTACCTATGAAATTTATAAAGTTTCTTAAAAAATAAAGTCATCCCATTTCCGTTCTAAATATGACATTAAGGAAATGAATTAATTTCTGAAAAAAAATTCAGGAAGACTTATAGACTATTGATAATATCTCTGTCTTCATGTTAAATAAATAAATCAAACATTCCCGTAAGAACGTTTTATACTTCTTAAGTTATTCCAAATATTCTCTGTTTACTCTTCAATAGTTTTGACTTTAAAACCAAAATAGTAAATGTGTCCTAACCAAACAATAACAAGGACAATACTGCCAGCAATAACGCCTTTCATAAGCATGGCAATCAGACCTACAGCCATGACCAAGGTTACTGTAACAAGGATGCGTGTTTTAGTCTTAACAGTCATCCCTTTTCCAGTTTTAAAATCAGCAAGATTATTTTGGTAAAACTTTGTATTAATAAGCCAATTATTGAGTCGGTCGGATGATTTTGCAAAGCAAAATGCAGCAAGTGCCAAAAATGGAACAGTTGGCAAAATGGGAAGCACTACACCAAGCACAGCAAGTGCCAAGCTTATACAACCTAGTGCCATAAAGGCAACGCGTTTAACTGACATAAATACTCCCTACTGCTTTTTGAGAGAGTTTACCATGTTTAACAAAATGCAGTAGGGATATTACTCGACATGAGCAATTCTTATATAAATTTATTTACTAGCAACACCTAGAAACGAGGCATTTGACCTCCGCCAAAGCCCATATTCTTCATCATAGACTCCATGGCACGGCGACCCTTCTTTGCATTACCGCCCTGAGTCATAGCCTTCATCTTGCCCATCATCTTATTCATCTCTCCCCACTGACGAATAAGCTGATTGACTTCCTGAACACTACGACCAGATCCCATAGAAATGCGACGACGACGCTGACCATTAATAATCTTTGGACGTGCACGCTCTTCTTTAGTCATGGAGTGAATGATAGCTTCAATCTTTCCCATAGAACTATCGTCAACACTGCCTTGCTGGGCCATCATACGGTCACCACCAGGTAGAGCACCAATAAGCTTTGCAAGACCACCCATCTTGCGGATCTGATTCATCTGATTAAGCAGGTCATCCATAGTAAAGCCTTCACGCAACATGCGCTCAGCATCTTCAACCTGCTTCTCATCAGCTGCCTGCTGGGCCTTCTCGACAATAGAGATAACGTCGCCCATGCCAAGGATACGCTTGGCCATACGATCTGGGTGGAAAACCTCAAGTGAATCGGGTTTCTCGCCCATGGAAACAAACTTGATAGGCTTGCCGGTAACCTCACGTACGGAAAGGGCGCCACCACCACGAGCATCGCCATCAAGCTTGGACATGATAACGCCGTCAAAGTCTACGCGCTCCGCGAAGGTGCTAACAACATTGACAATATCCTGGCCGGTCATGGCGTCGACAACCATAAGAATCTGATCTGGCTTGACAGCACGCTTAATAGCAACGGCCTCTTCCATCATTTCTTCGTCAATTTGAAGACGGCCAGCGGTATCGACAATTACCAGGTCGTTGAGGTGGTCAACAGCCTCCTGAATAGCCTGAGACGCAATAGCAACGGCATCTTTGCCATCACCACGATAAACTGGCACGCCAATCTCTGAACCAAGTGTTTCAAGCTGATCTGCTGCTGCAGGACGGTGAACGTCGCAGGCAGCAAGCAAAGGATTCTTTCCCTGGGACTTAAGCAGGTAAGCAAGCTTTGCAGCTGCGGTTGTCTTACCGGAGCCCTGAAGACCAACAAGCATAATGACGTTTGGAATGCGGTTCTGCGCCAGCGTAAGCTTGGACTCGGTTGAACCAAGCAGCGCCGTGAGCTCATCCAGAACAATGCGGACAACATTTTGAGCTGGAGACAGAGACTCTAGCACGTCAGCAGTCATGCACTGCTCTTTACAGCGACGAACAAACTCTTTAACTACCTTGTAGTTAACGTCAGCCTCGAGAAGAGCCATGCGAATTTCTCGCATTGCGGAATTGATATCATCCTCAGTGAGACGGCCCTTTCCTCGCAGAGCGGAAAATGTATTTTGCAGTCTATCTTGCAGGCTGTTAAACATTACTGAACTCCCTCACCAACAAGTGCTTCACAGAATGAACGAGCATCAAACGTCTGAAGATCATCAATTGACTCGCCCACACCAATACGATAAATAGGCAGGTTAAGCTGGTTTGAAATTGCCAGAGCAATTCCTCCCTTTGCGGTGCCATCAAGCTTTGTAACAATAAGACCGTCCAAAGACAGTGCGTCGTTAAACTCTTTTGCCTGATTAAGGCCGTTTTGTCCGGTAGTTGCATCAATAACCAAGACAACGCTCACGGGAATATCCCCTGCGCGCTTTCTGGTAACCGAAACAACCTTAGCAAGCTCACGCATCAGATCGGATGAGGTGTGCAGACGTCCAGCAGTATCAATAAGCACCAGTTCAGTGCCTTGTTTTTCTGCCGTTTCAACAACCTCAAAACAAACGCTTGCAGGATCAGCGCCACGCTCTCTGGTTACTACCTCAATACCAGAGCGCTCTCCCCATACCTGTAGCTGCTCAATTGCAGCTGCGCGGAAGGTGTCTGCACCACCAATCAAGGTCTTGACGCCATTAGCATGTGCGCGGCCAGCAATCTTACCAACAGTGGTAGTTTTACCAGCACCGTTAATACCTACAAACAAAACAATAGAGGGCGTATCCGTAAAAGGATCTCTTTCTGCAACAGGAAACTCTGCCGTAAGACGCTCTACAAGAGCGCGGCGGAGCTGATCGGAGCGCATAAGGTTTTCTCGCGCAGCACGTTCACGCAGGTCATCGGTGACGCGCATAGCCACCTCAGCACCCATGTCTCCCATAACCAGCGTATCCTCAAGGTCATCCCAAAAATCTTCAGTGACCTCTCCACCCATATAAAAGATTTCGCTTAAGGTCTCGCGGGAACGCTCAAGACCGCGGCGAAGATTGTCCATAAAGCCCATTAGATATCAACTACCTTTCCGGTTGTCTTATCAAGCCTCTGAGAGACAACGTGGCTGACACCATCTGCCTGCATAGATACACCGTACAGTACGTCTGCCTGCTCCATGGTGCGCCTTTGGTGAGAAATGACAATCAGCTGAGTGGTCTCTTTGAGCTGCTCAATGGCATCAAGCAACTTGGAGAGGTTGGCGTCGTCGAGCGCGGCCTCAACCTCATCAAAAACGTAGAACGGAACAGTACGCGTTCTGTATACAGCAAAGAGCAATGCCAGGGCGGTGAGGCTCTTCTCGCCACCTGACATAAGCATCATCTTGGTAATGCGCTTACCGCGCGGCTGAGCCACAATCTCAATGCCTGTCTCGGAGAGATGGTCAGGGTCGGTAAGCTCAATGTGGGCGTGGCCACCAGGGAACAGCATCGAGAAGATCTCGGAGAAGTTCTGGTTTACGCGGTCAAAGACAACAAGGAAGCGGCTACGCATCTTGCGATCAATGGCTGAGATGATCTTCTTCAGCGAGGTCCGAGCAGCCTCTAAGTCTGCTACCTGCTCGTTAATGTAGTCAGCGCGCTCTTTGAGACGCTCGTACTCATCCATGGCAACAGCATTGACGGGACCCAACGCCTCAAGCTGGCTCTTGAGCGACGCAGCAAGGCGCTCTGCCTGCTCTCTGTCTTCTGGCTCAGGAAGCCTCAATGCCTCGTCCAATGAGGCACCCGTGGCAAGAATGGCTTCGATGGCGTTTTGAACCTGAACCTCAAGCTTACCAATCTCAACGCTAATCTGGTTAGCAGTGTCTTTCTCTTTTTCTACCGCAAGCGCAGCTTCAGAAGCAGCGTCTTTTGCCTCAGAGATGGTCTCTCGCAGCGTTTCAGAGTCTGCCTCCGCCAACGACGCGCGATCCTTGAGCCTAGACGCCCACTCAAGCGCCTTCTGGTGCAGAGCATCGTAGCGCTTGTACAGCGGGTCTACGCGAAGCCTGATTACCTCAAGCGCGTGCGTTGCCTGTTTAGCAGCAGCAAGCTGCTCATCCAGCTGAGACAGACGCCTCTCAAGCTCTGCCTGGCGAGAAGCCATGCTCGTTGCGCGCTCTTTTGCAACAGTGAGGTCCGTTTTTGCATCCGAAAGCTCTCGGTTGGCCCTACCCTGAGCACGAATGGCATCCTCATGCTGATCCTGCAGCTCTTTGAGCTCCGAAGCAAGCGACTCCATGCGAGTCTTAGCCTCTTCAGCCGCACGCTTATGCTCATCAATGTGCGCACGAGCCTCTTGAGCGCGCTCTTTTGCCTGCTCTCGAGAAGCGCTAACCTGCTTTAGCTCAGCCTGAGAAGACGCAACCTGCCCTTCAAGACGGCCTCGCTCCGCAGCAATAGAGGTAAGCTCACCGTTGAGGCGAGCAACCTCACCCTTGGACTGCGCGCTTTTCTCGCGAACTGAAGCCAGTTCATTCTCGCAATTGGTAACTGCAGAGCGCGCGGCCTCCAGATGGCGTTTGAGGGCAGGAAGCGCACCCTCAAGCTCGCGAATACGACGCTTACGCTCAAGAGAGCCGTCCTCAGCCTGAGATGCGTGCCCTAGGACCAGACGACCGTCTGGATAGAGCAACGTGCCGTCAGGGAGCGCATAAAACCCGCGAGGCTCAACTTTGCGAGCAGCGTAGGCGTCATCAAGACTCTGAGCAACAAAAACGTGACCAAAAAGCGTCCGCACAAGAGCTTCGGCGCCCTTCTGCGCAGATACGTGCTCAAGTAGAGGCGTTGTATGAGCGGGAGCGGCAAGAGCTGGAGTTGCTTCAGAGAGGAGTGCAACCAACGTAGCCTTGCCGTCCTCAGAAAGCGTCTGAACGCGCTCAAAGAGCGTCTGAATGTTTTGCTGTTTATCTACAACAAGCGCGGAAAGATCTTCTCCCAAAAGCTGCTCAACAAGGGCCTCAAACTCTGGCTGAACCTCAAGATAATCAGCAAGTCTGCCAGAAACAAGAGAAGCGGTTGCTGCATCCGCAACAAGCTTTTCTGCCAGAGGACTTCCCTTTTGGACTTCCACATCAAGCGCGCGAAGTGCCTCAAGCGTAGCTTCACTGCTTGAGAGTTCCTGGCGAGCAGTACGCTCTGCCTCGCGAGCCGCCTCAAGTGCAGAAGCACGCTCAGAAATCTCAGCGACAAACGCCTCGGACTCCTGACGAGCTTTCTCAAGAGCCGCCGTGAGCTCTGCTTCTTTAGCGCCACTATCTTCCAGGGCAGCACGAGCAATCTCAAGCGCTTCCGTAATCTGAGTCAACCTAGACTCAAACATCTGGTCTTCTACCTGCGCATGAGCAATCTGCTCTTCAAGCTTTACATACGCAAGCGTTTCTTTATCAGCGGTATTACGCGCACTTCGCTCAGACGCAGTGCAGTCAGAAATCTTTACATCAAGAGCACGACGCTCGGCAATTGCCTGGTTAGCCGCCTCTTGGAGCGCGTTCACGCTCTCCGTCAGATCCGCAACCTTTGCACGAATTGTTGCCAGCTGACCAGAAAGCTCTTCGTTCTCTTTTGCGGCGTCAGCCTTCTGCTTATCCATCACAGAAAGCTGCATACGCGTGTCAGAAAGGCGAGAAACCATGTTCTTGCCTTTCTCCTCCAAAAGACGCATGTCAGATCCCATACGACCAAGAATCTCTTGCATGCGACGGCGTTGCTCGCCCAAGTCTCCAACAAAGAGACCCTTTTGTTCAAGAAGTGACTGGAGCTTTTCAAGCTCACGGTTTTTCTCGCCCGCACGATATTGAGCAAGCTCAATAGCAGCCTCTGCCTCTTTAGCGCGTGCCTCCAACTTTCCATGCGTAAACTGCAGCTGACGAAGGTCATCAACCGCAAGCTGAACCGTCAAATCTTTGAGCTGAGCGGACAGATCTTTAGCGCGAGAAGCCTTGTCTACCTGCCTCTCAAGTGGCTTAAGCTGACGGGTAATCTCGCGAGAAACCACTTTAGCTCGCGTGAGATTCTCATCCATGGAAGAAATCTTGCGCTCCGCACGCTCTTTGCGGCGGCGATGCTTAGAGATATCTGCTGCCTCTTCAATGAGCTCACGACGCTGCTCAGGGCGGCTAGACAAGATGGAATCGAGCTTGCCCTGGGAAATAATGGAGTGGGTATCTTTGCCCAGGCCAGAGTCATGCAAGATGTCCTGGATGTCCATGAGTCTTGAAGGAGCACCGTTAATCAGGTACTCAGACTCTCCAGAGCGATACATGCGCCTGGTGATGCCAATTTCAGAGAAATCAATAGGAATGGTGTGGTCGGAGTTATCCAGAACCAGCGTTACCTCAGCAACGCCCACCGCTCCCCTTGCTGATGAGCCAGAGAAGATAACGTCTTCCATGGCTTGGCCACGAAGCATCTTTGCGCTCTGCTCGCCTAATACCCAGAGAATTGCGTCAGAGACATTGGACTTACCCGAGCCGTTAGGACCAACAACAACGGTAAGACCGGGGTCAAAAACCATCTGAGTTTTATTAGCGAATGACTTAAAACCCTTAAGTGTCAGCGATTTTAGATACACGGGTACAGGGTACCTTTCTACCTTAGGTGCATTTCTGCATCAGCATCAAGCGGAGCGTCATCCACACCAAGACGTACCAGTGCGTCTTGAGCGGCTTCTGACTCTGCGGCTTTCTTTGATGGTCCCTGTCCACGACCCACCTTAAGGCCGTCGACAAATACCACAGCGGTAAACGTTGGTGTGTGAGCAGGTCCACTCTCGCCAATAAGCTTATATTCAGGGGTAGCCTTGCCTTTAGCCTGTACCGCTTCTTGCAAACGAGATTTAGGGCTTACCGAACGAACTGCTAGCGCTGGAGAAATGTGAGGTCCAAGCGTACGAATAACAAAATCGTGCGTTGGATCAAAACCCGCATCAAGGTAGAGCGCGCCAACAATGGACTCGTAGACGTTCTCCAGAGCAGACTTCATGCCACGCTTTCCCGTGCCCTTCTCGGAAATTCCCATAACAATTAAGGGAGAAATTCCTAGAGCATCAGAGACAATAGAGAGCGTGTGACCGGATACCAGAGAGATTTTCAACCTAGTAAGCTGGCCTTCATCCATATCTGGATAGCGCTCAAACAACTCTGTTGCAATAATGGCACCAAGAATTGAGTCACCCAAGAACTCCAGGCGCTCATACGAAGCAGAAACAGGCTTGCCCTCCACCGCCGAAGGGTGTGTGAGGGCAGCCTCAATTAGTTCTTTATTGGTAAATGTGTGACCGCAAATAGCTTCTGCAGCAGCTACTCGTTCGTGCAATTTCACGTATAAAACCTACTTAAGCAGCAAGAATAGCGTCTACTGCGTCTCCAACGGTAGCAATCTCATCGATGTTCTCTGCATCAAAAGTCATATCAAACTCTTGCTCAAGGTCTGTGACAAGCTGCAAAAGATCAAATGAGTCTGCACCAAGGTCCTTAAATGAGGTGCCCTCTGTGAGCTCAACGGAATCGTCAAGGTCAAGAGTCTCTCTAACAACGTCAATTACCTTTTCAAGTGTTTCTGTGCGATCCATACATCCTCCTTGCACACAACAATGCCGCTAGTAATTTTACCCCGTGATGGGCGTCTGTATGATGACATTACTAAAGCTGAAACAAACAATCTTAAAAAAAGTAAAGCCCACAGAATTGTCCATGGGCTCCACCATAG
>JABZHQ010000020.1:0-15872 GCA_015258765.1 Atopobium sp. | reverse complement strand
AGATGAAGTTTATGCATAGAGATGCATATCAGGTAGTGTGACCGCCTAGCTGCCTAGCTATCTTGATTAGGAACATGTCGATTCTTCGGCAAAACCTACCAAAGCTGCGCTATTTTGTACGCCAAGCCTAAAAGCCGACGCTAACACGCTGCAGAATCATAATCACCTGCATATGAACTACCCCCATTTCTTATGTCCAAGAAATGGGAGGCAGTTCACACTTGTCGGGCGCTTTTTTATGCCGTTTACGGAAGTACATTTGGAACGCGACGTGTGTGCTGGTAAAATATTAAAAAGTTGATGAAGGAGGTACTATGTCACTGTATCGTCATCTACGTTCTAGTTTGGGTTCAGCCCAAAAAATTGCGCTTGCTGCCAGCACTTTTGTCATGACAATTGCGCTACCCGTTATCGCATTAGCTGATGTTATTGATACGCCAAGAATCGGTAGATCATCTAGCTTCTTAGCCATGGCTGCAGTTTCTACTCTTGTGGCAGTAATTGGCTTCATTATGATCATAAGGCGTCGCAGGTAAAACCTTGTCCGCAACACAGCAGATTCTTCCAAAAAAAGAAGTCACTACATTTGCGTATGCACTTTGTCACTTTGTAGTTGACTTTGCTTGTGTTTCTTCGATGCTCTGTGCCGTAAGCCGAGTGTTGGGCGAGTCTGGCCAGGGTTCGATGGAAGTTGTTGCGCTCAGTATTTTACTGTATGACATAGTTGCCTTTACCCTGCAGTTCCCTATAGGCATTGCGCTGGATCAGCTGGATAAGAACTCCTATGCCGCCTTACTTTCGTATGCTTTAGTGGGCGCTGGAGTTATTCTTTCTCTGGTCCCTATAGCCCTTCTCGAGTGGTCTGCGATTCTTTTGCTTGCGATTGGAAACGCGCTCTTCCATAGTGCAGGTGGACTGAGCGTCCTTAATATCTCGCAAAAACATGCAGGACCTTCGGGAATCTTTATTGCAACTGGTGCAATTGGAGTCTTTTTAGGCACACAAAGTGCTCAAATGGGAAGACTTCAGATTGCGTTTTCCTTGCTTGTGCTGTTGTTCTTATGTGCGCTTATCACGCTTGTAGTACAAAAGGTTAACAAGAAGTACTGGAACGTGCATAACGTTTCGTTTGATATTTCGGAGCTTTCATTCAATACATTGCTTGCGATTGCACTGCTGAGCCTTGTGGTGGCGCTGAGAAGCTATGCTGGCATGGTTATGGCATTTCCTTGGAAGAGTGAGATGCTCTTACTGGTATTAAGTATCCTTGGCGTATTTGCAGGTAAAGCGCTTGGTGGAGTGGTTGCTGATCGTATTGGCTTCAGGACTACAGCTATCTTCTCGCTCATTGCTGCAGCCACCTTGTTTGTGCCCTCATGGGAGATACCGGTTATGGGCCTTCTGGGTGTATTTTTCTTCAACTTTACTATGTCCATTACGTTGGCATCTCTGGCAAATATCTTGCCTAACGCAAAAGGCACCGCGTTTGGACTGGCCAGTTTCTCACTAGCTGTAGGTGCATTGCCTGCGCTCGCAGGATTCCGTATTGAGCACCCATTGATGCTCTCTGCTATGAGTTTGGTCTCGGCATTTGCGTTGGGCGTAGGTCTTACGTTAGTCAAAGATTCCGTGGCTACGGGCCCATTTGGTCATGAGCGTATGTTCCAGGCAGCACAAGTTGTTGAGGCTGTAGAGGAAGATGTTCTAATCGCAGAGCTATCTGATCAGGTTGATGAGCTTGCGGTTGAAGATGAGTGTGTGGCTGAAGACTATCTTGCTGCTGAAGACAAACAAGCAGAAAGCTAATGGCATGGACGACCAAATATTTTTATTGCCGTATTTGATAACCATTATTCCAATATTTGCGTTTTGTCTGATTCTGACTATTACTGTTGAGCTTATTGTCGCAAAATCGCTGGGCGTTAAAGACAATCAAGCGCTGTTGATTGTTGTTGCTGCTCAAGTGCTTACTAATCCAATTGCCGTTTTTAGCACAAGCGCTCTTGTTGATGTGGTTGCTAACGACGTTCAGTACTGGGCGTGCGTCATAACTGTTGAGCTGGTTGTTATTGCTGTCGAAGGTCTCATTTACAAGGTAAAAAGAGTAAGCAACACCCCATGGACTCTTTCAATCTTGGCCAACCTTGCGTCAGTAACCGTAGGTATTCTCGTTCAAACACTTATATAAAAATTTAGCGAGAAACCCTTTGAATAGAAGGGGTTTCTCGCCAAATCTGGGTGATTTATGAGATGAAGCCTTAATGAACCATCGCAATAAGAAGAGCTCCGACCATAAGACCAATGGATGTTCTGAGAGCCGCTGAGGCTTGCCTGTGCAAGAGCTTTTGCGCGCGGGTTGCGTGCGTGAGCTGGGCTTCTGAAGTGTTGAGTGTACGCATTGGTCCTCCTTTCTTAGTTCTTGTCTAGTATATGCCTAAAAGTAAGCTTTGGTAAACTCTTTAGTATAAAAATGATACAAAAAACCACGCCGAGAGTAAGTCCAATCATTCCTCCAGAAGAGGCGTCTAAGTAATAACTGCCTGTTATTCCAATCAAAACGCTGACCGTGGCAATAAGCGGAGAAATCCAGAGCATATGCCGCATCTGATTGGTAAGAAGCCTTGCGCAGGCACCCGGAACAATAAGCAGCGAGACTGACAAAATGACGCCAACTGCCTGAAGTGATATGACAATTGCGAGAGCTAGAGCAACAAGCAAGAATGAAGTGAGTGTTTTAGTAGAAAGACCGATTGCTTGAACCTGCGTGGGATCAAATGAAAGCAAGGTCAGGTCCTTGTTTTTAAGGATGAGCAGGATTGCAATAGGCAGGCCAATACAAAGAACTTGCAGCATGTCGGGAGTAGTGACCCCCAAAAGGTTTCCGAAGAGTATGTGTGAGAGGTTAATCTGACTTGGAACCTTGGATATGAGAACTGTTCCTAACGCAAAAAACGTTGTAAATACAATACCAATAGCAGTATCGGGGCGCACAATTTGGCTCTTTTTGACTTGCCCGACCAACACCACGGTAATGAGAGCAAACACAAGTGCTCCCACCAGATAGGGAAGCCCCAGCAGGTGAGCAATGACCACGCCCGGGAGAATAGAATGCGAGATGGCGTCACCCATAAGCGACCATCCCATGTGTGTGATCCAGCAGCTCAAAAGCCCGCAGACTATGGCGGTTGCAATTCCGGTGATGAGGGCTCGCTGCATGAATGCGTATTGGAGAATGTCTACCTCAGGCATGGAGCACCTCCTCAATGTGGGTATCTTCGGAAATACCAAGGTTCTGCAGGAGGGCGTCTCCAGAAAGAATTTCTTTTGAAGAGCCCTGTGCGGTAATGGTTTTATTGATGACCAGGCAGAGCGGGAATTTTTGCTGGGCCAAATTGATGTCGTGAATTGAAACGAGCAATGTTTTGCCTTCTTTACTGAGGTTATTGAGCTGTTCGGTGATGATGGCCTCAGAGCGAGCGTCTACTCCCGCAAACGGTTCGTCGAGAAATACCAGCTCAGCAGCTTGCGCTATTCCACGTGCCACAAAAACACGTTTTCTTTGTCCGCCCGAGAGTTGGGCAAGTGGACGATCTGCAAGGTCGGCCAAGTTAACGCGTTCAAGTGCCTGGGCAACCAGCTCTTTGTCCTGAGCGGAAGGTATGCGCATCCAACCCTGATGAACATATCTTCCCTGCATAACAACGTCTTTTACGAGCAGCGGAAACGTTGCGTCAATTGCTTCCGTTTGAGGAACGTAGGCTACTTTGCCCTGCTTGCGCGCTTGTGAAAGAGGTTGCTTGCCCCAAGTAAGTGACCCCTCCCATGCGATGGTGTCCATCAGAGCTTTGAAGAGCGTAGATTTTCCGGCGCCATTGACACCAACAAGTGCGCAAAGATCTCCTGTTGAAAGCGAGAAATTCACGTCATAAATGATGGGTTTCTCGCGGTCTTTTTTCTCGTACCAGGCGCAAAGTTGCGAAACACAAAGATTCATCGAACAATTACCTTCCCATGAGACCAGATACGATTGCGTCTGCATCGTGTTGCAGCAGGTCAAGATAGGTGGGCACGGGGCCGTCGGCTTCCGAGAGGGAGTCTACGTACAAGATGTTCTTCTCGTCAGTTTTGAGGACAGCACCTGTCTCGTCGGCTACCTGCTGCATTGCCTTGGGGCTTACCGTGGATTCGCAGAATACTGCGGGGATTTGCTGGGCTTTTACAGTTTCGACGACTTTGGCAATCTGCTGCGGAGTGCCTTCATCAGCGGCGTTAACGGCCCAAAGGTAGAGTTCCTTCATGTTGGTGTCGCGGCACAAGTACGAGAACGCTCCCTCGCAGGTCACAAGCGTGCGCTGGCTCTCCGGCAGGGTGCTAAGCTCCTCAATCAGGTGAGAGGAGATGTTGTCGAGCTCCTTTTTGTATGCGTCACCGTTGGCTTCGAAGTCTTTGCCGTGGTCAGGGACAAGGTTGCTGAGCGCGCGGACGATATTCTCGACATAGATTTTGCCATTTGCGGGCGACATCCACGCATGCGGATTGGCCTGACCCTGGTAGTCACCCTCTGCGATGGGGATGGCGGTGATGCCTTCGCTGAGGTCAGCGCGCTGTGCTTGCGAGTCGGCAACAAAGCGTTCAAACCAGCGCTCAAGCCCCAGGCCGTTGTTGAGGATGAGCTGGGCCTTTTGCGCACGCTTGAGGTCGTCGGGCGTAGGCTCGTAGTCGTGGATTTCGGCGCCGGCCTTGGTGATGGATTCTACCTGGCAAAACTCGCCTGCAACGCGTGAAGCCATGTCCTGGATCACGGTGAAGGTGGTCAAGACGAGGGGAGCCGAGGAGTTTTGGTTTTGCGCGGAGCTTGAGCTGGCTGCAGAATCGCGTGGCTTACATGCGGCGAGAGAAGCGATTGCTGCCGCGGAGCTTGCGCCGAGCAAGGTGAGCACTGACCTGCGGGTCATAGTTGAGCTGCGCTGTGCGACGCCTGTGCGTGTAGCACTGGGAGAGCACGCTGGTGCAGAAGAACGTACGGAACTGGTTGAGTTTGCGGCGCTGTTAAAATATGCGCGCAAGCCCAGTGGAGCGCGTGCAGAGAGATGCTTCATAACAACCTCTTTCCAAAAGATTGAAGGGTACTAAAGGTTTCTCGCCCTATTGTATGCTTATAAGTTAACCTTGTCTAACTTTGTGATAAAATGTCCTGTGATGACAAGGTATGTTTTAGATACACCACGCGTATCGGGGTTGCTGTGCGTGTCGGAGTTACTGTGTGTATCGGAGTTACTGTGTGTCGGAGTTACTGTGCGTTGCGTAATCACTCTGTGAAACTTGCGACATTTGAAAGAGGATTGTTAAGAGCTAATTGTTTAAATTGAGCTTCATTTATGACAATTATTTTGTCTAGGCAGTATATCGATGAAAAAATGTGTTTCTGAAGATAATTTTTATTTTATTTGTTACGTAAATGCAGGTATGATTTAGTTGTTTCCTAATGGTTTATGCTCGTAGTTCAAAGGAGAAGAGCATGGCATTTGATTTTACCGGTAAGCTCGTACTGGTCACTGGCGGTAACTCAGGCATCGGCGCTGAGATTTCCAAGGGTGTCGTCGCAGGTGGCGGACACGTAGTTGTTTGCTCTTTCGATAAGGAGGAGGTTGGCCAGAAGTTTGTTCAGGAACTTGGCGAGGGAAACTATTTCTTCTTCATGGACATTTCTGATGGCGAGGCAGTTAAGAAGACTGTTGCTCGCATTCTTGAAGAGTGCGGCGACGTTAACGTTCTTATCAACTGCGCAGGTCGCGTAAGCACTGTTCCTTTTGCAGAGGTCGACGATGTCGAGTGGGCTAAGACTATCAACACCAACCTCACTGGTACTTACAACCTGACCCATGCTCTCTGGCAGCACTTCATTGATCGTGGCGGCGCTCGCATCGTCAACGTTTCTTCTGTTGCTGGTAAGATTGGCGGCGGCCTGCTTGGCACCGTTGCTTACGCTTCTTCTAAGGCTGGTGTTAACGGATTCACCAAGGCTATCGCTAAAGAGGGCGGTAAGTACGGCATCTCTTGTAACGCTGTCTGCCCATCCTTCACCATTACTGGTATGACCACTGCACTTTCCAACGATCCTGAGAAGTACAACAAGGTCATCAGCATCATTCCTTTGGGCCGCCCTGCTCAGCCATCTGAGCCAGCTCAGATGATTCTGTTCTTTGCTTCCGACGCTGCTAGCTTCGTCAACGGTGAGATTGGCGACTGCGACGGCGGCATCGTAATGGACTAGGTGGAGTACATGGCTGAAAAAGAACCAATCTCCATCCAGCATCCATTTAAGGCTCTGGGCCGCATTCCAGGTGCAAACATTCTGGTACCACTGTTGCTCGGCGTCTTTATGAACACAGTTTTTCCAGACGTTTTTCCAACGCTTGGTAGCTTTACTGCCGCAATGACCGTTAAGGGTACTGCTGCTCTGGTTGGCGCTTTCATGTTGTGTGTTGGTGCAACAATTTCGTTCAAGAGCGCACCTAAGGCTGCACTTCGCGGTGCAATCATCATCATTTCTAAGGTAATCTTCTGCGTTGCTCTTGGTCTGGCCGTTCTGTTCTTCTTGAACGACAACCTGCTTGGCCTGTCTTCTATGGTTATCCTTGCTGCTTGCTCTGGTGCAAACAACTCCATGTATGCAGGCCTGATGGCTGATTATGGCAACGAGTATGAGCAGGGTGCAGTTGCAATTACTACGCTGGTAGTTGGCCCTCCAGTTACCATGCTTGCTCTTGGTGCAACTGGTCAGTCCCCAATCAACTGGTCTTTGCTTGGTGCAGTTCTGCCAATTATTATTGGTATTCTGCTTGGCAACTTCTTCCCATCCATGAAGAAGATGCTGACCAGCGCGCTGCCAGCTATTATTGTTATGACCTTCTTTGCTATGGGAACTACTATGAAGTTTGATTCCCTCATCATGGCTGGTCCTGCAGGTATTCTGCTTGGAGTTATCTGCTCCGTTTGCGGTGGCTTTATCAACTACTTTGTTGATCGTGCAACTGGCGGATCTGGTATTGCTGGTGTTGCTATTTCTTCCTGCGCAGGTGCAAATGCACTTACACCTGCTGCTATGGCAGAGGCTAACCCAGCCCTGTATGGCGGTGCTGTTCTTGCAACAGCAAACGCACAGGTAGCAGCTGCAGTTATCGTTACTGCAATCCTGACACCACTGATTACTGGTTATGTCGCTGAGCACTTTGCTAAGAAAGACAACACTTCAGAGAAAGTTGTTGAGGCTGCTTAACAAGTTCTACAGTTCAAGCACAAAATCCCAGCACCTAGTGGTGCTGGGATTTTTTGTGACGCAATGCAGCACTGGCTCCGTCCAAGAGTTGCTCGAAGAATGGTGATAGGCGGCTGATGGAGGGGCAGTGGATGCCTTAGATTCTTCGGAAACCGCTTAAATAAGTCTCTAAGTGGTAAAAAATGCGTTTAGTTGGAGATTTCATTTTTCTGCATACAACGTTTGCCCAGATAAAAGTTTTTGACGCGGTAAAAAATCGTCTTAGTTGGAGATAAAACAGCTAATTTTCAATTTTCATTTCCAACTAAACGCGTTTTTTACCTTTTTTGGCACATAATTTTGAGCGCAAAAATTACGTATTCATGGAAATGAATATTACAACCGGATTATGCAAAAAAGGGTCAGAGCGGAACGTTCTAACCCTTTGATTTGCAATAAAACCTGCGACCAGCTTTGCCACAAGTAATTGGGCAAGTAATTTCTGCAAGTAGCAACAGGCAGTCTTAAACGACAGCTACTTAATCAGGACGTTTCCTTCATAGCTGTCATGAACATCCTGAGGCGTGACGCCCATGTGCTTCTTATATAGTCTGCTGAAATAGAACGGATCGCTATAGCCAACCGCCTCGGAAGTCTCTCGCACAGAAAGACCAGATTGAAGTAGCTGTTGAGCATGATCAAGACGCTTTGCAATAATGAATGTCATTGGGCGAACGCCAAATGTTTGGACAAAATTGTTGGAGAAACGTTGAGTGCTCATTCCGCAACGTTTAGCCAGGCCAGGGATGGTAATTGGATCTGCAAAGTGGAGCTCAATGTACGTGCGAGCCTCAGCCATGCTCTCCTGAACCTTTTGGCTGTTGGTGAGTAGGAACATAGACTTGATGAGCTCGGTGCCATTGACAATCTGAGCAACACGATTGTCCAGCGATGGGGTGGTGTTAAGTTTTTCCAGGTCAAGCACCTTATCAAGAATGCGGTCGAATCCTTGAGGATCAAATGCATAGGCATTGAAGATTGGGCTGGTGACATCGCCCTGAATGCCATCATAGTAGATGTTTACATGGTCAAACGAGCGTCCGTAAAGGGTTCGATATGTTACTGTCTGACCTGCAGGAACATGTACAACCGTAGTTCCTTCGCAGACAAATTCATTTCCACCAATAGTAATCTCGGCAGCTCCAAAAACAGGAATGATGAAAACAGAATGAGCAAGCGAAAAGGTAACTTGGGAGTCAGCAATCTTCTGTTGGCGGTTGATCGAAAACACACTATACGTCTGCCGCGAATAGGTCTCTTTTAGCTCCTGCAGATTAGCCTGCATAGAATCTCCTCATTTCAAAAGCGCTCTAATGCGCCGAATATTAAAAATAACATGGAGAGTATTTTAGCCAGCAGAACCGCGATTGCAACCCCAAAATCAAATAAAATGCCATTTCAGGGGTTAAATTTTGATTAACGAGAAAGACAATTGCCTACGTAACTTTTATAGAATGATTTTAAAAAGAACAATTTATGAATAAATTTTGTCCATTCAAATTAAAGATTTTACGTTTTGATTGTTCGCTTTAAACTGCCGATAAATAGCGTTTTTTGATACCATAAATTAGTTATGCACAAATGGTTTCTTCAGGTTAACTTTAGATACTACAAACTTCTTTGAGATGTCGTAGCTTTCTTTTAGTTTTCATGAATTCCATTGGTTTTGCAGGTTTTAGGTTTAGGTTTTATTGGCTTCTGTAGAGGTTTCTCGTAGAAGGTTTGTATATGGAGCAGCTTGCACACGTTTTTTCACTTATCGTTCAGCCCGCATACGACTTGACCGGCAGTTGGTGGGCGGCAATCTTCCTTTTTACTCTTGCGACTAAAATCATCCTGATGCCCCTGGCACTTTGGACGCAACAAAATTCTATTGTTATGGTGCGCCTTATGCCCGAGACCTTCCGCTTAAAGACTCGCTACTTCGGCGACAGGGAGACCATCGAGGAGCGCTCCAACGAGCTCAACAAAAAGGCAGGTTATCACCCGCTATTGAGTCTTATTCCTCTGGCAATCCAGGTAGTCATCCTGTTCGGCCTGGTTGACGTTATCCATGGCATCACTGATTCTGGCGCACCTGGCACAGAGTTTTTGGGCATGACCCCAATCATCGACGGTGGTATCACCTGGATTATGCCACTGGCAGCAGCTTTGTCCTCGGTTGCTCTTGGTCTTGCTTCCAACAAGTTAAATCCGCTTCAGCGCGAGCAGTCTCGTGCTGAGAAGAACACCACAAACGGCCTCTCTATTGCAATGTCGCTGGTACTTGCAGTCTACGTTGTCTGTGGCATGGCGTTCTACTGGGTCTGCTCAAACCTTCTCTCAATTCTGGTCCAAATTGTCTGCAACATTATCATTGACCCTCGTAAGCAGGTTGATTACGACGATCTCAACGCTGCTCGCGACGAGTTTGAGGCAATGGACGCAGCAACCAAGTCCACACACAAATGGTTCCAGCGCGATCCTCATGCTGCTCGAGAAAAAGAGGACTACAAGCGCTTCTTTGATACCATCGGCAAGCACCTGGTCTTCTACTCCGAATCAAGCGGTTTCTACAAGTACTTCCAGGGCGCCATCGAGTGGCTGCTGGCAAACTCTGACATTCGTATCCACTACGTTACCTCTGACCCTAACGACCAGGTCTTTGAGCTGGCAAAACAGCAGCCTCGCCTGATTCCGTACTACTTAGGTCAGCGCCGCCTCATCACGCTTTTCATGAAGCTTGACGCCGACGTTGTGGTTACGTCCCTCGGCGACTTGGAGAGCTCCTACATGAAGCGCTCTTACGTGCGCAAAGATGCTGAGTACATGTACATGTGCCACCACATGACCTCCATGACGGTCACCTCAACGCGCAACGAGTACACCTACTACGATGACGTTCTTTGTGTTGGTCCTCACCAGCAGCATGATCTTGAGCTGGTCGAGAAGTACTACGACACGCCATCCAAGAGAAAGCCAGCTATTGGCTACGATCTTCTCGACAGGTCAATTAAGAACTACCAGAAACAAAATCTGGGTCAGCGTAAACCTGGCGAGAAACCCCTGTTGCTGATTGGTCCTTCGTGGCAGTATGACAACTTGATGGATAGCTGCCTTGACGGTCTGCTTGAGCAGCTCATGGGCCGCGGCTGGCGTATTGTGGTTCGCCCGCACCCAGAATATTTGAAGCGTTATCCTGCCCGTATGGAGGAGATTCTTGCTCGCTATGCTGACGCGGATCCAGAGGAACTCTCCTTTGAGACTGACTTCAGCTCTAACACTTCGGTCCTCTCGGCTGACCTGCTGTTTACTGACTGGTCGAGTGTTGCCGAGGAGTTCTCGTTTACCACGCTCAAGCCGTCGGTCTTCATTGATACTGCAATGAAGGAGAATAACCCTGACTGGAGCAAGATTCATTCGGATCCATGCGACATTACGCTGAGAAATGAGATTGGCCGCAGCTTTGATCCTAAGGACCTCTCGGGCCTGGGCGACGCGGTTGCGCAGATGCTTGAGGAGACCGATAGCTGGTCGCACAAGATTGAAGAGATTCGCAACAACATGATCTTTAACCTCGGTCATGGTGGAGAAGCCGCAGGTAAGTTCATTCTCGAGCGCGTTTTGGCGCACCAGGAGAAGGACGCTGCTGAGGTTGCAGACGACGCTACTACCAAGAAGAACGCTGCTGCGGACGCTGCAGACGACGCCGAGAAAAGCGACGCCGTCAGCTCCACTAAAGACGCCACAAAGACAACTGATGAGGACGGTGTTTCTCGTGACTAAAACAACAACTTCTACCATGAGAAACTCTTGCAGCGCCGCTATTCAAAGCCGCGCGTCCTTCCTTCATGGAGCGTTTTTTGTCGCAGTACTGACGTTTGCGTGGTGGGCACTTCTACCAGCAACAGCTCAGGCTTACGTTGACCCGTCAGTTATGACCTACACCATCCAGGCATTGGCAGCAGTTGTAGTTGCGCTCTCTGCGGTCCTTGGCGTTGCGTTTAGGCGTTCTCGTAAGGTGCTCTTCCGTCTGCTTAAGATTGATGAGAACGCCAATAAGATTGTCGAAGGCAAAGTTCACAAGATTGACGCCAAAGGTGCAGAAGCTGCAAATACTCAGATGAAAGAAATCCTTGCAGCAGAGGCCGTCCGTCTCAAGGAACAAAAAGAGGGAACCCTCAAACCTAAGGGTCGCATTGGTGTCGCATTTCTTGTCTCTTTCTTTACTGTCTTTACTATCTTGGTTGTAGCCCCACTTGAGCTGGTAGCAAGCAATGCGCGAGACCTTTCTTTCAACCTCAATGATGTTGCAGGTCCCGTTATTATTGCAGGCCTTATTATTACGATCATTCTTACAGTGTTTCTATCGCTCCTGCGTAAGCGCGTGTTTAACGTTGCCATTGCGTTTGTGGGGGCCATCGGTGTGGCGTCGTACGTTCAGGCAGTATTCTTGAACGGTGGTATGCCACTTGCAGATGGTCACGAGGTTATTTGGTCAGACTTCACAACCCAAATGATTGTCTCTGGCCTCATCTGGCTGGCAATCATTGCAGCTGCAGTGGCCTTCTCGCTCCTAAAAGCACGTCAGCTTAGAACAGGTCTTCTAGTAACCGCAACCGCTCTTATCATTGTCCAGACAGTGGGCGTTGCAAGTCTCTGGGGTCCTGCAATCGCAGCGTCGATAGATGCTCATGCCGAAAACCAGCAGGTTATCGCAACGCGCGAGGGCCTCTACAACGTTTCCTCCAAGAAGAACGTCGTGGTGTTTGTCCTTGATACTACCGACACCGCCTTTGTTCAGAGACTCTACGATGAACGTCCAGAGACATTTGCCGGTTTAACAGGATTTACGTGGTATAGAAACTCTGTAGGTTCTATGATTCCTACTCGATATGGTGTACCATCGCTGCTTTTTGGAACACGTCCTCAGCCTGGCGAGAATTTCAACGAGTTTGTTTATAACTGGGCACAGAGTGATCAGTATCTCAGGGATATCCAGAATGCTGGATTTGAGGCTGGCCTGTACACCGACCAGCTCAATTACAACCGTTATAGAGGAACAGCTCAGAAATATTCCGTTAACTACCATCCACCTGTTGGTAGGGGACTTGATAATCAGCTGGATGTTTTTGGTGCACTGCGCATTCTCTATAAGACGGCGTTCTGCAGGGACATGCCTTGGGTGTTTAAGCCTCGATTCTGGTATTATACCGAGGATCTTAATATGCGCATGCGCAAGTCAGTCAACATGGACGAAGTTGATCTCTCTTCACAGCCATACACCGAGGACGATCTCAAGTATTATCAGGAGCTGCAGCACTACGGACTCTCGATTGACAATACTGGTCAGAACGGTTCATTCCGTTTCATTCATCTGTTTGGCTCGCATCCACCTTACACGCTTGATCGCAACGTTGAGCGCACTGAAGATCCAAGTAAGCAAAACGTTGACGAGCAAACCATCGCGGCTTACAGAATTGTTGAAGCCTACATCGCTGAGCTCAAGCGTTTGGGAGTGTATGAGAATACGTCTTTCATCATTACCGCTGACCATGGTGATTGGTACTTGACGGGCGGCGATATTCAGACACCTTCCGCTCCAGTAATCATGTACAAGCCTGCAGGTCAGACTGCTGAAGAGGCGGCTCAGCCTATGCAGATTTCTGACGCACCTGTCTGGCACTATGACATTTTGGCCCAAACCCTGAAGGACATGGGTGTTGACCAGCAGACACTTTCTAACTACACAACGCCACTTGATGAGGTCCACGAGGGAGATGTTCGTCCTCGCTATTACATCGAGACCATTTCAAACGGCAAGCGAGACATCTTTGTCAGGGAGTTTGTCATTAACGGCGACGCCAACGACATGAAGAATTGGAGCCTCACGGGCAACGAATGGCCTGTTGAACCATGGCACGACTAAGTTAGGTGTCCGGCAACAGCCCACTGGCGAGAAACCCGGTGTACTCACCGTAGAGAAATCCAACTACAAGAAAAGCCGCGTCCACACGACGCGGCTTTTTTGGTGACCAGTTATGTGAGCTGTTCTGCGAAGAGAGCTTACCTGTGAGCTGGGATTACTGTGGCAAAATCCAGCTAGGAAGGCCGTCAGAGAAGATACGTGCAAGTGGATACGCTTCTTCAATGGTTAGCGCTGCAACAACGCGATAAGGACCTTCTGCTGAGACGTCAAATACCAGCGCAAGGGGTTTCTCGCCATCGGTGGTGGGAAGTGCAAGGTAGACGCAGTGCTTGGACGGATTGTAGAGCTCAACAGCCATACGCCATCCGCGCTTTGCTGCTCGCAGGGCATTCTGTACCAAAGGCGAGTTGTCATCAAATCCACGCTCCAGATCAAAGAGCAAGGGCGTGGTAACTGGAACTGGAAGCGAGAAGTCGGCGTCGGTATGCATGAGCTGCTGCTCGTTCTTTTTGTAGACGTACGCTGCGGAAAGACAAGCCTGCGCAGCCTGCAACGAAGGCGCATCGCTCAGATAGGTGGTGCTAAGCGCATTCCAATCGGAGACAGGGGCCTCGTTCATGACCACGTCAACAGGGTTTATGGGCAGCTGCTTTTCTGCGGCGGGCAGCTTCTCCCATGAAGCGATGCCAGACTTGGGTAGACCGCGAAGCACATCAACCGCTTGGTCCTGCAGCTCATTTGCAGAAATGCTGAGATCCAAGAGCGTCCAAGGGCGCAGAGCTCCGCGTTTTGACTTGCGGATGGTAGCGGTAATTACCTCGTCTGTCTGCGGTTTCTTGTAACGCGTGTGAAACGTAAACGTGCCGCCCTTGGAAATGAGCGCGCGAGAAGACACTGCAAGTTTGAAGTCTTCCTCCAGCTGCTTGAGGACGTTGGCGTCAACGGGAGCCATCTGATACAAAATGCCGAGAAGCTCGTTGTTGACGTGGAGTTCTTCTTCAAAATCGGCAGGGTATGTTGGGGCAGGGGCAGGAGCTTCATTCTGATTGATTGCCGGCGCAGAAACTGGAGACTCAGAAGTTGTAGCGGCCGAGGCAGAACTTGTTGTGTTTAGCGCTTGCTGCAACACAGAAGGAGCTGCTTCAAGCGTTTTTTCTTCATCGGAACCGTCATAGGGGTTGTAGGTAACGGTAAGCGAGATAGTTGGCTCGGGGACCATAGGCTCGGGGGCTTCAGGCTCGGAAGCTACAGGCTCAGAAGCTACAGGCTCAGAAGCTACAGGCTCAGGCAATTTTTTCTCTGAAGCTGGAGTTTCGGTTTCGGTAGCCTCTTGAACAGGTGCTTCGGCTTCAGCAGGTTCTGCAGTCGTTTCTGCTGCTGGCACGTCTGCGGACAGCTCCTCGGACTCCTCCGCAACGGTTGGCTCCTCGGACTCCTCCGTAGCTGGAAGATATTCTGATTCCTCTACCTCAGGTATCGCCTCAACTATCAAGTGCTTTGGCTTGAGAGCTCGAATGGACTTTGCTCCACGGCGGCGTTTCCATGGTTTGCCGTTGTTTTGCGACTCGACGTTTTTCTCGCCAGCTACAAGGGCAGCCTCAAAGATGTCAAAAGTCAAAAGCGTTGCGTAGACGTAACCCTTTTTGAAGGCTGTGATCTTAATGAAATCGGGGCACGCCTCCATGAGAGCGCGGATGTCGTCAAAGCCAAAATCCTGCGGTGCAAGGTCGTCTTCAATGAGCACGCCCTCAACGGTAGAGAGGGGAGTCTGTTTGGAGACGCCAATGGTTGATTTGAGTAGTTTATACAGGTAGAGAGCGTGTTCTTGTTTTATAACAGCCATGATGCTCCTGAGATAGTAGTTAGTGGACTACATACTACTCGATTTTGAACAGACAAAGATACTGATTACGCACAGAAAGTCGCAATACGTAGCGAAAAAGCGAGAACTGGACTGATAGAATAAAGCTAGATTGAAGGGAGCTTACATGATTGGTCGTTTTATTAAGAGAGCTGCAGTTAGAGCTGCAGGTTTAGCAATTACTCAGTATGCCGCAAAGGCAGCACTTCAATCCGAGGCTGGAAGAAAGCTGCTTGCTACAACGGCTTCTAAAGCTGCCAACTTAGCTGGCAATATCGCAAAAGAGCAGATTACCGCTGGGTTTAATGCTCATATCAGGCCAGCACTGCCAAGCGGCGATGCTATTCAGTCATCAGTCGCTCGCGCTCAGTCTGCGCTTCGTTCGGCTCAGACTTCAGTTTTGGCCGCTCAGGCACAGCTTCAGTCTAATCTAGAAAATCGTTTTTCTCGCCCAAAGAACAAGCTTTCAAAGCAGCTTGCAAGCACTGCAGAGTCGCTTGAAGAGATGGGGGAGACCTTGTCTGAGCACCAGGATGCTGCCGCAGATATCGCAGTTGCAGATGTTGCTGAGGAAATTGCCGCTCAAAACGGACAGGATTCTGACGCTCTGTTAGCTTCTACCAAGAAGCGTAAGTCGTTTAGAAATGTGGCAATTGCCGGTGGTGTTGTGGCTGGTGCTGCTCTTGGTTTGGCTGCATACGGCGCCTATTCCATTGCTCCTCGCAAGCAAAATGATCGCCTGCTTCTGGAGCGTTGGCATGAGATTGCTCGTCATCGCTATGCTC